>NZ_CALFSA010000030.1 GCF_937919355.1 uncultured Methanofollis sp. | reverse complement strand
CGGGATCGATGCGGGGGTCCTCGGTGTAGAGGCCGTCGACGTTCTTCGCAAGGATACAGTTCTTCGCGCCCATCACCTCCGCGATGAGCACCGCACCCGTATCAGTTCGGTTCGGCGGGATCGACCCGATCTCTGCCGGTTGCTCGAAGAGGCCGTACGGGGGGGTGCCGTGGGTCACCGGCAGCATCCCGAGGGAGGCGAGGGTCGGCAGTTCGAGGAGGTCGCCCGACTTCACCTGTGTCCCGCCGTACTTCGAGAGGAGGAGGGACATCATCAGTGCGTTTTGCTCGCTGATCTTTGAGGCGAGTTCTGCGAGGACGCCAGTCGGCATCCCCAGGTTGATCCCGATGTCCATGATATGGCGGACGCGCACGCCGCCGCCGGTGACGACGAGAACCTTCTCCCCGGCCTCTTTCAGCGCACCGATCTCCTCCACGATCGGGAAGACGACCTCACGGCCGAAGTCCATCGTGCCGTGACCGCCGATCTTGATCACATTGAGTTCGGGCATGATCCGGATCTGGGGGATATCGTCTATCCGTTTCATGAGGCCCTTCCGCACCATGGTCTCGCCGCGGAGTCCGGAATTGAGTTCAAAGCGTTGTGCCGTGATGGTATCACCGTGTGAGGATCATGTTTATAGGTTGGGAGATATAATATGGGCCATACCAGTTGCTATATCAGCTGGATAACAGGTGGTCACCATGACAAAAATCTATGTCCGTGAACGCCGCAAGGTCGGCAGCGGCGTGAAACAGCCGAAGTATCGCATCGTCGCCGTAACGGGCGAGAACAACGCAAAGCGCCTCTGGGTCGAGGCGACCCATTTCAGGAAGACCGAACTCGAGGTAATCGCCGCCGATATCGCGGCCGAGATCGTCTACCTCGAACCCGTCTCCGAAGAGGAGCGCGGCAGCAAGAAGGAGTAGGGGAAACCTCATCCTTCTTCAGGGACTATTTTACCGCACATGGCGGCACTGACCACAGACATGATCCTTGCAGCGGCAGCGCGGATCCTCCTTGAAGACGACAGGGCACTCCTGTTGACATGCTCGGAAGAAGGGATCAGGATCCGGTTCCCGACGACCCGGCGGCTCGCAGAGTACCTCGGCGTGCCGCACTACTATGTCCTGCCCCTCTTTGCGACGATGGAGGAGGAGGGCGTGATCACCCGGACTGAGAGGGTCGGGATCTCAACGACGGCAGCGGGGACGAGAAGGCTCTTCCTCCTTATCGAAGACGCTCACCGCACTGAGGCCGAACGTCTGCTCGGGCGCGACCTGTATGAAGTCCTGAAAAAACGGATCCTCGGCTGATAACCCTCAAATCCACCCCATTTTCCCGCCCTGCAGCCCCCGGGGCGTTGCATCCCGGTCCCTCATCCCCCCGACGTCCCGCTCATCCATCCACCCGTTCAGCACATTCTCGCGGCGGTCGAACTGGCTGACATAGGGTTTGATGTCGAGGAGAGGCGTGCCGTCGAGTATGTCGACGCCGGAAATATCGAGGACGTTCCCGCGCACACCCTCCAGCCTGACGATCGAGAGACCGATCGGGTTCGGGCGGTTATAATGACGGATTGCAAAGATACCCTGTTCTTTCCCTTCGTCAAGAAAAGGCGCCCGGACAAGTTCGCACCCGCCGGCGCGATGGAAGTGGTGAACTACCCCGCACCTGTTGGGCGGGGCTTCCTGCTTCATCCTCCCTCTACTGAGGCAAGTCCACAGGCTCAACGGTGCGTTCCGCACCTGCTACCCCGACAAGGTTCTGCTCTTGCAGGGCGAACTTCTTGATATTGATCGCTGCGTTGATGTCGCGGTCGTGGTGAGTGCCGCAGTCAGGACAGATCCATTCTCTGTCTGAGAGAACAAGATCCCGTTTGAGATACCCACATTTGCTGCATATCTTTGAGGAGGGATCGAATCTCCCGATCTTCAGGAGGGTCTTCCCATACTCCCGACACTTGTACTCCAGCATCGTGAAGAATGTGCTCCACGAAACATCTCCTATTCCCTGTGCCAGATGATGATTCTGCATCATCCCGCCAACATTCAACGATTCCA
>NZ_CALFSA010000029.1 GCF_937919355.1 uncultured Methanofollis sp. | reverse complement strand
GCCCGAGATGATCGATATCGGCATGGACACCGGCGTCCTCGCCACCTTCCTCTCCCGCGACCTCGGGCCCATCCTCACCACCCCCCATGCCGACCTCCCCTGGCACCTCAGGCCAGCATGCGAGAGTTGCCCCTTCTTCGCCTCCTGCCGGAGGGAGGCGGAGGAGAAAAACTCAGTCTCTCTCCTCCCCGGCCTGACGGCTGCGGGGCGCCGCTTCCTCCACGAGAGGGCGGGGGTCGAGACCCTCGACGACCTCGACCGCTTCCTCGCGTCCCCCGACGCCGACGACGTGGTCCAGACCTGCGGGTCCCTGCGGGGGAAAGGGGAACGCCTCAGGGCAGAGGCCGGCGCCCTCAGGGAGGGGAAGGTCGTCCCCTTCGGCGGCACCTCCTCCTCCCTGCCGCGGCCCGAAAGTGTCGGCCTCGTCCTCACCCTCGCCTGCGAACCTGCCGGGAAGAAGGTCTATGCGGCGGGCTTCAGGCGCTTCAAGGGGACGGCGGTGTACGGGACGCCGTTCACGGAGTGGACCGCCGTCGCCCGCACCGGGGACGAGTGCACGGTCGTCGTGCAGGAGTTCGTCCGCGCCCTCGCCGCCGAACTGGAGGAGGTCGCCCTCTTCAACGCGGGGAAACCCTTCAACGAACAGAAGTCCCTCCAGACCTATGTCCTCGACGACAGCGAGCGCCGCATCTTCCTGGACGTCCTGAAGGGGTGCGACGACCCCGCCGCCGCCCGCCTCCTCGCCTACTATGGCGGCGGTGGCGAGGCGGCCCACGTCAGGTACCCGGTCGTCGTCCTCTCCCGCGTCCTCACCGAGTGTCTCGCCCTCCCTGTCCCGGTCGCCTGCCGCCTCCCCGACGCCCTCGCCGCACTCCTCGGCCCGGACCACCCTGCCTCCTTCAGGCCCTCCCCTCTCTTCTGGCCGGAGACAGGGAACCTGATGAAGAGCGACGCCGTCTATATGGCGTGGTATGAGGGGAAGACCGAGGCCCTGTCATGGATCGAGGGCGAGGTCCGCCGCCGCCTGCGGGCCGAGGGCGACCTCCTCGAAGCGGTGCGGGAACGCACCGCACCCCACCGCTGGGCCGAACACTTCGCCTTCCCGGCCCCCACCCCCTTCAGGCACCAGGAACTCGCCGACCTCGCCGCCGTCATCAGGGAGGAGACCGCCCTCGCCGCCGCCGAGGCGCGGCGCGTCCGCTCTCTCCCCCTGAAGGAGGCGGGGGACCTCGGCCTCTGCATCAGGGCGGAGTGCCGCGGCGGGAGCGGGTGGGACGTCCTCTCCCCCCTCGACGCCGCCACCCTCCCTGACACCGGCGGCATGCCCAACTACCTCCTCGTCCCTGACACCGCGGAGGGAGTGGAGGCGGCGCGAGCCTTCGACGACACGCCCTACCTCTCGAAAACCGTGCCGCCGGGCGGCGAGGTCAGCTTTGCCGGGATCGTCGAGACAGAGGAGAGACGGGGCCGGGTGACCGGCCTCACCCTCGCCGTCAGGTCGGCACGCGACCAGGGCACCTTCTCGGCAGGCGACCGCGCCCTCCTCTTCCCGCGGGCGACAGACTTCACCTCGTCGGCCGTCCTCTCCGAACTCGAAGACTACGACGCCTCCGACGACAACGACCTCCTCGCCCTCATCAGGGACCCCGGCCGCTTCGCCGTCCCCGTGCCGCCCCTCTGCACCCCCGACCCCGCGGCCCTCGAAGGTCTCACCCCGAGCCAGAGGGCGGCCTTCGCACAGATCATGGCGAACAGGCTGACCCTGGTCTGGGGGCCGCCGGGCACCGGGAAGACCCATTTCCTGGCAGAGACGATCACGACCGCCGCGCGGGCACGCACCCGTCCCCTCCGCATCGCGGTGAGCGCCCTCACCCACGCGGCGAT
>NZ_CALFSA010000028.1 GCF_937919355.1 uncultured Methanofollis sp. | reverse complement strand
AGTCTCCGGGGTGTGCGGGGAGAACTGTACCTACACACAGAAGAACCGGAACACCATCGCCTTCGAGAAGGGGAACGTGACGGTGACTTATGAGGCCACCATACGGGAGAAAAACCTCCAGCTCCTCTTTACCGAGCCCTCGAACATCACGGTCACCCTCCCCGAGGGCCAGGACGTCAAAAACCCCCTCCTCGGGCGGGTGAGCGAGGGGGGGAAGGTCTCGACAGAGAACAACACGACCGTGATCGCCTTCGACCAGGTGCGTTATGCCGAGGTGCACTCCTACGACCCGACCCGGGAGCGTCTCCTCTATATCTTCGGGAGCGTCTGGCTCACCGTGGCTGTGGTGCTCCTCTTCCCCTTCCTGCTGATGCGAAGACGGCAGGAGTGAGGAAAAACTTTTTTCGGCACGAGAAAGGTGCTCGTGCCAGCCCCATGGAGGAGGTGCCGGATCCTCCCACCCCGACAATCCAGAACAGGTCATCCAGGCGTCACTCTCAGGACCCTGCAGGAGATATGATCCTTCCGTACCATTGCGATCCCTTCCCTCACTCTATCTCTGTCTTTCAGATACAGAGCCGGACTCGGGGAGGATGAACCAGAGACTGCACGAATTCGCCGGTACAGGGGTGGCCCCCTATAAGAAACCGGGAGAAAATGGCAATTTTACTCGAAAATATATTTAAATGCGCTATAATTTGACATTCAAAAATAGATACTCATATAATATAATAATACCAAATAAAGAATACCGCGGGAAAGTGACGATCAGGCGACAACCCGACACCATATGCAAACTCCGGTACACTCCATGAAAGAGACTAGCACCACCTCCCCGGACAAACGACCATTTCTTCATTACGTGGTGCTCTTCATGTTTCTGGTCATCAGCGTCACCATCGGTTTTCTTTCGACCATATCATACCTCGAAGCAAGGGGCGAGATCGTCGAGGCGTACGAGGAGGTGATGGACCACACCGACGAGATGATCCGCGAGGCCGTTGCCCTGGTCAATAGAGAGGAGACATCCAGGGGACGAGACTACAGCACGGAGATAGTCGCCGTCCTCGACACGTACATCACGGAGTACACCCCGCCGCCGGACAATGCGTCCCTGCCCGATACCCGGCAGTTGGAGGAACACCTGCACCGTCTGTTCGGGAAAAACACCGCAACATCGGTACATCTCACCAGAACCGCCGAGGTCGCCGACATTGTCAGGTACAGTCGGTTACAGCCAGCATGGGAGGTCAGGACGAACCCCGACGGTTCGATCACCACCAGCGCATATGACCTGACCCCGGACGGGACCTATCTCCTGAAAGTGGCCATAACCTTCCCACAGCAGGGCACCATACCGGCAATCTACCAGCATGATATCGTCGAGAAAGCGCAGGGGGTCAACCCGTTCATTGAATCGGTCAGGGTCTATGACACTTTCGGAGACCTTGCCATCGACCTCACCGACCCGATGAACACGACGGCAGGGACGCTCAGGCCCGAAATCCTCCAGCAGGTCATGACAACTCGGGCAGACATTGCAGTCATGGACGACCAGACCCAAAAGATGACCAGGTACCTCTTCGTCGAACCCGATCAGGGGACAGACGAGAGCATCAGGATCGTCGAAGTCACCTACAACCTGCAGGAAAGGGTCGACCACATCAACACGGTCAGACTGTTCAATATCATCACGGAGATACTTGGCATCCTCTTCGGGGCGCTGGTAACCCTCGCTTCTTTGTGGTACATCACTCAACCCGTGGACACCATCGTGGAGGACGTTAGTATCATCGCACGGGGCGACCTCAACCACAGGATCAGGACGACAAAAGGGCTTGAGTTCGCCCGCCTGGAAGAGAGCATCAACATAATGGTCAGGCGTCTCAAGGAGACAATCACAAAATTGAGAGAGTCTGAGGAGCAGGTCAGGGAGTACA
>NZ_CALFSA010000027.1 GCF_937919355.1 uncultured Methanofollis sp. | reverse complement strand
GGAGGGAGTCGAGAAGACGAAGTCTTCGAGTTGCGAGCGTCAGCGAGTTCAAGAAGACCGGAAGGTCTTCGCCGACGACCGGAGGCATGAAAATCTCTCCAGAGATCCGCGCCGTCCCAAAAAAGAGGTCAAAGACCGCATGGCACACCATTTCCCGCGCGGCCCTGCGAGAAATTATTTTCTGTTCGTCCAGAGACCGTGGACATTGCAGTATATCCGGGTCTTTGCATTGACGTCGTCGATCAGGAACTCGGCCTCGGGGGCGTCGCCGGGCTTGAGTTTGTAGACGCAGAGTTTGCGCCCCTTCCGCACCTCGACCCACTCGATATAGTGCTTCTCCTCCATCGGGTGCGGGACGCCGCCCACTTTCACCTTGATCCCCTTCGCCGTCTTTTCAAGGACGGGGACATGCTTCTCCTTCCCGACGTCGGCGGTCTTCTCCTCCATCTTCACCATCGGCGCCCCGCAGCAGACCAGTTGCCCGTCGCCGGCATGCGCGATCTTCACGACATTCCCGCACTTTTCGCATTTATAGACATCCAGCATTTCGGTCATCCGTGATCCTCCCCATTACGGTTCGGTCACTATGCCCTCATGCTTCTTAACAATTGTGTCGGCAAGGTCGGCGAGCGCTGAAAGGTCCTCCGGCGTGGGATACCCCCTGACATAGACAGGGCCGATCATCTCGGCCTTGAGCGGGGCGAGAGTGTCGGTGAGGTACTGGACGGTCCTGCCGCCCCACCCGAAGGAACCAATGACAGAGACGAACTTCGTCTTCGGTTTCAGGGCGCCGAGGAGATAGGCCGCATAGACCGCCGCCGGGTGCGGACCGAAGAGGACGGTCGGCGCCGCAAAGACGATCGTCGCCGCGTCGACGGCCGTCATCGCCACCTCGCCGGGGTCTGCCCGCGTCAGGTCGTAGGGTCGCACCTCGACCCCGCGCTCGATGAGAGCGTCGGTGAAGAACGAGACCATCTTCGCCGTACTCCCGTGCATCGAGACATAGGGGACCAGGACGAGGTTCTTCACGGCGTCCGAGGTCCAGTCCTCATAGGCGTCGAGGATGAGCGAGGGGTCGCGGTAGAGAGGGCCGTGACTCGGGGCGATGACCACCACGTCTCTTGCGGCCACCTTCTGCATCGCCGCCTTCACACTCGCCCTGAAGGGCATCATGATCTCGGCGTAGTAGCGTTTCGCCGCGTGGAAGACAGTCGTGAAATCTTTCACGAAGAGTTCGCTCGTGGCGAGATGGGAACCGAAGAGGTCGCACGAGAAGAGTATGCCGTCCTCCTTCTCGAAGGTGAGCATCGTCTCCGGCCAGTGGACCCATGGCGAGACGATGAACTCCAGCGTCTTCCCGCCGAGGTCAAGGGTGTCGCCGTCCTTCACCGTCTGAATCCTCTCCGGCGGGACCTGGAGGAGGTGCTCGATGAGGTCGCGACACTTCTCGTCCGCAATGACCGTCGCCGCGGGGAACATCTCCAGGAGGAGGGGCAGGGTGCCTGAGTGGTCCTGCTCGGCGTGGTTGATGACGATGTAGTCCAGGGACGCCATCCTGAGTCTCATCAGGTTCTTCAGGAGGTCTTCCTCGAACTTCGGGTCGACGGTGTCAATGAGGGCGGTCTTCTCCGTCCCCCTGACAACGAAGGCGTTGTAACTCGTCCCCTCCGGGGTGCCGATCAGGGCGTCGAAGAGGCGCAGGTCCCAGTCGACGACGCCCACAGAATAGACGTCAGGCGCAATCTCCCGTACAGCCATTTTCATGCCACCGGTTTGAATTTTGTCTTCGGAGCCGTGCAGACCGGACAGGTCCAGTCGTCGGGAAGGTCTGCAAATGCAGTGCCCGCTTTGATCTTCTGTTTCGGTTCGCCCTTTGCCGGGTCGTAGATGTGACCGCAGATCATGCACTGAAATTTTTCCATAGTCTCTCCTCAGTCAGCCTTTTTCTCTATAAGTCTTCGCCTTATGAGAGAAATAGTATCTCCGCGGTCCCCGAAGGAACCGGAGGTCTCTTACTCGTCCATCCGGACAAAATTGCTCTTCTGTGCGCCGCAGACCGGGCAGGTCCAGTCTTCGGGGAGGTCGTCGAAGAGAGTTCCGGGAGCGATCCCGCTTTCAGGGTCTCCCTTTGCCGGGTCGTAGATATAGCCGCAGACCATGCACTGATACCGATCCATATGTCACCAGTCAAGAACTGGGCCTTTCCTCATATAATTTTACCGAAAGATGTGGCGGGAACCTCAGATCAGGAGGAGCCACCCGGTATAGACCGCCGCCTGGATGAGAGTGAGGGGCAGGCCGACTTTCACGAACCCGAAGAAGTCCAGGGTGACACCCCGCCTTTCGGCGCCCTGCACGATGATGACGTTGCTCGCGGCCCCGGCGATCGTCAGGTTCCCGGCGATGGTGCTCCCGGCGGCGAGGGCGAGCATCCCGGCCTCCCCGGTCCCGGCCGCGGTGAGGAGAGGGAGGGCAAGGGCGACGAAGGGGACATTGGAGATGAACTGGCTGAGGATAATGCCGCCGGCCATGATCGCCGGGATGGACGGCGCGACCTCACCCGTACCTGCCATGAGGTCGGCGAGGGCGCCGCTCTCCCGCACACCGGCCATGACGACGAAGAGGGCGGCGAAGAAGACGAGCGTCGCCCAGTCGACCTTCCTCACGAGTTCGACCCGGCGGGGCGAGAGGACAAGGAGGGGGACGGCGGCGGCGACGGCAATGACAATCAGGGGGATCTCGGTGCCGGGCGCAACCGCAAAGATGACGACCTTTGCGATGATCAGGGCGACGACGACAATGAGAGAGGTCCGGGCAAGGGCGGTGAGGGCGGGGTCGCCGGTGCACGCGGGCGGCGCCGGGGCGTCGAGACTTTTTCTCCATTCATCCCTGAAGGCGACGAAGAGGACGGCGCAGGCGAGGAGAAGGGCAAGGACGGTCGGCGGACCGAGGACCGTGAGGAACGCCATGAGCGGGTCGGCAAAACCGCCCTTCGTGGCGACGAGGAGGTTCTGCGGGTTCCCGATCGGGCTTGCGACGCTCCCGGTCGTCACGGCGAAGGCAAGGGCAAGGAGGAGGGCCTGCGACCTGATCCCGTAGCGCACTGCATAGCCGAGGACAAGAGGCGTCCCGATGACGGCGAGAGTGTCGTTCATCAGGAGAGCGGAACCGGCGCCGGCGCAGAGGACGAGGAGGACGATGAGGCCCCCCGCCGTCTTTGCACGCCCGAGGAAGGCGGTGCTCAGGGTGGTGAGGTAACCGCTCTCCTCCAGGGCGACGCCGACGAGGAACATGCAGAAGAGGAAGATCATGACGTCGAGATCGATCGCCTGAAGTGCCGGCACGGGCGCGACAGAACCCGAGAGGAGCATGGCGACCGCTCCGCCGAGCATGATCTGCCAGATGGAAATTTTTACGCCGAGGGTCTGCCTGAAGGCGATGAGGAGGAAGACGGCACCGACGATGAGGAGGGCGATGTGCGTGGGGAAGGGTGTTTTTTCTCTCTATATCTCCCTTCCGACCATCACGGGTTGAGGGTCCAGACCGACCAGGTGAGGTAGGCGGCAAAACTCACCCAGAGGATGTACGGCAGGAGGAGCCAGGCCGCCGCTTTCGAGACGCGGGCCGAGAGGACGATTGTGGCGAGGATCGCACACCAGAGGAGGACGATCTCAAGAAACCCGAGAAATGGCGACTGCAGGCCGAAGAAGAGGGCGGACCAGAGGACGTTGAGCACGAGTTGCACGCCGAAGGCAAGGAGGGCAACCCTCACCTCAGGCCGTCCCGTCCCTTCCCGCCAGATGAGAAAGAGGGAGACGCCCATCAGGATGAAAAGGATCGTCCAGGCAGGGCCGAAGACCCAGGCAGGCGGGTTCAGCGGGGACTTTGCAAGCCCGGCATACCAGCCGGAAATCTGTGGCGCCGTGAAGAAAGAACCGGCAAAGCCGACAAGGAGGGTCAGGGCGACCGATATGACGAGGCGGACGGGATCGGAGAGTGTGGCCATGAGGGAGGATCGCCGTCCCCCTATATGAGTGTTCATCAGAGGGGGAGACCGAGGGCGGAGAAGACCCCGGTCATGTGCAGCCCGATATAGGTGGTGAGCACGGCAAACATACCCTTCAAGAACCGCGCCGGCATCCTGTGGGAGATGAGGGCGCCGGCCTGCGCCGCCGGGATGCTCGCCGCCGCGAGGACGGCAGCCTGGAAGAGGTCCGCGTAGCCGACGGCAAGGGGCGGGAGACCGGCGACACCCTGCCCGAGGAGCATGTACGTGACAAGACCGCTGCTCGCAGCGCAGAGCATCACGACCGTCGATGTGGCGACGGCGCGGTGCATGGGGAAGCGGAGGATCACGGTGAGGATCGGCACCAGTATGACGCCGCCGCCGATGCCGGCAAGACCGGAGACGAGACCCACGGGAACGCCCCAGAGGAGGTAGCGCGTGGCCGGGACTGCCGGCACCTCCGCACTCTCCGTGGTGGCGAAGAAGGTGCGTGCCCCGGCAACAAGGACGACAAGGCCGAAGAAGACCTCAAGAGGAGTGGCAGGGAGTACGGTGGCAAGCCATGCACCGGAGACCGCCGCAGGAACGGCCGCGGCGCCGAGGAGCGCCCCCGCCCGCCAGACGACGGCGCCCTTCCTCTGGTGACCGATGGCGCTGCTCAGGGCGGTGGGGAGGATGACGGCGAGGCTTGTCGCAAAGGCGAGCCTGAGAGCGACCTCGTCAGGGTAGCCTGACACAGAGTAGAGCCAGAACTGCACCGGGACCATGATGAAGCCGCCGCCCACGCCGAGCATGCCGGAGAGGAGACCGGCAAAGACGCCGACCAGCACCAGCACAAGAAGGGTGAGGAGATCTATCATACTCTCCTGTATCTCTGTCTCTTCCTGTACATAGGGATCGGCGCGGGCCGGGAGTATCACCGGAGGACGAAACCCGGACGTATATCTCCTGAGAGAAATATTTCATGGGACATGGCAGAGACCATACGCAACAGGGATTTTTCAGGTGGCTGATACAAAATCGATATCTTATTAAAACCCTGTTGATTGAAAAAGATATTTTCAGCCCTTTGTTTCCCGGCGGTACAGATGCCAGGGAGGGCCATGCGAAACATTTATCATCCCAGAGAGATATTAGCGGAGTGCCCCTGAGCGGGTAAGACACCGTGTACGTGGGGGGACACGTGTCTTCGTCAATGACGGGGCAGGAACAGGTACAAAAGGAAGTACAGGCTTGCTAGGTCTGCCATAAGGTTTCCAAGAACGGTATGCAGAGGGCCACCCTCTGCAGACTGGCAGATGGCCACACATGCTGGTTGCCGGAGTTCATCACTGTGCCGCCCTGCGAGGGCGTGCAGGATATCAGCAGGATGGATTCTTTTCGATCACTCCGGGTCCTGCTGGCAGAACGAGGATGTGGTCCATACTGGGGGGGCGTGGACCACACCCTATTCTGCCTCTGCCCAACCCACCTGACTTCTATTTTTCTTTTTATCCTCCGCCGACAGGCGGGAAGAGCGAGACGACATCCCGGTCCGCGACGACTGTCTGCAGACCCTTCTCAAAGTAGACGTTCCTCCCGTTCCTCAGGACAGTGACATGGTCCTGGAGGACGCCGGGTGCGGCGTAGATCGCATCCCTGAGGGCGGGTCTCTCTGCAATAAGCATCTCGACGAGGCCCCCGATCGTCGTGCCTTCAGGACACTCGACCTCCTTCTCGTTCTCCAGTATCTTCCTGAACGTCGCGAATGCTTTCACAATGACCTTCATTTTTTCGACCTCAGTTTCTCTATCTCCTCTTTCCCTTCAACCCTCAGCACAAAAGTGCCGTGGCACGGTTTCGTGTACGGGAAGATCACGTAGTCGCCGTCCACGCCGATCGGGATCGGGGGGACGCCGATGAGGGCGAGGTCAAAGATGCGGTAACCGGGCATCACGTCGTAGTGCTCCCGGTAGTTCTTCCTGATATATTCCCTGTACTCCTTGAACGAACAGTTCCTGAGGAGGATCTCATAGTTGAGCGCTTCTACGCATCCCATCCCATCACCCTGTCAATATCTTTTGCGAGGGGGAGGACATGGTGGACGGCCTTCGCCACCACCTGCTCGCACGGGAAGTCGATGAGCCCGGCAAGTTCCTCCGCCTCTCTTCCGAAGACGACCGCAACCACGCGCCCGGCAGAGACACTGCCGACCGTCCCCGCATAACTGACACCGCTCTCACGGTGTATGAGCACAAAAGAGACGGCATAGTCTCGTTCATGCTCGACGAGCGAGTCGATACAGGCGTCGAGGTCGACCATCTCGCCGACATAATGCCGGTCAGGATCGGCCATGTCAACGAGCGCCCGCGCCGACGGGTTTCCGGCGACGACCGGCACAAGGCCCATCCTGCGGAGGCCGTGCGCAATGTGGAGGGCCACGCTCACCTGCGCCGCGGCCTCCGGGCACCCGAGCAGGATCAGACCCTCTTTCTGTCTTTCAGATCCTCTGTCCATTTCTGTCATTCTGGTCCTCTTGATCATTCCTGCCGGGGCATTTTGATACCCTCGATCCGCTCGGGGTGGGTGTAGACGGTGAACCTGTCCCCCCGCGAGAAGCAGACAAGAGTGAGCCCGGCCTCTCGTGCAGTCGTAATCCCCTGAGAGGTGGATGCCGCACGCGATATGACAATCGGTATCCCGGCACGGGCCGCCTTCGCCACCATCCCGGCAGGCTGGCGACCGGTACAGCCAAGGACGCACCGCGACCGGTCGAGACCGGCGAGGACGGCGTGCCCGATCACCTTGTCCACCGTGTTGTGGCGGCCGACATCGCAGGCCTTCGCACGGAGTTCCCCGTCGCAGAAGAGCACCGAGCAGTGGAGGCCCCCCGTTCTCCGCCACTCGTCAGACTCGATGGCGGCGGTCATCCTGTAGACATCGTCGATGCCGATCCGCAGGTCTGACGCGACCCGCGGGACTGCACAGAGAGATGCCGGCCCGCCCGACGACTCGACCACCTGCTCGCAGGCCGGGGCAGGGACCGCCTCGACCCTGACCTCGTCACCGACAACCTCGACAGAGATGACTTTCCGGGCAAGGCCCTCGGTGATCGCAAAACCCGCCCCATATTCCCTGAGTGCGTCGGCAGACGCCACCATCCTGGCGACCGGGGTGCCGTTCATTACGAGGAGGTAGCGGTGCTCGACGCAGACCTCGTCGGTGATCTCCCGCGGCTCTCCCCCTTTTACCTGAATACCTGTATGAGTGCAGAGATCCATCAAATATCCCCTTCCCGGTCACGCCCTGCCTGTGCAGGTACTGGCATGTTCCCAACTCTTATATGATATACCCATTAACAGTTGTTAATCCGAACTCTCTCAATTTATGGATTGTGATCTCATGAAACTCCCCTGTGAGACTGGCGTCTGGCTTATCCTCCCGTGCATCCGTGCATGCCTCGTGCAGGAACTGATGGAAAAAGGACTGTCCCAGAGGAAGGTCTCGACAATGCTCGACATCACCCCGGCATCTGTCTCCCAGTATGCATCCAAGAAACGCGGCTGCACAATAGAACTGGGCGACGAAGCGATATCGTCCATCAGGCACCTGGCCGAAGACCTTGTCGCCGACAATGTCGGGCACATGAGTTTACGTATGTGCGACATCTGCATGCAGGTCCGCGCCCAGGGCAATATCGCCGAGGACGACGGCACCCCATGCCCCCGTGACCTCGTCTGCAACATCTCTTCCTCCGGGGATGCGACCCACTCGACCTGAGAGCCCTCCGCATCCGTGAGAGGGTGCGGGCATCTTTCCGGCAGTTTTTTCCGGTTTTTCTGAGGGGCACGAAGTTAATTATTCTAGCCCTGCAATAGTAGAGCGATGTATTCGCAGAGACTGGAAAACCTACCGCCATACTTATTCGCCCGTATCGACGCAATGAAGGCCCAGAAGAGGAAAGAGGGAGTTGACATCATCGACCTCGGTGTCGGCGACCCCGACCTCCCGACGCCTGCCCATATCGTCGAGGCGATGGTCAGGGCGGTGAGGGAACCGAAGAACCACCACTACCCCGCTTACGAGGGGATGGCCGCCTACCGCCAGGCGGTTGCGGAGTGGTACGGAAAACGTTTTTCCGTCTCCCTTGACCCGGACAGCGAAGTCCTCGCCCTGATGGGGTCGAAGGACGGCATCGCCCATATCCCCGAGGCCTTCGTCAACCCGGGCGACTATGTCCTCGTCCCCGACCCCGGTTATCCGGTCTACAAGACCTCGACGCTCTTTGCCGAGGGGAAGACGCACCTCATGCCCCTCACCGCGGAGAACAACTTCCTGCCCGTCCTCGACGACATCCCGAAGGACGTCCTGAAGAAGGCGAAACTCTTCTTCTTCAACTACCCGAACAACCCGACCGCGGCGGTCGCACCGAAAGCGTTCTTCGAGGAGGTCGTGGACTTCGCCCGCGACAACGACCTGGTCGTCGTCCACGACAACGCCTACTCGGAGATCACCTTCGACGGTTACAGGGCGCCCTCTTTCCTGGAGACCGACGGGGCGAAGGAGGTCGGGGTGGAGATGCACTCTCTCTCCAAGACCTACAACATGACCGGGTGGCGGATCGGCATGGCCGTCGGTAACCCGGAGATCCTCTCCGGCCTCGGCCGGGTGAAGTCGAACGTGGACTCCGGGGTCTTCGACGCCGTGCAGGAGGCGGCGGTCGCCGCACTCACCGGTCCCCAGCAGTGCGTCGCCGACGCCTGCACCGTGTACCAGGAACGCCGCGACGTCCTTGTCAGGGGCCTCCGGGAACTCGGCTTCGACGTCCGTGCACCGAAGGCTACCTTCTATGTCTGGATGCCTGTCGACGACTGCATGAAGACGGCGGCGCAGTTCCTCGACAGGGCCGGGATCGTCGTGACGCCGGGTGTCGGTTTCGGCGAGAGCGGGGCGGGGTACGTGCGTTTCGCCATCACCCGCTCTGTCGAACGGATCGAAGAGGCCCTCGACCGCATCAGGAGGATCATGCCATGAAACTCCCGCCGCACCTGACAATCAAAGACGGCCGTCTCGCCATCGGCGGCGTCGACTGCCCTTCCCTTGCAGAGGAGTACGGCACGCCCCTGTACGTCACCGACCTTGACCGGGTCACCGGCAACTTCAGGCGTTTCCACGCCGCCCTCGCCGCCCACTACCCTGACGTGCAGGTGCTCTTCGCGGCGAAGGCGAACGGCAACCTCGCGGTGATCAGGGCCCTCGCCGCCGAAGGGGCGGGCGCGGACGTCTTCTCCCCCGGCGAACTCGAACTGGCCGTCCGTGCCGGCATGAAGCCAGAACGCCTCCTCTTCAACGGGAGTTCCAAGAGCCGCGCCGACCTCGCCCTCGCCGTCGAGATGGGGGTGCGGGTCTCGGTCGACTCCCTGGACGAACTCCACCAGCTCGACGCCATTGCCGGCGAGGCCGGGAAGACGGCGGAGATCGCCTTCAGGGTGAACCCGGCCCTCGAGGTGCCGACCCACCCGAAGATCGCCACCGGGCTTGCAACGAGCAAGTTCGGCATCCCGGCGCAGGAGATCGTCGGCGCATACGGGGAAGCACTCGCCTGCGAGCATATCGAACCTGTCGGCATCCACTGCCACATCGGGTCCCAGATCCTGGAGGTCGAGCCCTTCGCCTGCGCCGCAGAGGTGATGGTGCGGGTAGCAAAGGAGGTCACCGACCTCGGTGTCAGCCTGGAATTCCTCGACCTCGGCGGTGGCCTCGGCATCCCGTACCACCACGACACCGACCCGGCACCGACGCCCGCCGAGTATGCGGCCGCCGTGATGCCGGTCTTCCTGCGGGGCATCAGGGAGTGCGGGATCGACCCGGCCCTCTGGGTGGAACCGGGCCGCTGGCTCGTCGGCGACTCATCGGTCCTCCTCGCCCGCGTGAACTCGGTGAAGAAGGCCCACAAGACCTTCGTGAACGTGGACGCAGGGTTCAACCTCCTCATCCGCCCGGCGATGTACGACGCCTACCACGAGGTGCTCGTGGCAGACCGCGCCGACGTCCCGGCCGACGGCACCTACACGGTGGCAGGCCCGATCTGCGAGACAGGCGACATCATTGCGCACGACCGCGCCCTCCCGGCGCCGAAGGCCGGCGACGTCATCGCCGTCCTCGACGCGGGCGCCTACGGCTACGCGATGTCATCGCAGTACAACAGCAGGCCGCGCTGTGCCGAGGTTGCGGTGAGCGGGAGGAAGCACGCCCTGATGCGCCGGGCCGAGACCATCGACGACGTCACAGCCGCCATGGTGACCCCGGTCTGGAAGGAGTGACCGGAGAACTGTGAACTTTCACTACGCCCTCGTCGACGACCTGATCAGCCGCGAGGAGTTTGAGAAGCGGGTGAACGAACGCATGCAGGCGTCGGGCGGTCTCCTCGACGAGAACGCCGCCGCACTCCTTGTCGTCACCGACTGCGGCCGTCACCACCTGCAGATCACCGGCATCGTCCCCGGCCCTTCGATCGTCTCCTTCTTCGGGAAAGTGCTCTCTGCCGCGGAACCCGAGGAGTTCACACGGCGCGACGGGGACACCGGGGTGCGCGCCACTCTCCTCCTCGGCGACGCCTCCGGCCGGATCGAGGTGACCCTCTGGGACGAGAAGGCCGGGGCGGTCGCCGAGATCGAACCCGGCGAGGTGCTTGAGGTGATCGGGCGACTCGCACCGCGGGGCGGGAGCGTCACGGCCCTTGCCCTGCGGAAGTCCACGGTGCTCATCGACTGCCCGGTGGAGACGGAACGCACCTGCGCATCGCCGGTCGGCACCGGCGACCTTGTGGTGCGTATCCTCGGGATCGGAGAGCCGCGAGAGTTCACGCGGCGCGACGGGACAGGCGGGACGATGACCACGGCCGTCATCGGCGACCGGACCGGGACGGCGCGCCTCGTCTGCTGGGACCCGGCGATACTTGCAACCTCGGCGGCCGGCGACACCGTGCGCATCAGCGGTGCACGGGGGGCCGTGAAGGTCGGGGGGCCTGAGTTCTCCCTCGACGACCGCGGGAGCGTCACACCGACCGACGGGGAGGTCGAGGTTGAGGTCAGGGTCACCCCCGCCACAGAGGTGACGGCAGGCGAGTGCGTCTCACTGGCGGGGCAGGTCGCGGCGGTGCACCCCCCGCGGAGTTTCCAGACCCGCACCGGCGAGAGGTCGTATGTGCAGAACATCGACCTTGCCGACGAGTCGGGAACGGTACACCTCGTCCTCTGGGGCGACCAGGCCCTCCTCGGCCTTGCACCCGGCGACGTGGTCAGGGTCTACCACGCACGGGCAAAGGAGGGACGGGACGGCGGGACCGAGGTCTCCGTCGGCCGGGGGAGCGTGCTCCTCGGCGCCGGGGAAGAGAACGAGGAAGAGATCGTCTTTCAGGGGACGACCGTCCCCTCGGCCCTCGGCATGACCATCGACAACGGCGTCGAGGCCTATCTCCTCCCCATCGACATCCTCCCCGGCCAGGAGGTGACGGTGACCGGGACACGGCGGGGGCCGCGGATCGTCCCGGCGGCAATCGAACCGGTTGACATCGACAGGCACGCCCTTGAACAACGCCTCGAAGACCTGACCGGCGGGACACCCTGAGGACGAGGACACGACCGTTCACTTTCACACCGCACACGGCAAAGGCAGTTGATGTCAGGTGCGAAAGGGATATGTGTGCCCGGAGACCACGCTCACGCGGGTTTTCCCGGCCTTCCGCACCTTCCGCACCGTCCCTGCTGGTGTGTGTGACCAAAATATCTGAAGGAATGAGGTAAAATATGGCAAAAACATCCCTGGACCTTGAAGATCTCCCCGGCGTCGGGCCGACAACGGCAGACAAGCTGCGGGAGGCTGGTTATGTAACTGTCGAGAGTATTGCTACGGCTTCGCCAGCCGACCTCGCCGAGACGGCTGAGATCGGGGAGTCGAGCGCAAAGAAGATAATCAAGTCGGCCCGCGAACTCGCCGACATCGGCGGTTTCAAGACCGGCATCGCCGTCCTCGAAGACAGGAAAGAAGTAAAGAAACTCCAGACCCTTGTCCCGGAATTCGACGCCCTCCTCTCCGGCGGGCTGGAGACGAAGTCCATCTCGGAAGTCTACGGTGAGTTCGGGTCGGGCAAGAGCCAGATAGCCCACCAGATGGCGGTCAATGTCCAGCTCCCCGAAGAACTCGGCGGGCTGCACGGTTCCTGCATCTATATCGACACCGAGAACACCTTCCGCCCGGAGCGTATCGAGCAGATGGTGGCGGGGCTCGATATCCCCGGCTACGAAGTACCGCCTTTCATGGAGTTCCTCGAACGGATCCATGTCGCAAAGGGCTACACCTCCGACCACCAGATGCTCCTCGTCGACAGTGCCCGCGACCTCGCAAACGAGATGAAGGACAGCGACTATCCCGTACGGCTGATCGTCATCGACTCGCTGACCGCACATTTCAGGGCAGAGTATGCAGGCAGGGGCACCCTGTCGGTGCGGCAGCAGAAGTTGAACAGGCACATGTACGACCTTGCAAAACTTGCCGAGGAGTACAATGCCGTCGCCCTCGTCACCAACCAGGTCCAGTCGAACCCCGGCGTCTTCTTCGGCGACCCCACAAAACCGATCGGCGGCAACATTGTCGGGCATGCGGCAAAGTTCAGGCTTTATCTCAGGAAGAGCAAGGGCGGCAGGCGGATCGCAAAACTCGTCGACAGCCCGAACCTGCCCGAAGGCGAGGCGGCGTTCGTCGTCGAGATGTCCGGACTCAAGCCCTGAAGGGGGCGCAGGTGCTGAAGGCAGTCGTCACCGACCTCGACGGGACACTCACTGATGCGCGGCGGCGGATCTCCACCGCCGCCATCGAGACGATCCGGGACCTCGTCGATACCGGTATCCCGGTCGTCATCGCGAGCGGGAACACCATCTGCTCCCTCGACATGTTCTGCAAGATGGTCGGGACTGACGGGACGATCATCGGCGAGAACGGGGGAGTGTACCGTCTCCGCTTCAATGGCAAAGTCCATGTGGCAGGCCGTCAGTCGGCCTGCTGGGATGCCTACCGCCGGATCGAGGAGCATTTCGCCGCGGAGGGGAAGAGTCTCACCCTGTACTCGCCGGACAACCGCCTTGCCGACATCGCCTTTGCCCGCACCGTCGAACCTGCCAGGGTGGCGGAGGTGATCGCCGACATGCCGGTCAGGGCGATCGACACCGGTTTCGCCATCCACCTCCAGTACCAGGGCATCTCGAAGGGGACCGCACTCTCCGACATCTCTCTCCTGATGGGCCTCACCCCCGCAGATTTTCTTGCCATAGGGGACTCGGAGAACGACAGGGAGATGATCAGCCGCGCCGGCATCGGGGCCACCCTGGACAACGCCACCCCCAGCATAAAGGAGACGGCAGATTATGTCTCTGAAAAGAGGTATGGGGAAGGCTTTGTTGATATTATCCGGAAGTATCAGAAATTATTCACATAATTATTTTTTCGAGAGATAACGGTCGACCACGATGTAGTCGCGCGCATCCTTGACCGCCTCGAAAGCGATGAGCATATTCTCGCCGTCCATCCTGTACCCTGCCGTATCGAAGGAGGCATCGGGTTTGATGATCAGGTCGACGACCTCGCCGGAATCAAGGTCGATCAGGAGGTTCTTGATCTGGCCGATGATCATACCGTCATTGCTCATGACCTTTTTTCGTGCAAGGCCCCGTGAGAAGATCTTACTCATAGTTTTTGAGTGGGTTCTGTCGATATATAAATTGTTTGAAAAGAAGGTGGATTTGGTATCCCGCCGTTTTCCGCCGGGTGTTCACTTGAGGATCTCGGAGGCCATCTTGATGTCCACGGACTTGACGGTCTTTCTTCCCGCATGACGGGTGAGTTTGATCGCCTCCCGTGCGAGGACCGTCCCGTATTCTTCCATCAAAACGGCCAGAGCCTCGCTCCCGTCGGCACTGACACGCTCAGCGCCGGCATTTTTTATGATCCTTCCTACCGGTGCAATTGGCAGTTCGCCCATCTGTTTTCACCTCGCTCCTCAACCCCGCCCCCCAGAGGGATGAGTGGGTTGAAATAACACACCCCCTGATGTAGATACCAATATTTATAGTTGTGGGTTGTTGGATTGGTGTACCGCCAATTATCACCCCACTTACAGTGCGGGGAAGACACCTATGATGTCTGACTGGGTGATGATCCCGACGGGCTTTCCGCCCTCGAATACGATGAGACGACCGATTTCACGCTCTTTAAAGCGCCTGATCACTTCGTAGAGATGTGTGTCGGCATCGGTCTCGACGACCTCGGAGGTCATCACCGCGGTGACCGATGTGGCAAGGTCCAGGCCCCGGTCCAGTCCATTGGCAAGGTCGGTCAGGGTGACGATGCCGGAAAGACTCTCGCCGTCCATCACCGGCGCACCGTGGATGTGGTGCCGGGCAAAAAAGGACGCCGCAGACTGGAGGGTGTCGTCGGAGGAGAGAGAAAGGAGCGGGGAACTCATATAATGCCGGATCGATTTTTTCGGGAGGGAGATCATCTCGATGATAGATATGAGAAGCGCACTTTTCACCTCGTCTTTGCCGTAGATCTCACCACGGACGAGGAGTTTGTTCACCGGGGTCGGGCCGATGGTGACCTGGTCCCCGATCTCGAAGATCTTCACGCTCCCGATGATCCTGATCAGGGCGTGGCAGATGTCGGGGTGACAGAGGGTGGTGAAATCGATCTCGGCCACATTGGCCCCTTCCACCTCGGCACCGTCCCGCGCGATTGGGACATGGGACTCCTGGTCATAATTGGTGAGGTTCAGTTCGTGGTAGGCCAGGGTCAACGGATTGTATCCTCCTTTCGGGCCGGGGACACCGTCCACCAGGCCGAGTGCCTTGAGTGACTGCATCTGGTTCCGGACAGTGCCGGGGTTGCGCTTGAGCACGTCGGCGATCTCTTCCCCCTTGATCGCGCGGGAGTGCCGGTGGTACAGGGTGATGAGAGTGATAAGTATCTCTTTCTGTATAAGGGATAAATCCATACAGAGAATTAGACCGAAGATCAATATCTTGGTTGTGGGTGCCGTGGATTTCGAAAAAATACCAACTGTTCCGACTGCGGACGAAGTTCTCGACCGGAGTTTCCGGCGAGCCGCCGCAAAGATGCGGACAAAGACGAACAAAGACCGTGCGAATGAAGATTTTGTCAGGGCTGTTTCAAGTGCCGTCCATGACAAACTGGTCCATGTCATCCAGTCGTTCCCGGTCTTCGAGGAGCAACCGCCCTTTTACCGTGATACCGTCGAGGCGCTCTTCGGTATCGAGAGACTGAAGATGGCCCTCGGGAACGTGGGGTGGGCGGCGATGCACACGAAGAGGATGGGCTTTGAACACGGCGGGAGGCGGATCAGGAAGGCCGAGGACACCGCGGTGGTGCGGAAGAGGGCCGTGGCCAGGATCGCCTCGATCGTCCACCAGATCGACAAAGACCTTCTCTTCCTCAATGTGGCGAGGAACGTCCTGCGCAAACTCCCCGAGGTCAGGGACAGCGAGTTCACCGTGGTGATCGCCGGATACCCGAATGTGGGCAAGTCCTCCTTTATCAGGCTGGTCTCCTCGGCCGAACCAGAGATCGCTTCGTATCCCTTCACCACGAAGGGCGTGATCGTGGGCCACCATTACGAGGGTCGACGCCGTATCCAGTTCCTCGACACCCCCGGCCTCCTCAACCGCCCCGAGGAGGATAGAAACGCCGTCGAGGAGCAGGCGATCGCCGCGATCGTGAATACCGCCGACCTGATCGTCTTCATCCTCGACCCGAGCGAGTACTGCGGGTACCCGATGGACGACCAGCGTATCCTCCTCGACACGGTCCGGAATATGGTGGATGTGCCGGTGCTCGTCGTCGCCAACAAGGCCGATATCCGTGCAGGAGAGGAGGGTGTGCTTTCCATGTCTACCGCCACCGGCGAGGGCGTGGACGCGGTGCTCGCCGAGGTCCTCCTACACTATCATGAGCCAGCCCCAGCTCCCGCTGAGGGCACAGGCGATGAGAAACCCGAGGATCGTACCGCCATTGAGGGGCGGGAGTCCGGCCTGCGGACGGCCGGAGAGGACGAACCTGAGGAGGACGGCCATACCGACGACTGACCCGGCCATCGCTCCGAGTGCAGGCACCGATATGAACCAGAGGGCCGGGGCCGGGACGAAGACCTGGGCCGAGACGACAAGGACGGACGGCATGATCAGGTCGCCCATCCCCATGATAAATGCCCCCCGTTCTTCTTTCCCTTTTTGAAGATCCATCCCTTCATTTCTGAACGAGAAGTCCCTCCTCTTCGGTATGACGAAGAGGATGGGGGTCTTGAGGTCGATGATCCCTTCGGCAAGAGTGATCATGTGTTTTGTCCTGTACACCGAGAGGGCGTCATAGACTGCGAGGAGGGCGAGGAGGAGGATCACCGGCAGGACGGCGAGGGAGATCCCGAAGATGGAGGCGACGCCCCCGGCGATGAGGATGCCCAGGGTGTCGATGACGTACCACTCGGGGTACAGGAAGAGGACGGCCGTCGCCGCACCTGCGACCGCGACCGGCAGGATATACACCAGAAGGGGGGTGTCGAGGACGATGGCCGACAGGGTCCAGAAGATGTAGTAAAAGGTCAGGAATATGGAGAGCGCGACAAGTCCGAGGATCACCTTCTTCCCGCCGATCTTGATCAGACCGAGCATGAGCAGGGTGAAGGCAAGGATGAGGCCGAGGAATATGAAGGGATTCGCAACTGATGTCGGGTCTTCAAAGGCCACAATACCGGCCGACTGCATCGGCAGGGCAAGGAGGATGCCGAGCACCTCGACCACGATAAGCATCGCCGGCATCACCATCAAGGGCATGTTATTCCGAATATCCATTTCTGACCTCTTTTAATATCGTTAGATTAATTAATAGTTCCTTAGCATCTAAAAGCATGGAGATCCGAGAAGTCCTCGTAGACATTGTCCTCACCATCGTCCTTGTCCTCTCCACCCTCACGCTGGTCTGGCGGGTCTGGCAGGACCTGACCATGGCGGTGGCGACGACCCTGATGATGCTCTCCCTTGGCGGTCTCTTCCTCTCCCTCGGCTACAAGGTCCAGAGGCTTGAGGCAAGCATCATCGCACGCGAGCGGACGATGCGGGTGAACCTGGAAGAACTCTCCACGACAATGGTACAGAGATACGACAATACCGTGAGGCACATCGACGATACGGTGAGCGACATCACCCGCAGGATGTACAGGTAAGATAGAGGTAAGGACCCGGGAAAGAGTATCCATGGGCGTTGCACTACGTGATATACTCGGTGAGTTCTGTCAGGAGATGGAACTCGACGAAGTGAGGGGCGCGGTCGGCATCGATGCCTTCAATGCGCTGTACCAATTTCTGACAATCATCAGGCAACCTGACGGCACTCCCCTGATGGACGCGGAGGGGCGGGTCACCTCCCACCTCTCGGGCCTGTTCTTCCGGAACGTCAACTTCCTGGAGAAGGGGATACGCCCGGTCTATGTCTTCGACGGTGCTCCCCCCGACCTGAAGAGCACGACGGTCGAGAAGCGCCGGGAGGTGCGGGAGGCGGCGGGAGTCAGGTGGCAGGAGGCCCTTGCCTGCGGCGATACGGAGGAGGCCTACAAACAGGCCCGCGCCTCGACCCGGATCGACGAGGCGATGATCGCGTCGAGCAAGCGCCTCCTCGACCTGACGGGCATCCCCTGGGTCCAGGCGCCGAGCGAGGGCGAGGCCCAGGCGGCCTATATGGTGCAGAAGGGTGACGTGAAGGCGGCGGCCTCGCAGGACTACGACTCACTCCTCTTCGGGGCGCCGCGTCTCCTGCGGAACCTGGCGATATCGGGGAAGAGGAAGATGCGGGGGCGGCAGGTGACGGTGCGCCCGGAGTCTCTCTCCCTTGCGGCGGTGCTCGGCGGCCTCGGCCTCACGCGCGAAGAACTGGTGGAGGTCGGGGTCCTTGTGGGGACGGACTTCAACGCCGGTGTGCGGGGCGTGGGGGCGAAGACGGCCCTGAAGATCGTGAAGAGGGGCGGTTTCGCGGGGACGGTCAGGGAGAAGGCACCCGACTTCGACCCGGAACCGGTGCTCTCCTTCTTCCTCGACCCGCCCACCACCGACGACTACCGCCTCGCCTGGAAGAGCCCGGACAGGGAGGGGATCGTCGCCATGCTCTGCGGGGAGTACTCCTTCTCCGAGGACAGGGTCGAGACGGCCCTGGACAGACTCGATAAGACGGCGGGACAGAAGACGCTCGACGCCTGGTTCTGAAGGGGCTCTGAATATTTTTTTGGTTTTTTGTTGATTGCAGGACGGTCCCCTCGCGGGTCCCTCCGCCTTCCCCAAACACTCTACCCGGGACTGCTCGAAGACTTCGTCTCATGGCACATCAAAGATGTGCCTGCTCAGGAGATCTCCGATCTCCTGTGTCTCTCGTTCACTTCGTTCACATCTCGAAAGCCTAACGGCTTTCTC
>NZ_CALFSA010000026.1 GCF_937919355.1 uncultured Methanofollis sp. | reverse complement strand
GGCGTGCCTTCCCGCGGGGTCGGTTGAGTACTCGCTCTCTCCGGGCGCTGGATGGTCGTGTCCGGGGTGATCTGGGGGGTGCGGACGAAGAGGACGGGGGTGGTGTTCGTCCCGCCTGCACGGGCATGGGACTCGATGACCCCGTAGATCTCATCCGTGGTCGTCCTGTTGACCGCCGCTTCTTCGTCGAGATAGACCATGATACAGTCGAGGTGATTGATGCTATAGCCGAAGACCGGGCCTTCGGGATGAAAAAAGTGTCTCTCTTCGAGGTCGGGGTCTGCCGACCTGATAATGGTGTCGAGGCTCAGGTTCTTCTGGACCCGCCCGTAGGCGGCATAAACCGGCCGGGACGAGAGGTCTTCCAGGTCCTTCTCGCTGATCTCGGGGATGACCTGGCGGATAGTCTCTTTTTGTTTTTCCTTGCTCAGGTCCGTGAGAAGGACACTGCCGGCGATCACGACCGCAATGATGACTGCCGCAAGAAGGAGGAGCACTCCTCCCCCCATACCGTTTTTGTCCATATTTTTCCCTCCCCTCGTGGTCTGGGGACTGTGCCGGAAGGCTGAATCGATCTTTCCGCGTCTGAGATATCTCCGACGTTTTATATATCGTTTCTCTGCGGATCGTCTACGCGTCGAGGGGAGGATATCGTTCAGGCATCTCCCGACCTCTGACGTCTGTCACAGTTCTTCCGGGGATACCTGCTTCTCATTTTTCCTGATATGAAGAGTCCAGACGAGCAGGGCCGCCACCGCTCCCCCTCCGACGATGGCGAGGCCGGTGAGATGGGGGACGATGGGATAACCGAGGACGAGGTTCACAGGCAGGTCGGCGGCGTCGATGATCACGCCGATCGCGAGGAATGATAGGAAATAGACCGCGACAGAGCGACATATTTCTTCTTTGAGAATGGGGTCGAGGGTCGTGCGATCACCACGGACATATTTTTCTGGGGATGAGAGGAGCGTCCACCAATCGCAATGGCCATCATGCCTCTTCATCCATCCGCCGGATCAGGTACTGTGCAATACATGCTATGAGGACTGCTCCCGGAGCACCATATCCTATAATCGC
>NZ_CALFSA010000025.1 GCF_937919355.1 uncultured Methanofollis sp. | reverse complement strand
GTCATCCCCTCGCCCTTACTCGTCCTTCTTCTCTCCCTTCTTCGGGACGATCTTCGTGCCGCAGCAGCAGCACCCACAGTCCTTGCCCTTCAGGGCGCCCATGAGTTTCGAGACGATGCCTGACTTTTCGGTCTTTTTCTGTGTGTTTTCTGCCATAGGTTTCACGTCCGCATGTTTCAAGATTTGTTGAAATAGTATCCCTATCCCAAAGGGTATAAGGATATCCATTTCATACTATCTTGAAATAGCCCTGTGGGCTCTGGAGAGTATAAAACATGCCAATTCCTGAACCTGTTGAAGACGACCTCGCACGGGTCGGCGGTGTCGTGGGCCTCACGCGCCTCCTCCCCGACAGGGAGACGCTCGCCCTCCGGTCGCAGCAGTTCCATGCCCTCTCCGATCCCGTGCGCCTGAAGATCCTCCTCCTCCTCGCCGTCCAGCCCCTCTGCGTCTGCGTGATCAGGGAGGTGGTGGCGGTCGCCGACTCCCGCCTCTCGTACCACCTCAATGTGCTCAAAAAAGCCGATCTGATCGCGGGCGTCGCGCAGGGGAACTGGATCATCTACTCCCTCACCCCTGAGGGGGAGAGGTTTGCCGCCGCCCTCGTCGGTTAGGGGAGGGCGTAGGCCGCCGCAAGTCCCAGGACGACATACTCGATGAAGACCGCCCGCGGCACGGGGAGCAGGGGGACGCTGCCCGTCTTCATGCGGTAGGCGGTGACGAAGGCGTCGGCGACGCCGCAGACCCAGGCGCCGCCGGCGATGACGAAGCCTATCATTGACACTTCTTTCAGCCCGAAGGCGCAGAGGACAGATACGAGAAACCCTTTTCCCAGGTTGCCGTTGATCACCTGGCCGAACCCCGGGAGCACCGCCGAGCATAGGGGCGGGACATGCGGTTTTCCCGCGGCCGCGAGGCGCGGACCTGCGGCCGGGACGAGTATGACGGCCACCATCCCGGCGGCGACCCAGAACAGGGTCTCCCCCACAGAGGTGCGGGAAGCCGCGGCGGCGATGAAGGGAGCGAGGACCAGAAGGGCGAGAGGGAGGAGGAGGAAACGACCGGGTACCGGGTTTTGCAGCATAATACTCTAGTATTATATCAAATCTTTGGTTTTTAAGTTTCACCTATTTGACATGGTTTAAATATTTTGTTACATTATATGTGTACATTCAAAATTTCGTTGATTTATTCAGGAATTGCATATGGATCGTCAGGACATACTCTCGGTTCTTGTCGGGGTCGTCATCGTGCTCGTCGTCGCCCTCGTCGTCAAACCCGCCCTCTCCGGAGGGCCAGGTGACGACAGTACTCCCGGCGCTCTCCCCACACCCGCACCCGTGGTGACCACCCCGGCCCTGACCCCCGACCCTGCCGGGAAGGAGATCATCAGGGAGTTCAGGTGGACTGCCATCGACGGCGGCGTCCAGACTGCCACGCTGGAAATCCCGTCATCTCTCTTTGACAGGGAGAGGAAGACCCCACGCATGGCTGACCACTCTGCCTGGGGACGGTACGCACTCTCTGAAGATGAACGCCCGTACCTCGAAGCCCTCGCCCGGCAGATCGCCTCACCCCGCTTCAACACCCCTGACGAGGACTACTGGCGGGTGATGGATGTCCTGTTCTTTGTCCAGCAACTCCCGTACTCCTCCGACGACGCCCCTGCAAGTTATACCGGCGGTGCGGTCCCCGCGCAGGCCATCCATACCCCCGGCGGTGTCGAGTACCCGAAATATCCTGTCGAGACCCTTGTCGACGGGGAGGGAGACTGCGAGGACTCGTCGATCCTCGCGGCGTCCCTCCTCACCTTCATGGGCTACGACACCGTCCTCCTGGGGTACTCGGACCACATGGCCGTCGGCGTGCAGATGACGGGAAATGGTCCGTACTATGCTGACTATACCCCGAGATCCTATGATTTCGGCGGCAAGCGCTACTACTACGTGGAGACGACGAACTATCTCCCGCTCCCGAGGACCAATCCCGGGAATATTGACCGCTGGGGAAAACCATTCCCTGTCGGCGACGTGACCCACGGTTCGATCTCGAGCGTGAGGTCGGAGACCCCCACCATAATCCCCCTCCGCTACATCGTCAGGCCCACGCACTACACGGTCCGCCCGGTCGATCCCCTTCCCGGAGGTGAGGGCTTGTGGTGAACCTGAAGATGCCCGATCAGGAAGAACTTGTCCGGAAGATCGGTGACCTGAAGGCGAAACTCACTCACCTCCAGGTCTCCGACCTGAAGACGTTCCGGCCGAAGGTGCCGACGTTGAAGAAACCGACGATGACGCCGAAACTGCGCAAGGCGCTGACCGCCTGTGGTGTCGTCGTGGCGGTGCTCGTCGTCGCCGTCGTCGGGTGGACCGTCTTCCAGGTGCTGATGCAGCACCACGAGGTCAGAGTGCTCGGGGATGCTATTGCCTCCTCCGAGACCGACCTCGCCGCTCTTGACAGGGACGTCTCCGCGCTCATCGGTTCGGTCGGCAAAGCCCCCTCCCTCAGGGAGTCTGATGCCTATATGACAGAGTTCAGGGGCCTGGCCGACCGCGGCGTCGCCACAACCGCACGACACATGCAGGCGATCGAGGGGACCGCCGTCCCCGAGACCCATCTGGGTGTCAGGGACGCATACCTGCAGGCCCTCGGCCACCTGAACCGTGCCTATACCCTCTGGTCGGCGTCGGCGGAGGCCTACGACCTCAGGCAGTATAGCGAGGCTGAAAAACGGATTGGAGAGGCCGACCGGGAATGGCAGGCATATGAATCGGCCGTCGACATGTATAACCTGGAAATTGTCCTGAGCCAGCAGAAAAAAGAAGAGTCCCTGTTTACACCAGGTACTTCTCCGGCACCTTGATCACGAGAGAGAAGGAACTGATCTTGTCGGTCCGGATCACGAAATAATAATCTTTGAACCCTTCCCGGAAGAGGAGCGTGCCCGAGTTTGCCGTATTCCCCAACGTATTATTTTTCGGGGTCATGAAATTGGCTCTGTTCATATTGACCTCGGCAAGGAGACGGTTCGGGTCCTCAGCGTCCCTGACCTCGAGGTCGAAGCGTGCACGTTCCTTGAATTGCGCGTTGACCGTGTAGTCGAGTTCCCAGTACGGGAACGGGATGTGATAGATCTCGGTGGTCATCACCTTCTCCACTTTCGTGGACGAGATCTTCGCATAGTCTTTCATGGCTACTGTATCGACATGCAGGTCATTTGGTGGTTTCACGGGGGTGGTGGTCGGCGTCACGGTGAGAGTGATGTGGTATGTCGCCGGGTCGACGAACTTCACGTCATAGGGTTTTTTCCCGTCCCACTCGCCCGGCGGGGTCGGGACCGCCCGGGGACTGCTGGACTCAGCCTGGGGGGAAGGGGATCCGGGGGTAAGGGCCGGCACGGTGGTGGTGTTCGTGCCTGATTGCGCCCCGTCACCGCCCGGTTGTGTGCACCCGCAGGCGAGAAGCGATAGGACGAGGACACAACAGGCAAGAATGTCTATCCTCTGCATATCCATCTATCGTCTCCGCTTTTATTAAGCCGTTTCCTGATGATCCTGGTGCCGGCTCTGCAGGGGATCTCTCTTCAT
Source organism: uncultured Methanofollis sp. (assembly GCF_937919355.1). Lineage (GTDB taxonomy): Archaea > Halobacteriota > Methanomicrobia > Methanomicrobiales > Methanofollaceae > Methanofollis. The sequence goes on along the minus strand of NZ_CALFSA010000025.1, from coordinate 3,133 downwards.
GCAGGATCTTTCGCTCTCCGGTCTATCATAAAGCCCATATCCCATCCACCCCCATAGGTACAGGATTGTACATGCGTACTCCCATCAACGAGGTAACCCCTGACACCGAGCGTGCCGAAATCGCCGGCTGGGTCCACGAGATCCGCGACCTTGGCGGACTCACCTTCTTCCTGATCCGCGACAGGACCGGGATCATCCAGGTCACTGTCGTCAAGAAGAAGGTCTCTGAAGCCGTCCTCCAGGCCGCAAAGACTGTCTCCCGCGAGTCGGTCGTCCGCGTCAGCGGCGCCGTGAAGCCGATCGAGAAGGCGCCGGGCGGCCGCGAACTCACCCCCGAGACCTTCGAGATCATCTCCCTCTGCGAGAGCCCCCTGCCCCTCGACGTCGTCGAGAAAGTGCCGGCCGAACTCGAAACCCGGCTCGACGCCAGGTTCCTCGATGTGCGGAAGCCCCGTGTGGCGGCGATCTTCAAGATCAGGAGTGCGGTCACCGCCGCCACGTACGACTTCTTCTCGAAGCGCGGCTATTACAATATCACCACCCCGAAGGTCGTCGCCGCGGCGACCGAGGGCGGCACTGAACTCTTCCCGATCGCCTACTTCGAGAAGGAGGCCTTCCTCAACCAGAGCCCGCAGCTCTACAAGCAGATGATGATGGCCGCCGGTTTCGAGAAGGTCTTCGAGATCGGCCCGATCTTCAGGGCCGAGGAGCACAACACGCTCAGGCACCTCAACGAGGCGACGTCCATCGATGTCGAGGTCTCGTTCGCCGACCACAAAGACGTCATGAAGGTCCTCGAAGACCTCGTCTCCCACCAGTACGCCGTCGTCGCGGATACCTGCTCCGACGCCCTCGCCGACCTTGGCGTTGATTTCGAGGTGCCGAAGGCGCCTTTCCCGCGTATCCCGTACGCCGACGCGATCGACATTGCGGCAAAGAAGATCGACGAACCGATCGCCTACGGCGACGACCTCTCCACCCCCTCGGAGAGGGCGATCGGCGAGGAGATGGGCGAGCACTACTTCATCGTCGACTGGCCGAGTTCGATCAGGCCGTACTATGCGATGCCGTACGAGGACGACCCGTCCATCTGCAAGGCCTTCGACATGATGCACCCGCGGATGGAACTCTCCTCGGGCGCCCAGCGTGTCCACCAGTACGACCTCCTTGTCGAGCAGATCAAAGCAAAAGGATTAAGCCCGGAGAGTTTCGAGTTCTATCTCCAGCCCTTCAAATACGGCATGCCCCCCCACTCCGGCTGGGGTATGGGTATGGAACGGCTGATCATGACGATGCTCGACCTCCCGAACATCAGGGAGGCCGTGCTCTTCCCGCGTGACAGGCATAGAGTCGTCCCATGAACTTTATCTCGAAGGTCCTGCCGACCACGGTCGTCGGGAGTTACCCGGTCGTGAAGGCCGGGGGGCTCCGCTCCCTCCTCAACCCCCTGCACGGGGCGGTCGAGACAGCGGTCGCTGACCAGCTCAGGGCCGGCGTCGATATCATCTCCGACGGGCAGGTCCGGGGCGACATGATCACGGCGTTCGTCTCCCGCCTGCCCGGTATCAGGGGGCAGAGCGTCATCGGCAGGATCGAGCCTCCCGATAAACCCCTCACCGTTGCGGATACGAAATACGCCCTCTCGATGCACCCGAAGGTGAAGGGGATCATCACCGGTCCCTCGACCCTCGCCCACGGCCTGCGGATCGAGACGCCGGCGTACAGGGGGCGGGACGAGGTGGTGCTGGACCTTGCGCAGGCCCTCGCTTCGGAGGCGCGGGCTCTCCAGGCCGCAGGCGTGACGATGGTCCAGATCGACGAACCGATCTTCTCCACCGGCGCCGCCGACCTCGCCGTCGGGAGGCAGGCGGTGGACCTGATCACCTCGGTGCTCCGCATCCCCTCCTGTCTCCATGTCTGCGGGAACCTGGAGAGTGCGGTCGACGACATCCTGAAGATCCAGGTCTCAGTCCTCGACTTCGAGTTCTCCGAGAACAGGGGGAACCTCGACCTCCTCTCGTCGAAGGACCTGAAGGGACGGCCGGTCGGATACGGCTGCGTCGCCTCCGCCGACCCCGGCGTCGAGAGTGTCGAGACGATCGAGAAGAGGATTGCACGGGGGATCGATGTCTTCGGCGCCGAGAACATGCTCATCGACCCAGACTGCGGTCTCCGGATGCTTGAGAGGGACGTGGCCTACGGGAAACTCTCCACAATGGTAAAGGCCGCCGCGGCCCTCAGGGCCGAATACTGATCTTCTTTTTTTCTTGAACTCGCTCTCGCTCGTTCCCCGCTCAGGATAGGTGGGGATGGGGCAATCTCTCCCTCCTCCGAATCTCCTGTTCGCTCTTCCCGGAACCAATCGCAAGTGGGGGACGACCGAAGGGAGTCGAGAAAATCTGTGATTTTCGCAGTCCGGGGGCTTGCCCCCGGTTTCGATCGGGGGAAGTCTGTCGATCCGCACCTTCTTCGGAGGATCACCACCCCTCGAACACCTCTCGGTCGTCTGCACCAGAATCTCTCTGAAAAAAAAAGTATTGTAACGAAAAGGTCGCTCAGACGACTCTCTTCGTCGTCGAGAGTTCGAGGCCCTCGGCGGTGATATTGTACGGGACAAGCTGCCTGGGGAGTTCTGTCCCGACCATCTTGAAGACGCCGAGCATCCTCCCCACCTCGGAACCTTCTATCCCCTGTTTGAGTTCGATGTAGCCGTCGACTTCCCGGATGAGCTTGAACTCGTCTGCATTCCGGTGGATGCCGGGGTACATGGTGAGTATCACATTCGAGCCGTCGGCCACCTTCTCCCGCAGGCCGCGGGTCACGAGGTCGATGGCCGGGTCGATACCGTGCCTGAGGATGATGCTCGAGAGCGAGTCGATGACGATACGCTGGCCGTGCAGGTGGTCGGGGTACTGGTCCGGGGGGATCTCCCGTGCATCGATCATCCCCTCCTCGACCTGTCCGTCGATCATCAGGTACGTCCCCTCCTCGGGGTTGTCAGGGTCTCCTTTCCAGAACTGGTGAGCGAAGAGGTCGAGTCCGTTTATGGGCGTGCCTGCGACGATGATCACTGTCCCCTTCGGGATCCCCCCGTTCAGGACGAGGTCGAGGCCGACAAGACCGGTTGAACGCT
>NZ_CALFSA010000024.1 GCF_937919355.1 uncultured Methanofollis sp. | reverse complement strand
GGCGTCCTCTTCATCGTCGGCATCATCGGCATGACCGGCGTCACGATGGAGAGCGGGTCGGACACCTATCTCGACAAGTCGACGAAGGAGGGGATCATCTACGACAGCTACAGCGAGAAATTCCTCTCCGACAGTGTCGTCCTCCTGATACGGTGTGACGACCCCCTCGACCCCGACCTCCTCGCCTTCCTCGACCGTCTTGAAGGCGAGATCAGGGGCGTGAGGGATGTCGGTTCCGTGGAGAGCCTTGCAGACGTGCTCATGCAGGCGAACGGAGGCAGGCTCCCCGCCTCGAAGGCTGAGGCACAGGCCATCTTCTCCCATCTCCCGCCTGACCTGAAGGAGAAACTCCTCCCCTCCAACACCATGACACTGGCCCTCGTCACGGTTGAGCAGGGCGTCTCGAAGGACGTATCCCGCGGCGTCCTCGGCAACATCCAGTCGGTGCTCGACAGCGAGTCCCCGCCGCCCGGCGTCCAGATCGAGATCACCGGAAACACCGCCTTCGACGAGCAGATGGAGGAGGAACTCTCCGGCTCCCTGCTGGTGCTCATCGCCGCGGCGATGGGACTGATGGTCGTGACCCTTGCGGTGCTCTTCTCGTCGATGAGCCACCGCTTCATCCCCGCGGCCCTCGTCGTCGTCGGCATGATCTTCACCTTCGGGATCATGGGCTTCAACGGCATCCACATGAACATCGGCGTGGTGGCCGCCTTCCCCGTGCTCCTCGGTCTCGGCATCGACTATGCGATCCAGTTCCAGGCGCGGCTCGACGAGGAGTGCCGCCGGTCGCCCCTCCCCGAGGCTGTGCGGACGACGGTCGTGCGGACTGGCCCTGCGGTGCTCATCGCCATGCTCGCAACGGCGATGGGCTTTATCGCCATGTTCATCTCGCCGGTGCCGATGGTCAAGTCCTTCGGCCTGGTCAGTATCATCGGGATCTCCTGCTGTTATGGCGCGGCCCTCATCGGTCTGCCGGTGATCGCCCTCCTCGTCAAATACCGCCCGAAGCCTGCGGGATCGGGCCGGGCAGTCGAGATGAAGAACCGCTACGACAGTTTCCTCTCCGGTGCGGCGGTGAAGATCGCAAAGAACCCGGTGCCTGTGCTGCTGGTGGCGGCGGTCGTGGCCTTTGCCGGGATCACGGTCGACGCCTCGATCCCGATCGACACCAACCAGGACACCTTTGTCCCGCCCGACATGCCGACAAAACTCTCCCTGAACACGGTGACCGGCGTCGTGGGGTCTGTCCAGCCTTTCCCCCTCCTTGTGGAGGGCGACAGGGTTGATGACTATCAGGCGATCGCATGGATAGACCGGTTCGGCCGGTACGCCCTTGACGAGCACTCGGAACTCACCGGCGTCACGAGCATCGCCACCCTGATCAGGCAGTACAACAACGGCGTCCTCCCTGACGACAAGGCAGGCATCGCCGCAGCCCTCGCCCGCATCCCCGACGCCGAGAAGGGGAAGTACCTCGACGGCCACTCGGCGGCGGTGATCCAGTTTTCGACCATCGAGATGGAGATGGGGACGCAGAACCAGGTGAAGGAGGCGGTGATGGCCGATGTCGGGTGGATGCAGCCTCCCCCTGGCATTGCGGTCCATGCGACCGGCGACTACGACATGTACACCACCCTCATCGCGAACATTGCGCAGAGCAAGGGGGAGATGACCTACCTCGGTTTCGCCCTGATCCTGGCATACCTGCTGATCGTCTACCGGCGGCGGTATGCGGTCTCGCCTCTTGTCCCCCTCGTCGCTATCGTGGGCTGGAATGCGGTGGGCATGCTCCTCCTCGGGATCGACTACACGCCCATGACGGCCTGCCTGGGCTCGATGACCATCGGCGTCGCCTCGGAGTACACCATCCTGATGATGGAGAGGTACGCCGAAGAACTCGAAGAGACAGGTGACCCCCTTGTCGCCATCCGCGACGGCGTCCAGAAGGTCGGGACGGCGGTCACGGTCTCGGCGCTCGTGACGGCGTGCGGTTTCTCGGCCCTCATCCTCTCGAACTTCAAGATCATCGCCAACTTCGGGATCACGACGGTCATCGCCGTCGGTTTCTCCCTGATCGGTGCGATCGTCATCATGCCTGCCGCCCTTGCGATCATCGGGGCCGGCAGGAGAGTCCCGGCCGGGGCGAAGAAGGGGGATGCGGCCGTCCCGGAGAGGGCCTGACCCCCTCCTCAATCACTTCTGTCCGGCACCCCTCCATCAGGAGGGACCGCCTCTTTTGGGTAACTCTTATATCAGATCAGTCCGGAATGGTGGCCGGGTGATATGTCATGCAACAGGCATTTGAAAGACATAGCACAGACATCACTGAGAAGGAGATCCTTGCCGCCGCTCACCTTGCCCCGGTGGGAAAGGGCCCTCATGTTGCTATGATGGGGGAGATGGGGGAAATTCCCGAAAGAGTCCCGGCAAAGGAGGAGGTCTCGGTCGTCACCATTTTACCGCCCAGGACAGGGAACCTTGCCGTGCTCCTGAACGAAGAGGAGAAGAAGACCCTTGATCCTTTTGTCAGGGCCGATATGGACAGGTACGACTTTTATCTGGTCGAACTCTGCTGTTCACTCCATACAGATAACAAGAAGACGACTCTGCAATCGGCGGAGTACAGTATTGCCATGGAACCTGACGAAAAGAACCGCCAGTCTCATATTTGCACAATGTATCCACGGTCGGTCACCGACACCATCAAGAAGACGAGCAAGATGGGCCTGACTTCTTCGCTTGAACTGGTCCTGATACCCGGTTTGAAACCCGGAGTCGAGGGAACGTTTGAGACAGGCGTCGAGTTCTCACAGCTTATCCCGAAGATCACCGCGTATTTCGGCAAAGGCCAGAGAGGCGGGCACTGGGAACTGGCGGAGACGGATGTTGAGAAACTGCAGGGGATACGCTACTTCTATCTCGTAGTCAGGGCCCCGAAGGGGGCGGAAAACCTCTGGGCGAGGTTTGAACTGAAGGCGAAGTACAGGGGCCGCTGGTATCATCTGTTCTTTAAGCCCGAGGATCCCGAGTCCGCCGCCATGGAAGTCAATCTCCTCACCAACGAGAAGAGAATCGTGCAGGTGCCGCTCGCCGCCTGACAGAACTGTTGATCTGTGTGCGGCATCTTTGACCGATCTTTTTTTCTCCCCTCACTGCCCAGAGGGGCGGGGGGACCTGTCCATGCGGCCTGCATTCGGGAGACATACCGAGAGACTGAAAGACGAGGATATCCTGGCGTCCGGCTCCTTTGTCCCTGAGCCCCTGCCGGGGGAGGAGACGGTGCGGGCCGACCTGCCCGGCGTGTTCCCGGCCGTCGTTGTCGGGTGGCCGGAGACGAAGAACCTTGCCGGGTTGCTCGGGAAGGACGACCTGGAGAGGATCGACCCCTCTGCCAGGGCCGACATGCGGGCACATGATTATTTCCTGGTCAGGCTCTGCTGCTCGTTCCTGCCGGGACAGGAGGACCGGGCGCTGCACTCGGTGCGTCTCATCTTCCTCCTGAAACCTGACGGGAGGAGGCAGCAGCCGCGGGTCTCTGCGATGTACCCGGTGCGGGTCGTCGACGCCGCGGTGGAGGAGAGGAGCAGGATGGGGCTTGACGCCTCTCTCCAGTTCGTCCCCCTTGTCGGGGCGCCGCCCGCGGCGGAGGGGGGGATCGCGACCGGGGTGGAGTACGCGACCCTTGTCCCGAAGATCACGGCCGCCTTCAACTTCGACCAGAGCGGCGTCCTCTGGGACTTCGAGCGGACCGACGCTGGCGAACTGCGGGGTGTGCGGTACATGTACCTCCTCCTCCGGGCATCGGCCGGGTCCACGAGTCTCCGGGCGGGGTTCATCCTCTCGGCGCGGGTGAGGTCAGGGGGGCGGTTGCGAAACGCCGTCTTTGCACCCGACGGCGGGGCGTCTCCTCTCATGGAGGTCGACCTCCTCTCCGGGAAGGGGCGTGCGGTCAGTCCCCCGCCCCCGGCCTGACCTCCGCACCGGGGAATGTTTTATGTACCGAGAGCCCCACCCTCCCCTCCCACGGGGGGATATGATGGCGAAAATTGCACGGAAGATGGTGGAGGACGCGGGGGTCGACGTGGACCACCTCGTCGACCTCCTGGTGAAGAACGCCGCGGCAGAACTGACGACATTTTATTACTACACAATCCTGCGGGTGAACCTGATCGGTCTTGAGGGCGAGACGATCAAGGAGATTGCGGAGACGGCGCGGATCGAGGACAGGAACCACTTCGAGGCGCTGGTGCCGCGGATCTATGAACTGGGCGGCAGACTGCCAGGGAGCATGGTGGACTTCCACAATGTCTCGGGGTGTCCGCCGGCAAAACTGCCCGCGGACCCGACCGACACCATGGCGATGCTGAAGGTGCTCGTTGAGGCGGAGAGGTGTGCGGTGCGGCAGTACACCCATGTCTGCTCCCTGACCGCGGGGAAGGACCACAGGACCTACGACCTCGCCCTCTCCATCCTCCACGAGGAGGTGGAGCACGAGTCCTGGTTCTCCGAGTTCCTCGGCGAGGGGCCGTCGGGCCACTTCCTCAGGCGGGGCGAGACCTCGCCTTTTGTCTCGAAGTTCCTGCGGTGAGATCATGGGAGGTGCGGGCCTCCCGCGCCCGCTCTTCCTAATCCGCTCTGTCGATGGTCTTCGCCTTCTTGACCAGGTAATAGCCTGCGGAGAGGGCGATGACGGCAAAGCCAATCCCGACGAGGGAGAAGTTGTCTATCTCACCCGAGTCGAGGAGGATGATCTTCCGGGTGATGGCGATGAGGGCGACGAGCATGATCACCTCGACGTGGACGCGGTGGTCTTCGATGTAGGTCCGTATCGTCTCCAGGAGTTCGAGGCCGATGAGCACGAGGAGGAAGAGGTCGAAGACTCTCAGGATCTCATGGTTTTCAAGTCTCAGTTTCGATTCGTCGATTAAGAGGCCCTGAAAGACGATATATGCCAGTTCGATGACGGAAAATCCTATAACGACGGCGAGGAGGCCGATAAGGACATAGTATATCCCCTTCTGGTAGGCGCTCAGCGCTTTTGACATGTGCCTTCAGTCCTGCTTTTCATAGGGAGGAAGGGCTGATAAAATCAGCGGGTTTGTTCTGCCGGGAGTTTCAGGGGTCTGGTGGTGCCGCCGGGATCAAGGGTATTTATACCGGCGGATCGTATGAATATCTGCATTTCTGGTCTGCGAGGGTTGCCGAGCCAGGTCAAAGGCGATGGATTTAGGGTCCATTCTTGCAGGAGTTCGAGGGTTCGAATCCCTCCCCTCGCACTTTGTTTCCGGGTTATAGGTAACAGTGAAAAAAAGCCACTTCTAGAACATAGTACGTATCCGGTCGACTACCCCGCGCCTGTTTTGGCGGGGCTTCCTGCTTCAGCCTCTTTCTCCTGAGGTGAGTCCACAGCCTCGACGGTGCGGTCCGCACCTGAAGCCCCGACAGGATTCTGCTCTTGCAGGGCGAACTTCTTGATATAAAAAAAGTTGGAAATTCCAGGCAGATCAATTGATCTTTTTGTTGAGCTTCTTGAGCTTCTTCTTGGCGGCCTGGCTACCTGCTGCTGCCTGTTTTGAGAGTTCTTCTGCCTTGGCTCTCTTCGCTTTGTTTTTCTTTTCCATTTCTTTCTTACTTAATGGCATACAGTCACATCCCAAGCCTTTGTGCTGCTTTATTTATCTTTTTTCCTCCATATATACCTGTATCGTTGTATCGGCCTGGAAAAACCAACGAAAAGTTGACCCATTCAACTGCTATTTTACCATTTTTGAACAATCAACAAAGTGTCATTTGAAAATAGTATGTCATATCTTTCATCGCAGACCTGACTGAAAAAGAGGTCGTCTCATAACTCTCCAGACCATCAAGGTGCACATGCCTGGCAGATGAGTGTTCGTATCGCTCGTGTCGGGCATGAAATGATTGCCAACCAGAGAAACGATTCCCTGCACGAAATCGTCTTTCGAGTCGTGAGCGAGAACTGGGCCGTTGCAGTAGAATCGTGGAATGTTTGTGCGATGATGAAATGCGGGCCGGGTTATGGGTCCGGGATGAGGTTGTTCATTCTTATTCCTTTTTCCCTGTCAGATCCTGGCCCCTTTTAAACGCATTTTTCGATGTGTCAAATTCTTTTATTGTATCATTGGCAAATGTGTCGAAGTACGATTTGTTTTCTTTTTCCGGGATTCCTGTTCCCATTTTTTTCGCTGTGTTTCCGGGATATGATCCATTGCGGCACACTGGTGTTCTTGAATATATTTCTGGTACCATGTACACAATTTCTTGATCTCCCGAATAGTTTCTTTGAGTTCTGCTGGGTCGGATTTTCCCAATCTTTTTTTATCTGTCAGTTCTGAAATTTTTTTATGGAATTTGTCGTGCCCATAATTCAATGCCGTTAGATGATACATTATCCATTCTGTGTAATTTTGAGCGTCGTGTCCTTCCTGTTCGCACATACCAGGAGTCTTCTTCCGACTCGGGTTTGATTTTTATGATCTGATCTGCGCTCTGGAGAGTCACACGGATTGACCTGTTAGGTCATGCCCTTCTCTTTCATATTCCCCCGTGCAAAGAGGGATGCAGGAACAGTCCCCGCAGTGGGGGCGCAATCCATATATGTAAAAAGTGCCAATATTTCTCTGCACTGCGGCAACGCAGGGCGCCGATAGTGTAGTGGTTATCACTAGGCGTTGCCAACGCCTAAACCCGGGTT
>NZ_CALFSA010000023.1 GCF_937919355.1 uncultured Methanofollis sp. | reverse complement strand
CAGACGTACAGGGCGATCAACTCCGCCACCCCCAGATGCGGGCGAGGAGACGGCTTGCGTGCCTGTGCGAGAGGCCCTGGATGGTCAGGATGGCGATGACCATGCCGGCGATGAAGTTCTCGGGGGCAAAGCCGATGGTGGCGAACCCGGCGACCATCAGGCTTGCAAGCACTGCGCCTGTCGTCCCGGCATAGCCGGGGTCATGACAGATCCTGTTCCCGATATAGACAAGGACGGCCGCCGCGAGTCCTCCGGGAAGGCCGGCGACATAGACCCCGCACGCGGCGAGGAGGGTGCCGGCCGAGGCGTCGGGCGAGGAGACGATGTTCCCCATCATTGTCCCGCCCGCGAGGGCGCCTCCATGTTCTTCGACACTCCGGCCGATGGCTGTCGCACCGCTCACGCCTCCCTCTTCCGGAAGTTTGAAGACGATATCGACGGTGACGAAGAGGACCCAGCAGAGGACGGCAGCGATCACGATCTGTTGATAGTCAGCAAGCATCTCCTCTCTCCGCGTCTATTCATTAAACCTAATTAACCCCGGCGCACCCATAAATATTTTTATACGGTTCTGTACGAGGCAAATCCGGGTGTTTGCCGATTGATTGAGGTATTTGCGACCATCCTATAAGAAATCTCAGATAACGGCAGTGCCGGAGGGCGTCTCTCCCCCCTGCAAGATTTTATCCCTCCCAGGGCCGTATCACTGTATATTCCATGACGCATGACCGCCTGACCCTCATCCTTGTCCTCGCCGTTTTTGCCGTCACGGCCCTCGCCTTCTGGAACCTCCTCTGGGTGGTCGTCATTGCGGCGTCCCTTGCCGTCGTCATCCTGCCCCTGAAGAGGTGGTTCTGCCGGTGGGTGGGGGAGGGCATGGCGGCCATTCTCACCACCGCCGTCGTATTTCTCGCCCTTACCGTGGCGGTGGGGTTCACGGTCGGCGTCCTTGCCATGAACGCCGATTATCTCGCCGAGATCGTGCAGGGGATCCTCACCTGGATCGGGACGGCGCCGGGGACGACGGCGGGGGGACCGCTCTCGTCGGCAGGCGTCGCCACCTGGGCAGGGGAGCAGGTCGACCGTTTCGGCGACTGGGCCGGGAGTTTTGCCTCCGAGGTGCCGATGCTCGTCATCGACGGCA
>NZ_CALFSA010000022.1 GCF_937919355.1 uncultured Methanofollis sp. | reverse complement strand
GAGTAAGCCGATGAAGTCAACTTCATGACGACGGCCAGCAGCGAGATAACCACGGCCGCAGCTCCGAACTGGCCATTCAACAAGAGTATCAGCCATTTGGTGATTGTCGTTGTTTGCGTATCGCAGAATGTCTCTATATCCTGGAAGTTACTGAGGTTTTCAATGCAGTTGTCATAATACAGTAACCAGACTATGAGTATTGCAAGTGATAGTATAGCGAGAGCGACAAGAACACGCAAGAGTTTGGTGCCTGACCCTCTGGAATTCTCACGCACATGTGACATTTTGTACCAATAAAGCCCGATATAGCCAAGTACGGCGATGAGGATGAGGATTCCGGAGGTGAGGGCTATAAAGGGAAGGAAGTACGTTTGAATCGGGTTCATGGTGGTCTCCCGCCACATAATTCGATAAAAGTACTATGAGAAGACGATACGCAATGAATACCATTTTGACTATGGCCCATAGTAAATGGGATCTCTTCAGGGTTTATAAGCATTTTTTATTGTTATTTTCCCTGAAAAATAGGGGAAGTTAAACCGATTCAATAAGAGGCGCCCTCTCACTCCCTCTTGAAGTCGTCGTCGAAGCGGACGATGTCGTCCTCTGTGATGTATTCGCCGTTCTGGACCTCGATCACCTCGAGGGGTATCATCCCTGGGTTTGCGAGGCGGTGCCTCGTCCCTGCCGGGACAAAGGTGCTCTCTCCCGGACGGACGAAGAAGGTGCGGCCGTTGTTCGAGACCTCAGCCATCCCCCGCACCACCACCCAGTGCTCGCTCCTGTGGTGGTGGAGTTGGGCGGAGATACGCCGTCCGGGGAGGAGGGTGAGGCGCTTGATCTGGAAGGAGTCGCCCTTGAGGAGGACGGTGTACGAGCCCCAGGGACGGTGGACCGTGGTGTGAAGGTCGCAGCGGCCGTCGCCCCTCTCCTTGAGGAGGGCGGTGACCTCGCCGACATGCTGGGCCTCGGACTTCGGGCAGACGAGGAGGGCGTCGGGGGTGTCGACGACCGCAAGGTCGGAGAGGCCGATGGTGGCGACGAGACGGTCGGAGATGACCAGGTTGTTTGCGCTCCTGAGGCCGATATACTCCCCCCTCACGACATTGCCGTCCCCATCCTTTGGACTCACCTGGTACAGGGCGTCGAAGCTCCCGACATCGCTCCAGGGGGTGGCGAGGGGCACGACCGCCGCCCTGTCGGTCTTCTCCATCAGCCCATAGTCGATCGAGACCTTCGGGGTCTTCGCGTACGCCTCATCGATTGGGAGGGCGAAGGCCTCGGCGACGGCCGGCGCCAGGCGCCGGCACTCCTCCATGAAGAGGGAGGAGGAGAAGAGGAACATCCCTGAGTTCCAGAGATATCCGTTGCGGACGTACCTCTCGGCCGTCTCCCGATCGGGTTTCTCGACGAAGGCGCCGACCGCATAGCCGCCCGGGAGGTCGTCGCCGGGCCTGATATACCCGTAGCCTGTGTGCGGGGAGGTCGGGGCGATCCCGAAGGTGACGAGGTGATCCTCGGCGAGGACCTCGGCCGCATGGAACGCAGCCATATACCCCTCGTCCGGGGTGAGCAGCTGGTCTGAGGGGAGGACGGCGACGACGGCCTCCTCGCCGTTCAGGGCCGTCATGCCGTAGACGATCGCCGGGAGGGTGTTTTTGCCCTCAGGCTCGACGAGCACCTGGCACCCGGCACCGATCGCCGCGAGCTGGTCGGCGACCAGGAAACGGTGCGCCTCGTTGGTGACGACGTATACCTCCTCTGGAGCAGAGAAGAGGAGGGCGCGCCGCACCGTCTTCTGGAAGAGAGACTCCTTCTCGAAGAGAGGGATGAACTGTTTCGGGTAACAGGTCCGGCTCAGGGGGAAGAGACGCGTGCCTGAACCACCAGCAAGGATGAGGGTCTTCATGGTGTGGTACTCCCGATAGATAGCGCTCTCATTTTCGCGTACGCATCCATAAATATGTGCATTTTTTCCTGAAAATGGGGGGGGTTAAACAGATTCAGAAAGGTGAGGGCGCAGGGAGGCGCCCTCTCATCCCTTCTCCTCGGTGCGGAGGGCGGTCCTGTACGGGTGCCAGCCAATGCGATCGTGATCCTGGTGGTCGGGGTGATCGCCTCCCTGCTCCCTTGCGGGACACCCCCGGATACGCCCGTACAACTCCCCGATCGGGGCATCACTCCCTGGATCCGTGCCCGGAAAGACGAGATCCGGCGATCCCGGCCTGGAGGACAGATATCCTGGAATGCAGGATATTCCGGCCCCTCCCCTGCCCCTCTGGCAGCACGTATGATCGCCAGTAATGCCATCCCTTCAAACCCCCGCAACCGGCCGGGGAAGGGAAAGGATACCGGGTGGAAATCCCCCTAATTCTGACCAAATCTATGATTTTACGCCCATTTGAACTCCTGGTCCCGGGGCTCCTTTCTCTCCTGATGTCGGGGCATATCCAGGATACCCATTCCCCCTCTTCCCCAGGCCGCACAGGGGTGTCTGAACATCCCGGGCAGAAGGTTGTGTGTCTTGAGGATGAAAACAGTCCCCCGTCCGGGAAACCGGCTCAGGCAACGACACCCGGGATTATCCTGCCCGAAGGATCTCGATGAGCCTAGTCGTTGAGACGACCGGCCCGATACAGAACAAGGTCGCTGCTGGCGGAAAATAGTCGGTTTGGGGCTGCGATCTCGGGGGTAAGATATACCTCATCCCATTATGCCGCCGAGGAGAAGGAGAGGAGCGCACTCACCTGTTTCTGCCCCGGAAGAAGGTACCTCTGGCCTTCACCCGATCGTCGAGGCGATGACATCTCCGGCACAAGCCTGCACCCTCTGCCTGTGCTCTTCAGGGCAGAAGAGGTAGAAGGTCGTGCGGGGGTTGCCCGTATAGGTGAGGGTCGAGAAGGAGTCGATCAACTGGACCTCTCCGTTTTTCGTCTCGATCAGGATCGGAAATTTTTCCTCTTCGAGAAGGACGGACGCCGACTTGAAGAGCGAATTCTCATTCTTCACGACACCGGCGATGATGAGGTCGGGGTCGCACCCGCACTCTGCCGCGACCGCCGTCTCGATCTCCTGCGCCATATCCGGGGTGAACTTTGTCCCGAGTTGGTACCTGAGGTGGAGGTCTCTCTCCTGGGAGATATCGGACTCATACCCCCGCTTGAGGAGATCCCTCCTCTCCAGCCTCCTGACAAGGCCGGCTGCAGTGCTCTCCGGTTTTGAAAGCACCTGAGAGAGGAGGCGTGCATCGTCGAGGGCGAGATAGTACTGCAAAAAAGAACTGTCACTCGTCCGCATCCTCTCCGCCTCCACGACCTTATCCCTGATCGCGACGGAAAGCGCCCTCTGGAGCATCCCGTTTGCCACGACATTTGTGTGGTGATAGTAGACCTGGGCATACATCAGGAACCGTGCAAGCCGGAAACTCTCGACGGCGTCGATACCCTTCTCATGGATGGTGAGGTCCTCATGACTCCCGTTCTGTGTCTTCCTGAGGGTGTAGAGGACGCGTTCGAGGTCGAAGTTCCCGTAGGTCACGCCGGCGTGGTAAGAGTCCCGCCTGAGATAGTCCATCTTATCAGCGTCGATGTTCCCGGAGATGATCTGGTGGAGGACACCATTCTGGTCCTCAGAGAGGAGGGCAATGACCTCGTCTGTTCTCTCGCCGAGGACAGAGACGATCCCCTCCTCCCCCCCGATGAGGCGGCGGGTGATCTCTTCGTGTGTGGCCTCCGGCCCGTTGATCTCCTTCAGAGGTGCCTCAAAAACGTGGGAGAAGGGACCATGACCGATGTCGTGGAGGAGGGCGGCAGAGCGGAGGTTTATGAGGTCATCATCGCCGACCCGCAGCTGCCTCGCCATCAGGGTGGCGGTACGCAGGACACCGAGGGAGTGCTCGAAGCGGGTGTGGCAGGCAGCAGGGTAGACCAGGTGTGCGTTGGCAAGTTGCTTGATCCGCCGCAGCCTCTGGAGAGGAAGGGTATCTAAAAGACGGCGTTCATCACGGGTGAGCCCGATATATCCATAGAGGGGATCCCTGATATGGGCCTCATACGTGAGCGTGCTCGGTTCACCCCGTAATGAAATGAAGGTCGGTGAGGAGGTCCATCCCTTTCTGGATCTGGTCCTCCGAGAGGTCCCAGTTCAGGGTTCTGGCGATCTCTCTGATCTCGTCGGGGGACATATCCCTCATCTCTCTGGTCTGGATATAATGGATCTTCGCCGCCCAGGAGAGGGTCTTGGAGTCAAGGTTTGCGGTATCCTTGCATATCCCGACAATCTCTTCCACCTCTTCCGCGCCCTGGACATACTCCTGTTTCAATTCAGGAACCAGTCTCCTGCCATCCTCGGTGAGGGTGTATGTATAGCGTTTCCAGTCGGGCGTCGTTCCGCTACCTCCCGGTGTCTCAACCCTCTCTTCGATGAAGCCGTAGGAGACAAGGGTCTGGATCGCACCGGCGATATCAGCGCTATAGGGGCCATAGTAGTGGGGGCGATAGCGTGCCCTGATGGCACCCTGAACCATGGAAAAATATCCCAGTTTCTGGATCGTGGTCCGGCCTGCGATCTCCCCTCCTGCCGCGTCCAGCAATACCAATACCCCGTCAAATTCATCCATACATCCGGCCCTCCGGTGAGCGTATACAATGTGCGTCTGAACTTTATCTTTGCTCTTGCGCCGCGAATATATGGACGTGCCGATCTGCGTTTCTCCCGGCCGGCCTGAAACTCCCCTCTACCCAGCCCCAAACATCCCTTAATCTGGAGAACTCTCCCTGCCTGATCGCACCCGAGGCGAGGCGTCTTCACCTCATATTCAGGCTTGGTCGTCAGCCGCAGCATCCCGGTTGCACAAGAACTCCTCGACCTCCTGCCTGAAGCGGGTGAAATCCCCGATATGCTCCTGCAGGATGGCAAAGGTGAGGGCGGCGTCGATCGCCCCGTAGCGGTGGACGACAATGTTCCGGAAGCCTTTCATCGCCTTGAGGTCCGTGAGCATCTCCCTGCTGAGGACCCCATGCTGTATCAGGTGGTCGACGACATCCTCGTCTGTGCCGGGCACGCCGAGGCGGAGGTCGGTGTTCAGCATCGCACAGACATCGAAGACATTCTCGATCGCGTATTCTGCTCTCTTGTAGATGCCGTCCCTGACGATCCCGAGGCGGGTGAATGCATCGGCCGAATCGGGCAGGTGTTCCCTGATCATGCCGATGCTCTCTGTCATCTCCTGAAGTTTGGTCCTGATGGCGGCACTCCTGATCGGTTCATTCATGGCATCGCCCTCTCGCCGATATAGTCATAGAAGCGGTGCTTGAAAGCGTCAAACTCTCTGATGGTCTCGACTGCGACGTCGTACAAAATACGCTCGTCAGGGCAGTAGAGCACCTGACCGCGCAAGCACTCCACCCTGACATAGAGAGGGAGCTGCTGGAAGATCTGGAGGTCGTACTTGTCGCTGAAGAACTCTGACAGGGCGCGAAACCTGAAGCGCGACGCCTCCTCGCGGTCCCCCTCGAAGAAGACGCAGAGGTCGATATCCGACCCCTCTCTCGCATCGCCCCGGGAGACGGAGCCGTAGAGTATGACAAAACGGACCTTCTCAAACCCCTCGACTCGCCGGAGCCTCTCGATCACAGACACCAGGTACAAGGATGGGTCTTTCTTCTCATAACTCTTCTGGCGGCAGGACAGACTGCCTGTACAGTGCGAGACAACACCCTGATGAAGACGAAAAAAAGAGGGGGTATCCCTCAGGCGAGGGCCGGGACACCGTCGGCCTAGGTCTCGATGACCGCAAGGACGGCATCGTCCTCGTAGCCCGACACCCGCACGGCGGTGCAGGTGAAGGCACGGAGTAGACCTCTCCTCGGGGTCGTGGCAGCGGCGGCGGCACGCGTACGCCTCGCGGTCCGGGTCGGCGCACGGGTGGAGGCCGTGCCGACGACCTTGCCGAGGGTGTTCTCGTAGACGATCCAGGCCGTATAGGCCTCGCTCGCCTTCTCGACGACGGGATGCGACTCGCCCGCACCCTCCCAGGACGTGCATCCCAGGGGTTGTCGGCGAGGACATTCTCTATGATGCCGCTGAAAGTGGCGGCATCGGAGATCTGGGCGGAGGACTTCCCCACCGCCGTCTTGGTGATGGACACCTGGACAAATTTGTCTCCTGCCAGGACTCCCGGGATGTCACAGGCACACCTCCCTATGATCCTGGACACTCTATCTCTGCCTTAACTTGCGGGTGATCCTGGAGGAGGTGGGCCTCCATGGTGTCTCCTGCCGTGAGGATAGGGCGCTGTCCTGAAAGGAGGGGTCTGAATCGTCAATCCCCGGGGATGTTTATCTTGCTGGGTAAAGGGTACGGAGCGGGAAGTGTGCACCTCTCTGAGAGGTGCACAGACCCCGGCCTTCAGGCCAGGGATGAAAGCGAAACCCATTAACCGTCTAAAAGACTCTTGAGTTTCCGCAGTATGGTCGTGTGTGAGATGCCCAGATCTTTTGCGAGTTTGCGGCGGGGGTGTGCGTCGCCCCTGAGCAGATGAGCAAGGATCTGAGTGGTTATATTTTGTTCCACATGGAACTTATTTGAACCACTGGGAGAAAAAAAAGTAGCGTCTGTCCAGGGCGTTGTGTCTCCCGTTCTCAGGGCCTTCTCCTGGTCCTCGATGCTCAGGGATATGCGACTCGATCCTGTGCGGCCAGACACGATCTTTCTCCATTATGTCAGGAGAGATGAAGGAAGATACTTTGGGCAAGGATCAGGGGAGCGACATTCAGAGGTCTTTCCCATGGCAACCCTTATCTTCCCTTATTCAGGTAGGAGAGGATCAGATGAGCCTGTATGCAGGTGTGCTGGAGAAAAGGGATGAGATCCTGCGGATCAGAGCAGGTCACGGCGCCCGTAGTGTCCGGCTCTTCGGTTCGACCGTCAGGGGCGAGGAGACCCCGGAGAGCGACCTCGATCTGCTCGTCGAATTTGAACCGGGACGGAATCTCCTCGATCATGTCGCCCTCGTCCAGGACCTGGAGGATCTGCTTGGCCAGGAGGCCTTCCCCCTGTGAAAGACGACCGGCTGTACCTCGCCAGAAATAATCCCTGAAATCCTCTTCCCTCCAATATCACTCCATCCCTGTCCCTCCCGACGTATGGACCGTGAAGGAGTCCGGTCAGGAACACACGAGACGTTCGTTGGTGCGGGGGAAAACAACATTATCCTGATCGATTGCACAACCAGAGATGCGGTGCAGTATGCTGACGGCTGAGGGCATCATGGGTGCGCTGGCAGATCACCGGGCCCGGATCCGGAGCCTCGGCATTCGGCGGATCGGGATCTTTGGGTCCTTCGTTCGGGGCGAAGAACGCAAAGATAGCGATATCGATATTCTGATCGAGTTTGAAGAGGGGAGGCGCTCCTTCGACACCTATATGGATCTCAAGTTTTTCCTCGAAGATCTCTTCGGAAGGCACGTCGACCTTGTCGATCAGGACACCC
>NZ_CALFSA010000021.1 GCF_937919355.1 uncultured Methanofollis sp. | reverse complement strand
CAAGGTCGGTGACGCCCTCGTAGGCCGCCCTGTTCATCATGTACGGCGGGGATATCGGGGTGTAGCCGCGCTCCACCAGGAGGTCGAGGGCGTAACGCTGGAGGGCCATATCCAGGAGGACAAGCCTCCCTTTCAGGTAGTAGAAACCGGCGCCGGCGACCTTGACGGCGCGCTCGAAGTCGGCCCAGTCGTGCTCCACCGCCAGTTCGCCGTGGTTCTTCAGTTCGAAGGAGGGGACCTTCGGCTCGCCCCA
This sequence comes from uncultured Methanofollis sp., assembly GCF_937919355.1. Taxonomy (GTDB): domain Archaea; phylum Halobacteriota; class Methanomicrobia; order Methanomicrobiales; family Methanofollaceae; genus Methanofollis. Next base: position 34,879 of record NZ_CALFSA010000021.1, on the reverse strand, counting down.
CCTTTTCACCTCGACATTCTCCGTGTCGTCCTTGCCCACGGGCACGCTCTCGTGGAGGATGTTGGGGATGCGCATCTGGTAGAAGTGGACCCTGTCCCTGATCTCCTCAAGTTCGGCCTCGGCATCCTTGATCTCGCCGGGAATATCTGCCGCTTCCTTGAGGAGGGCTGAGGCGTCCCCGCCTGCCTTTCTGGTGGCGTTGATCTCGCGGCCGATCACGTTGCGCCGGTTTCTCAGTCTGTCGACTTCGACCTGGAGTTCCCTGCTCCTCCTGTCCTTCTCCAGCAGGTCATCGATCCAGGCCAGTTTCTCGGTGTCCCCCCTCTTCTGCAGGTCTGCCCTGACGATCTCAGGGTGTGTGCGGATGAACTTCAATTCAAGCATGTATTTTCCACCATCTCTCGTCTGTTGCGGTGTTGTTTGGGGCCGGAGATCCGGCCGGGTACCGTAAAGATTGAATGCCTGAGATATTAGTCTTCATCTACAATATTATCTGCTGTGGTGCTGAGGGGTGCACAATCAGTGCTGTTCTTCTCGAATCGAGGATGATGTGCAGGACTTTGCAGTATGACCTCACGAGAACTGGTTCAGCCGTACTGTGTGCATGCGCCTCTTCGTCCGACATCCCCTGTATTGTAGAGGACGTCTTTTCCTTCCTCAAAGCGTTTATCCCTGAGCCCGCCGGCCTCAAATCCGGGCGGTTTCCAGTCCCTCTCCTTTCCCTTCCCCGGCACTGGCGAGACATGGCCGAGGGCGGATATTACCGGAGATCAGATGTGCAGCCCATGGGCGTTGAGTCCTGCTGGATTTCATCTTGTTTTGCCCACGGGCGTCGGTATGCCAGGACCAGCGGATCCCTCCTGTACGGGCCCGGATAGGATGTGTGACTCCTGAAAAGGAAGTTTATATGGGCAGATCTGACCCGGGCATGGCCGGGATACAAAAGAATAGAATCGGGGAGATCTACTCTGCCCCGCGGTTCTGCTCTCTTACTTCCAGGAGAACATTGGGAAGGCCGGCCTGAGGGGGTCGTTCTCCTCAAGGGACGAGAGCTTGAAAGAACGACCAAACTCCCGGCCCTCGCTGTTTTTGTAGGTGACGACTGCCTTGACCTCCTCGGCCATTGCGGAGAGGGCATAGGCATACTCTCCGTCGACGCCGAGATCCTTCACGTCGAACTCAATGTTCAGGGGGACGAGGGCGACATGGATCGCCTCTGCCGGGGCGTTGCCTCCATTAACGATCACGATCGACTTTGCATCGTCGGAGAGTTGACAGGTGACTGCAGGGAGGTTCTTCGTCTCGGTCATGATCTGCAGGCACATCGCCGCGGTCAGGAGGACGACGAAGATCGAGATCCCCATGAAGATGTTCTCGACGACGGCGAGGAGGAGGCCGATGACCACACCGGCGACAAGGATGAGAAGCGGGACCTTATCCATACTATGGAATCTCCCTCTGATCATATAAGAGGTGAAGACTGCTCCCCAAGTACCAATCCTGCACTTCGGTCCCTCCGCCTGATCACGGCAGGATAAGAGGATTGTTCTCGAAGAACCCCCCAAAACTTTGTTCTATGAGTGGTTACCATGAAAACCACCGGGGTGGTTTTCAAAGTACGGCCTTCGTCACCGGTTTCAGTCCTTCTTTTCGTTCCTGAGGAATTCGACGGTCGTGCCGAGCGCCGCAACGATTCCCTCCTCACCTTTGAGATATTCCCTGAGCGCCCGGTAGAGCATGAGCATGACCTCGTAACCGTAGATCCCGAAGGCGTCTTCCGGACCGAGGGGACAGGTGTATGAGTCGACGGTTTGGCCGTCCGAGGAGTACATAAGTTCGACGAACTCCCCCTTCTCGTTGAGGGCGCAGAACTGGTCGTCCACCTTCTTTGTCGGGTCGTCGGGCCTGTAGGGCATCGGTTCGGTCTTGCCGAGGACGATCATGCGCTCGCGGTAATACTCGGCGTTGAAGATCTCCCCATTCTGGTCCTGCCGCCCCTTCTTCAGGAGGTTCATGCCGATCTGCCCGACAAGGGGCGCCGCCATCCCGGCCATCCTGCTGAGGAGCGCACCCTCCTGCCCGGCGAGTTCGCCGGCATACTTTCCCTTCTCATCCCGCACCTCGTCGATCGTCCTGATGAGGGCGGCGTACCCTGCTTCGATCTCGTCCATGGTATCGTATCCCTGCTATCTGGTTGTCGGCGCCCTTATATGATGATGTGGAAAACCGTCTTTCGGCACCCCTGTCAGGTAGACCGTCCTGTTCCCGGTGATCTCGACAGGAATCAATTCGCCCGGCCTGAAATCACCGGGGACGACGATCTCGCGGTACGCCGCGTCCCGCGCCACCCATGACCCTCCCTTCTTCCGTGCCGTGACCACCGCCTCGACCGTCGTCCCGACAAGACCGGCATTCTGCTCCGCGTAGATCGCTTTGGCAGCGGCGTCGAGGAGACGCGATCGATCCTTTGCGACCCTTTCCGGCTGTGTTTTCAGGGCCGCCGCCGCCGTGCCAGGCCGCGGCGAGTAGCGCGTCACATTCACTTTTTCCGGCCTGATCCTCTGGAGGAGAGCGAGGGTCGCGGCAAAGTCCTCCTCGGTCTCTGTCGGGTAGCCGACGATAAAGTCTGTGCAGATCCTGACATCAGGGCAGATCTCCCTGAATACGGTGACCATATCCTCGTATTCTGCCACGGTGTAGCCGCGCCCCATCGCCGCCAGCACTGCGTCAGACCCTGACTGGACAGGGAGGTGGAGGAAGGAGAAGACCTTCCCGTCGCGGCACGCCTCTGCAAGGGGGACAAGGATCCGCTTCACGGTCGCCGGGTTCATCATGCCCAGGCGGACCCTGAAGTTTCCGGGCACCGCACTGACGGTGCGGACCAGGTTGGGAAGAGCCTCGCCGGTGTCCATACCCCAGGCGCTCACGTCCTGTGCGGTGAACTGGATCTCGCAGGCCCCCTCCCCCGCGAGGGCCCCGACCTCACGGCATATCTTCTCCATCGGGCGGCTCCGCAGGGGGCCGCGCGCGAACCTCGTGATGCAGTACGCACACTTCCCTGCGCACCCTGCCGCCACCTGGACGATCCCGATGCCGTCCTTCTCCTTCGTGCACCTGCCGGAAAAGCGCTGCTCGATCTCGTCGGGGAGGATCACCCGCACGTCCGGCGCGGCGGCGAGGACCTCCTCTCCCTGAACCACAGGCATGCACCCCGTGACATAGAGGGTGCGCCCGGCAAACGCCCGTATCCTCCTGAGCATGTGCCTCTCTGTCCAGCCGATGACTGTGCAGGTGTTGATGACGACGGCGTCCGCGTCTGCCGGGTCGGAGACGATGGTGCAGCCCTGACTTCGGAGTATCTCTGCCAGTTTGATGGAATCCGCGTGGTTGTAGGTGCAGCCATAGGTCTCGATATACACCCGCTGATCAGTGAGACGGTCCATTGGTATGTACTGGGGCGCCCGACCATATCATTCTGCAGACAAAGGCCCATCTCCTGTCACGCTTTGACGGCATCGGAAGAGCCATTATGGGTTTCATCACAATGCTTAACCCTGCCTCTGCCTATCATATATGAATGCTCACGATAGGCCTGCTGGGGTGCGGCAATATCGCCAATATAATAGTCAAAAACCATGTGGGAGTCGATATTGTCGCCCTGTATGACCAGATGCCCGAGCGCGCGGAGGAACTGGGGACACTCTGCAATGCAAGGGTGTTCCGGGATATCGAAGAGTTCCTCAGTGCAGATTTTGACATCGTTGTGGAGGCGGCCTCTGTCGCTGCCGCTCAGGCACATGCCGCCGCGGTCCTTGAACATGGCAAGGACCTCGTGGTGATGAGTGTCGGCGCCTTTGCCGAGAAAAAATTCCGGGACGCCATCAATGACCTCGCCCGGTCGCTCGGCAGGAAGATCTACATCCCGAGCGGAGCGATCTTCGGGCTTGACAACCTGAAGATCGGGCAGATCTCCGGGATCCACCGCCTCCTCCTCAGGACGACGAAGAACCCCCGCTCCCTCAATGTCGAGTGCGCCGAGCGCACTCTCCTCTTCTCGGGAGCGGCACACGAGTGCATCAAGCACTACCCGAAGAACACCAATGTCTCTGTCGCCCTTGAACTCGCCGCCGGCCGCACGGTGGACGTGGAACTCTGGGCAGACCCTGCCGTGGACAGGAACGTCCACGAGATCGTCATCGAGGGAGACTTCGGGGACGCGACGATCACGGTGCGGAACCTGCCAAGCCCTGACAACCCGGCGACAAGTTATCTCGCTGCCCTGTCCATCGTGACCCTGCTCAAGAATCTCGACGAACCCATGAGGATAGGGACATGATAGCCGACGAGATCAGCAGGTTGAAGGAGGAGAGGAATGCGGTTGTCCTCGCCCACAACTACCAGGTGCCTGCGGTGCAGGACGTCGCCGATTTCGTCGGCGACAGTCTCGAACTTGCGATTCGTGCGAAAAATACCGATGCCGACGTGATCGTTCTCTGCGGCGTCGACTTCATGGCAGAGACCGCCCAGATCCTGAACCCCGCAAAGACCGTCCTCCTCCCGGCAGGAGAGGCGACCTGCCCCCTGGCGCAGGCGCTGACGCCCGACATGATCCGGGACGCACGGTCTGTCCACCCTGACGCGGCCGTCGTGGTGTACGTCAATTCAACGGCCGAGTGCAAGGCAGAGGCCGACATCACCTGCACATCGGCGAATGCCGTCGACGTCGTCAGGTCTCTCGACGAGGACGTGGTCTTCGTCGGTCCGGACGCCAACCTGGCCTCCTATGTACGGGGTCAGGTACCTGAGAAGACCATCTTACCCCTGCCTGCAGACGGTCACTGCCCCGTGCACCAGAGGTTCACCCTTGCAGACGTCGAGGCCGGACGGGTGCAGGGCGACGCGGTCGTCTGCCACCCCGAGTGCAGTCCCGAGGTGCAGGCAGCGTCTGACATTGTCGCCTCCACCGGTGGAATGATGAGGCAGGCCCACCTCCACCCGCAGTGGACCGTGCTCACCGAGGAGGCGATGACCTATCGTCTCGGCCGGACCTTCCCGGACGCAGTTTTTCACGCAGTCAAGGGCATGGAATGTGCCGATATGAAGATGACGACGGCCGAGGACGTGCTCATGGCCCTGAAGTACGGGCAGCACCGGGTGACCGTGGACGAGAGCGTCGCCGCCGGGGCGCGCCGGGCCATCGAGAGGATGATCGCACTCAAGAGGTGAGAAGGGAATGGTCGATGCACGCATGCTCCTCTCTTTCCTGGAGGAGGACACCCCCTTTGGCGACCTCACCTGCGATGCCGTCATCCCTGCCGATATGACGGCTTCGGCCGTGATCAGGGCGAAGGAGGCGTGCGTCATCGCCGGAGTTGAGGAGGCGGCGTTCTTCTTCTCTCACCTCGGTGCAACAGCGGTGGCAAAGGTGAAGGACGGCGAGATGGTCGCCGCGGGGACTGTCGTCATGGCGATCAGGGGATCTGCCCGTGCAATCCTCTCTGCCGAGAGGACTGCCCTCAATATCATGGGACGTATGAGCGGGATTGCGACGGCAGCACGTGAGGCGGTGGAGGCGGTGCAGGCGGTCGACCCTGCGGTGCGAGTCGCCTCCACCAGGAAGACCTGTCCCGGCCTCAGGGCACTCGACAAGAAGGCCGCGGTGCTCGGTGGTGCCGTGTCACACCGCTTCTCCCTCTCCGATATGGTCATGATCAAGGACAACCACCTCGCCCTTGTGGGCCTGGAGGAGGCGGTGCGGCGGGCGAAGACGCACTCCCCGTACCATAAGGTGGAGGTCGAGGTGGAGTCGGCGAAAGACGCCGTCAGGGCGGCGGAGTACGGCGCTGACATCGTCCTCCTGGACAACATGACACCCGAGGGGGTCAGGGCGGCAGTGGCCGCCCTCATGACCTCCGGCCTGAGAGAGAAGGTCGTTGTCGAGATATCGGGCGGCGTCTCCCGCACCACCCTCCCCGCCTATGCCCGGACTGGGGCCGACATCATCAGCATGGGCGCCCTCACTCACTCTGTCAGGAACGTCGACGTCAGTCTGGACGTTGTGCCCGACAGGAAGTGAATCGTCGTCATTCCCTCTTTTTTGCTCGGTCTGTTGCTGTGCTTGTGTTGTTGGCTGCGGTGCAACCCTCCAGAACTGGCATACCCTGACAGGGTTTACCAGATGTTATCCCAGAACTGATCAGAACCCCCAGTCACGCTGATAAAGAGGGTGCATCCGGTTCAGAAATCGGCTCTGTAGATCCGCTTGGAACTTCATTTCATGAACCATTCAACAAAATCAACAAAAAATATTTTTCAGTCTAGATTGAACTCGGTCGCCTCTTTGGTGAGGAAGTACCCCAGGATCGTCCTGATGATGACGATGCTCCCCAGGAAGAGGATCTCCTCCTGCGAGGGCGTGACAAGGGTCAGGAGGATGTCGGCGGCGATGAGAAAGTCCAGGCCGAAGACAATTCTTATGGTGAACTCCCGCCTGATCTCGCCGTACCTGAGGGGACGCCCGAGCACCTCCTTTCTCAGCGTCCCAACGGCTGCCCCGACACCGCCGTAGATGATGATGACGGCCCCGATAAGGCTGAAGACGGCGGCGGCCGCGGCGTAGACCTCAAGGAGCATGTACGCCTGCGGGGGCGGTGCAGAGACATCAATCTTCTGATCCCATCATTCCGAAATCATTATGTGATGCCCCTGTCATCCTCGCATCGAGATACCATGGATATGATACATGTGGACGGCAAAGACCGGGGCCCTATCTACCTCTATGCCCTGAGCACCTGCGGGTGGTGCGCAAAGACCAAAGAACTCCTTACCACACTCGGCGTCGCCTTCGACTATGTCTTTGTTGACCTTCTCCCGAAGGTCGAGATGGAGCAGACTTATTCCGAGATGCTGCAACTCTACAACCCCCTCGGCTCGTTTCCGACGCTCGTGGTCAACGGGAAGGTGATCATCGGTTACCAGGAGAACGAGATCAGGGAGGCCCTCGCGGAATGATCCCTGACGACCGTGTCGAGAGAGAATATCTCCGCCTGAAAAAGGAGGCCGAGGCCGGGGGGTACCGCCTCAACCCCGACAGGGTCTTCGTCGCGGGACTTGTCAGGGGACTCCTGACCAACACAGAAAGATACAGCTACCCTTCATGCCCCTGCCGCCTCGCCACGGGTGAGAAAGAGAGGGACCTCGACATCATCTGCCCCTGCGACTACCGCGACCCTGACCTCGCCGACTATGGCGCCTGCTACTGCGCCCTCTACGTCTCCGCAGGGGTTGCGTCCGGGAAGGTGGAGGCGCGGCGGCCTGTTCCCGAGCGCCGACCGCCGGGCGGACCGGAAAAAGGAGAGGCACACCCTTCCGGCGGGATCACAGGGCATCTCCCCCTCCCGGTCTGGCGCTGCAAGGTCTGCGGTTATCTCTGCGCCCGCGAAAAACCGCCGGAGATCTGTCCCATCTGCAAGGCAGGAAAGGAACGGTTCGAGCGTTTCATCTGAGAGACGTCACTCGTCGTCCTCGCCGAGGAGCGCCCGGAAACGCCTGACCGAGAGGTCGAGGTAGGCCTGCTCCTTCTCGATACCGATAAAGCGGCGGCCGAGGAGGCACGCGGCGATCCCGGTCGTCGAACTCCCGGCAAAGGGGTCGAGCACCAGTTCGTCCTCATAGGAACTCGCCAGGATCACGCGCTGGAGGAGGGCGAGGGGTTTCTGGGTCGGGTGCTTTCCCTCCCTCTTTTCCGACCTCTTCGGTGTCGGGACAGACCAGACAGAGCGCATCTGCTTTCCCGGCCTTTTCAGGACATCATAGTCCCAGGCCCCGTGTTTCATATCGTCATAGTTGAAGGTGTGGCGTCCCTCTCCTTTCCGCGCCCAGATCAGGGTCTCGTGACTCGCTGTGAAGACCCGCGTGCTCAGGTTGGGCGGGGCGTTCGGCTTGAACCAGCAGATGTCATTGAGGATATGAAAGCCGAGACTCTGGAGGGCATACCCGCAGGCATAGATCGAGTGGTAGGTGCCGCTGATCCAGATCGTCCCCCCCTCGCGGAGGAGACGACCGCAGGCCTTTATCCAGCGGCAGTGAAAGTCAAAGTCCTCCCTGATCCCACCGCTCCGGTCCCACGCACCTTTGTCGACAGGCGCCCTCCTCCCGCTCTGGCAGGTGAACCCCCCGTTCGAGAGGTTGTACGGCGGGTCTGCAAATATGAGGTCGACGGAGCCCTCTGGCATGGCGTTCATGCACTCGACAGAGTCCCCATGGTAGAGGGTCACGCCGTCGCAGGAGTAATAGGGTTGCATCATTGCTACCGGTCTGCATAGACATTGCCCTCCTGAAAGATGACATTTCCCATCTGAAACCGGGCATCCACGATATTCTCATGTAGTTGGCACGACCACCCTATCTGAAGGATCATGGAGAACCACGAAGTCCAGGATATGATGCGCCTGATGGCATCAAGGATTACTTCCATCGCCGACAGGATCGCAGATACGGAGGTGGAATCATTTTTGCACGAACTCCTCTGTGCAAAAAGGATCTACGTCCTCGGGGCCGGACGTTCCGGTCTGGTGGCAAAAGCATTTGCGATGCGGCTGATGCACCTCGGCCTGCAGTCTTTTGTCGTCGGTGAGACGATCACCCCCGCCATGCAGGCCGACGACGTCCTCGTCGTCTTTTCCGGTTCAGGGAAGACGAAGACGGTCGCCGAACTCGCCGAGACCGCAAAGGAGATCGGCGGCCGGGTCTGCCTGATCACCTCCAACTGTGACTCCCGGATCGGGAAGATCGCCGACTGCATGGTCGAGGTCGAGAGTCACCGCGACGAGGTGAAGGACGAGTCAGCCGAGTTCGAGATCAGGCAGATGATGGGCGAACACAAGTCTTTCGCCCCTCTGGGCACGATCTTCGAGACGGCATGCATGGTCTTCTCCGATGCGATCGTCTCTCGCCTGATGGAGATCACGGAGACAGACGTCGAAGCACTCAAATGCAGGCACGCCAATATCGAGTGACCGGCATATGACTGGGTACAGGTTTGCAGAGAGGGTCCGCGGGATCGAGATCTCCGGGATCAGGCGGATGTTCGAGGGTGCGGGGAAGGACGCCATCAACCTCGGACTCGGTCAGCCCGATTTCCCGACTCCGGAGCATATCCGTGAGGCGGCGGTCAGGGCGATCCGCAACGGGATGACCGGGTATACGGCGAACGCTGGCATCCCTGAACTGAGGGAGGCGATCGCAGAGAAGTTCAGGCGCGAGAACGGCCTCCAGTACACGCCCGACCAGGTGATCGTCACCGCGGGAGCAAGCGAAGCCCTGCACATCGTGATGCAGGCGCTGGTGGAGAAAGGGGACCGCGTCCTGATGGCCGATCCCGGCTTTGTCTCGTATGCGGCCCTTGCAACCCTTGCCGGCGGCAGGCCTGAGGGCGTCCCTCTCGACGCCACCCTCCACATCGACGTGGAGGCGGCAAAGGAGCAGATGGATGGTGCGCGCCTCTTCGTGCTGAACACCCCTGCAAACCCGACAGGCATGGTGGAGAGCGAGGAGTCGATCAGGGCGCTGGTGGAGTACGCCGCCGATGCGGGCGTGACCATCGTCGCAGACGAGGTCTACGAGCACTTCACTTACGGGAAACCCCATGTGAGCGCGGCACGCTTCGGCGAGGACGTGGTCACGATCAATGCCACCTCGAAGACCTACTCCATGACCGGGTGGCGCCTCGGCTACATGGCCGCACCAAAACCGGTGATCGACGAGTGCATCAAGGTCCACCAGTACTGCCAGGCCTGCGCCACCTCGATCTCGCAGTACGCCGCCCTCGCTGCCCTGACCGGTGACCAGAAACCTGTCGCGGCGATGCGCGAGGAATACCACCGGCGTCGCGACCTTGTCTGCGACGGCCTTGCCGACCTCGGCATCTCCTTCCCCAGACCGGAAGGTGCTTTCTATGCCTTTGTGCCGATGGAGGCGGACCTTTTCGCCAGGGTCATCGCAAAAGGCGTGATCATCGTGCCGGGCACCGCCTTCGGTACGCGCGCACCCGCATATGCCCGTCTCAGTTATGCCGCCTCGCAGGACAACTTGCGGCGTGCTCTCGGCCGGATCAGGGAAGCGGTCGATGAGACTTAAAGTAGCCCAGGACAAACAGGTGATCGTATGGTAAAGGAGTTGCTGAGGAAATTATCCAACGCCCACGGTATTTCCGGGAGCGAAGGGAGCGTCGCGGCGGTGATCAGGGAAGAGGTCGCCCCGTACGTCGACGAGATCAGGGAGGACACGATGGGGAACCTCATCGCCGTGAAGAAGGGGGACGACTTCTCCATCCTGCTTGCGGCCCATATGGACGAGATCGGGCTGATGGTCAAGTACGTCGACGAGAAGGGCTTTGTCAGGTTCGTCACCGTCGGCGGCTGGTATGACCCGACCCTCTATGCCCAGCGTGTGATCCTCCACGGGACGAAGGGGCCGGTGTACGGCGTCGTCGGCGGCAAGCCTCCCCACGTGATGAAGGAGGAGGACCGCAAGAAGCCCCTGAAGGTGGACGACATGTTCATCGATATCGGCGCCACCTCGCCAGAAGACGCGGAGAAACTCGGCATCGAGGTCGGGACGCCGGTCACCGTCGACCGCGAGTTCACCGAACTTGCGAACGGCAGGGTGACGGGCAAGGCCTTCGATAACAGGGCCGGCTGCGTGATGCTGATCAAGACCCTCCAGACGGTGAAGTCGCCGCACACCATCTACGGCGTCTTCACGGTGCAGGAGGAGGTCGGGCTGAAGGGTGCGAAGACCGTCGCCTACTCTCTCAACCCGGACTGCGCCATCGCCACCGACACCACCATTCCGGGCGACCACCCGGGCATCGAGAAGAAGGACGCATCCCTGGAGATGGGCGAGGGGCCGGTCATCACCATCATCGACAGCAATGGCCGGGGCCTCATCGCCAACAAAAAAGTCATCGCCTGGCTGCGTGCGGCCGCGGCCGGGAAGAAGATCAAGGTGCAGCTCGAAGTCGGTAAGGGCGGCACGACCGACGCCACCACCATCCACCTGGAGCGCGGCGGCATCCCCTCCACGACGCTGAGCATCCCGACCCGCTACATCCACTCGCCTGTCGAGGTGCTCGACACGAAGGACATCGAAGGAGGCATCGCTCTCCTGGTCGAGGCCCTGAAGTCGAAGCCCGACTTCTAATCTTTTTTTAATCATCAGGCCCTGAGGGTGTCCGATTGTTCCCCCCGCAGTGATAGGGAGAATGCACAAGATTCAGAGCTTCAGGATCTCTATGAGGTCTCTGATGTCATGGAGGACGAAGTCGGGCCTGCAGAGGAGGGATACCGGACTGTCGCTCCTGTCGCCGTACAGGGCGTAGGCCGTCTTCATGCCGAGACCATGTGCCGGTTCGATCTCCCGCCTGATGCTGTCGCCGACGACCATCGCCTCCGCGGCGTCGGCATCGAGGGCACCGAGTGCATAGAGGAAGGACGCAGGTTCGGGTTTTCTCTGCCCTGAAATGTCCGGGGTGACGATGCAGGAGAAATACTCGCTGAGCCCGGCCTTCTCAAGCCTCCTCTTTGCCTGAGATGAGTGAGCGTCGGTGACGACTGCAAGGGGGATGCCGGCGTCCGTAAGCGAGGACAGGGTCTCGGCCGCTCCTTCGTAGGGAGAGATGGCGGCGAGTTTCGTCTTCTCGTAGACCGTACAGCAGCGGGGGAATGAGGCGGCAGGGGCGTTGATGTCCCTGATATAGTCGAGGATGTTTCCCGGGTCCTCGAAACCGACCCCCGGCCTCCTGAAGTACTGGTAAAGGTCTTCACCGTCGCCCACTTTCAGGAAGTCGACGACGGCGTGGCATGCCGCCTGCTTTGCCGTGACAAAGTCCCAGAGCGTGTTGTCCATGTCGAAGAGGAGGGCCTTTACCTCTCTATCCCGAGGGCCAGAAGATGTCTGCATACGTCCACGTCCAGTGCAAACTCTGTATGCAGATCCTCATCTATGAATGTTAGTTTGAAGGCATCGGCGTCGTTGCCCTTGCCGCCGTACTCGCTGAAGATGCAGGTCCCCTCGATCTCCACGACCCCGAAGGTCACGGCAAGGTCGGCGATGAAACCGAGGAGCGCCTCTGGAGAGACAAATCCCGGCCGTGCATGGTAGGGCGCCCTGAAGAGGAAGTATTCGAGGCCTCCGGCATCGCAGAGGTCGGCCATTGCAGCGTCGGCGGTGAGGAGGACGGGGAGGCTGAAACGCTCCTCCTCGAATTGCCTGAGCGCCCTGACAATGAACTGGTCGTTCTCCCGTGTGGCATGTGTGGCCTTCTGCCCCGAATCAAGGAGGATGGCGCGGTCGCGGAGCGCCCTGTACTCGGCCATCGCACGGTACGCCGCCTTCCTTGACTTCTTCTTCCGCCTGTTCTCGAACTCCGCGATGATCCATTCTTTTTCCGGGGCGCCTGCAACGAGTTCACCGATCAGGCGGGCCGAGTACTTGTGGTTGAGGACGTACTCGATCTCCTGCCTGACAACGTCGACCAGGATCGTCTCTTCGGGTTGCAGGGCGCCGGTGACGGTGACGAACCGGTGGTACAGGAGGTTTGTGTCGATCCCGTAGTACACGTCCTTCCTCAGGTCGCGGTACAGGTCTGCCCGCGTCGCAAACTCGTCGAGGTTCTCGTAGGCAGTGATCCCGCTTGCAAGGAGGCACTCCTCGAAGTCGGTGAAGAGAGGCATCTCCTGTGCATGCTCCCCGAAATGCTCTGCACCATTGAAGAAGTCCTCATACCGGCAGAGTACCTTGATTGCATATCCTTCGGCAGAAGGCCGGACAGAGAGGATGTCAGTCCCGTAGATGGGGTATGAAAGGGTGAAGCCGTCGGCGAAGAGGTTTGCAAGGACGGTCAGTTCCCTGCCTTCGATCACCTCGCTTGTCGCCGGCATCAGGCCCCTCCTGCAAGGTCATGGAGGGCCTGGAGGTGGAGCGGGATCATGGGGTGCGGGAGGGGCAGGGACTCTCTGCCCTGGAGACCGAGGTAGAAGATGTGTGCGGGGACGATGCCGGCGTCGGCGAGGGTCAGGCATGCCGAGACAATGAGGGCCTTTCTGCCCGGCGTGATGTCGAGGGCGATCTCGTACCCCTCTCCGGCCCGGCGGCGGGCGAGGTCGAGCACTGTCCCTGCGGCACCGGCAAAGTCTCCGCACGGCACCGCGGTCACCGATACGGCGGGCGAGGTCCCGTACCGCCGCGAGATGATCCCGATCCCCCTGACTGCCGCGGCCGTGTCGGGCATGCACGGTGTCTCCGCGATGATATGGACCTCCTCGGGGAGGCACCTCCCTTCCCGCAGGACGGCGTGGTAGGTGTTGAGGAGCGCCCAGATCGACCGTCCGGCAAAGGTGATGTACACGGTCCCGCGTCCCATGATGAGGAGACATGGGTCAGAGGTTAAAAAGACTGTGCTGACAGTGGTTGGGGAAGGAGTTTTCATCTTCTGCGGCAGGTATAGGCTTCTCCCCCTCTGTTCCTGGATCTACGGCAGGGGAAACGTTTTTCTGTTTGCAGGCATATTATCCATCAAATTATATTTTTATTTGGATCCATAACAAAAATTCGCAGCATATTCAATATAGTATGTGTTAATGATTACATACACTTAAATATGTGCGCTTAAGTATTATTTTTGTATTGATCTAATTGGTGAGAGTATGATATGTTTTAAAAATAGTACTATTCTGGTGGCACTCGTTGCCGCCATGATCGCCGTGGCTGGATGCACGGGAATGTCATCGCCTGTCCAGCAGACTCCGGCAGTAACCCCTGCGCAGTCCTCCGAGATCACCGTCACCGACGGCTTCGGTCGAAACGTCACCGTCCCGTCGCCGCTGGAGAGCGTCGTCTGCTCAGGGTCGGGATGTCTCCGCTACCTTGTGTACCTGCAGGGCCAGGACCTTGCTATCGGTGTGGACAGCATCGAGAAGAAGGAGAACGCGATCGAAGGCCGTCCATATGCCCTTGTCTATGGGTCACAGTTCAGGGACCTCCCCCTGATCGGTGAGTTCAGGGGCAAGGACGACCCGGAGAAGATCCTGGGGATCAACCCGCAACTCATCTTCAAGACGGGTTCGAGCGGGACGGCATACGGGACAAGTGCTGCCGAGGCCGACAAACTGGAGGAGAAGACTGGCATCCCGGTCGTCGCGTTCCCGTACGGTTCTCTGCGGAACGACGCTGAGAAGGCCGAGATGTACGATGGCCTCCGCACGATGGGCGAAGTCCTCGGGAAAGAGGACCGGGCCGAAGAGGTGATCGCCTATATCGAAGAGACGGTTGCCGACCTTGAGCGCCGGACAGGAGACATACCTGAAGCCGAACAGAAGACCGTCTATGTCGGTGGCGTCTCCTCGGCGGGTGCTCACGGCATCATCTCCACTGAACCTGCCTACCCTCCTTTCCTCTGGGTGCACGCAAAAAATGTCGCCGCAGGCATGGGCACGGCCCACGCTGATATCGCGAAAGAAGCGCTCGTCGACTGGGACCCCGGGTATGTCTTCGTCGACGTCGGCACCGTCCAGATGGAGAACGACGGAGCGATCGGTGAGTTGAAGGCCGACTCCGCGCTGCAGGGCCTCTCCGCATCGAAGGAAGGTAGGGTCTACGGCGTCCTCCCGTACAACTTCTACAACACGAACTTCGAGACCGTGCTCGCCGACGCATACTTCATCGGGAAGACCCTCTACCCCGACCGTTTCGTCGACGTCGATCCTGTCAAGAAGGCGGACGAGATCTACACCTTCTTCCTCGGCAAACCCGTCTTCAACGACCTGAACGGCCAGTACAGGGACCTCGGCTTCACGCAGATCACGGTGTGACGCAATGGTTCATGGCATGAGATTGACAGGGAGGATGTAGAGAGGTGCACTTCGCAGACGGGACCGTCCCCGCGGACTACCTGGGATATGTGCGGCGCAAGTACCTCTGGGTCCTCGGGGGACTCGTCCTCCTTTTTTTCCTTCTGATCATATCCATCTCTGTCGGTGCGGTCAGCATTCCGCCGTCCGACGTCTTTCTCTCCATCGTGAACGGATCCATCGACCGGATCACCGCGCTCCTCCAGCCGGGCGCCTCCATGGACGAACCGGGCAACTGGGACCGGATCATCTGGAACATCCGCCTCCCGCAGGCACTCGCCGCCATCGTTGCTGGCGTCGGCCTCTCGGTGGCGGGGGTCGCGATGCAGTCGATCCTCAGAAATCCCCTCGGTTCGCCCTTCACCCTCGGCATCTCGAATGCCGGTGCCTTCGGGGCGGCCGTCTCTGTCATCGTCCTCGGCACTGGCCAGATGCAGTCGACGGTCGCCAGTGCCGTCACCCTCAACAACCCCTACCTGACGACAGTCGTGGCATTCGCTTTCTGCCTCCTTGCCACTGCCGTGATCCTTCTCATCTCCCGTATACGCGGGGCGTCTCCCGAGGTGATGGTCCTCGCTGGCGTCGCTCTCTCCTCACTCTTCACGGCCGGGACGATGTTCCTCCAGTACTTCGCCGACGACACGCAACTCGCCGCGGTCGTCTTCTGGACCTTCGGCGACGTCGGCCGTATCAACTGGGAGGAACTCGGTGTCATGGCCTTCGTCGTTGCCGGGGCATGCATCTTCTTCCTCGCGAACCGCTGGAACTACAACTCCATCGATGCCGGTGACGAGACCGCAAAAGGACTCGGCGTCAATGTCGAGAGGGTGCGGAACATCGGGATGATCGTTGCGGCGCTCGTCTCCGCCGTGATCGTCTCTTTCCTCGGGGTGATCGGGTTTGTGGGACTGGTCTGCCCGCACATGGTGAGACGGGTCATCGGCGACGACCAGCGTTACCTGATCCCGGGGTCGTGCGTGATGGGCGGTCTCCTCCTCCTCGCCTCCGACACCGTCGCCCGTCTCATCGTGGCGCCGTATGTCCTTCCTGTTGCCGTCCTGACGGCTTTCATGGGGGCGCCTGTCTTCATCTACCTGCTCATACGGGGGTACAGGCGGTGATCCTCTCTGTCGATGAACTCTGTTTCCTCTACAAGAACCGTGAGGTCCTCAGCAAGATCGCCTTCTCCATCGATAGGGGCGAGGTCGTCGCGATCCTCGGCCCGAACGGTGTCGGAAAGACGACTCTCCTGAAGTGTCTCAACCGTATCCTCCGCCCGAAAAGCGGCGTCGTCAACCTCGACGGCGAAGACCTCTGTCAGCTTGACCTGATGGATATCGCCCGGAGGGTCGGCTACGTCCCCCAGAGGGTGGAGACCGGGCGGTTGACCGCGTTCGACGCCGTCCTCCTCGGCCGCCGCCCTCATATAGGGTGGGACGTCACCGGGCACGACCTCAGGATCGTCGACGCTGTCTTCCACCGCCTCTCCATGGACCATCTCCGCCTCTCCTACATCGACGAGATGAGCGGCGGCGAACTCCAGAAGATTGCAATCGCTCGGGCCCTCGTGCAGGAACCGAAAATCCTCCTCCTCGACGAACCGACGAGCAGTCTGGACCTCAAAAACCAGGTGGAGATCCTCTCCACAATCGTGCAGGTCGTCCGCCAGCACAATATTGCGGCGGTGATGACGATGCACGACCTCAATCAGGCGTTCAGGTACGCGGACCGCTTTATCTTCCTGAAGGCCGGGCATATCTACGCCCACGGCGGCCGCGAGGTCGTCACGGCCGACGTGATCGAGGAGGTCTATGGACTGCCCGTGATCATCGGTGAGATCGCCGGCGTCAGGTGTGTCATCCCAGAGGGCGGTGCGGGCATGCCGGAGAAGCACGCCGCTTCTCCGGGAGAACAGAAAAGCGATGCGTACGTGTGAGAGTGCGGGCCTGTCTTTCAGGTCCTCTCGATGGAAATCACCTTCACCGGCGTCCCCCACTGCTGGATGGTCATTATATCTCTGGCAGGTTCGAGGGTGAACGTCACCTTCAGTCCGTCCTGCTCGAATGCCGGGTCGAGGTCCAGGGGCAGGTAGTGCGTACCGTTGTCTGCGACGATCCCGTAAAAACCGCCTTCGAGGTCGATGTAGGTCACTGTGCCGGTGCCGGTGATCCCGGCGGTCACTGTCTCGGTCACCGTTCCGCCGGGGGTCTCATTCAACTCTTTGCCGCTGTCGGTGCCGGTGCACCCTGCGATGAGCACTGCGCCGCAGATGAGTGCGAAGAGTGCCAGGGCAGTTATCCATGGTCTTCCATGCATCTTTTCCACCGCCCTGAGTTCGTCCCGGCATGATATAGTGCTTTTCAAGACCGCGAATATTTTCGTAGCCTCGATGTGGGATGGGCTGAAGAGACGATCTTTGTGAGCGGGGTGCCGTCGGTGAAGAAAGCATATATCGCACCGTGCCGAAAATTTCCTGTATATTCTGGTGAAACAACGATGATCATCACAACCACTGAATCCATCCCCGGCCACGAATTCGAGGTGCTCGGCCTCGTCGTGGGCAGCACTGTACAGGCAAAGAATATCGGGCGTGACATCCTGAGCGGGTTGAAGGGCATGGTCGGCGGGGAGATCACGGCCTACACCGAGATGCTCTCCGAGGCACGGGATATCGCCCTTAATAGGATGGAGAAAGAGGCCGAGAAACTCGGTGCCAACGCCGTCATCGGCCTCAGGTTCTCGACCGCGGAGGCAATGCCCGGCGCCGCCGAACTGATGGCCTACGGGACTGCCGTCAGGCTGAGGTAAATCCCTTTTTTCGCGCCTGCCTGCGTGTCGGGCAGGTTTATATAGAGAGATCGATACCCCTCAGCGAGGGGACATGATCATCGAAAGAATCGTCTCAGAGGGACTGGCGCACAACTCCTACCTGGTCGGGGCAGGAGGTGCGGCGGCCGTCATCGACCCGCGGCGCGACATCGACGTCTACCTGGACGTTGCCCGGCGGCACGGCCTTGCGATCACCCACATCGTCGAGACCCACAGGAACGAAGACTACTGTGTCGGTTCTCTCGAACTTGCAGAGAAGACCGGGGCACAGGTCCTGCACGGGTCGCAGATGGACTTCGCATATGGTGTCCCTGTCCGTGAAGGCGACGGTTTCACCATCGGCCCACTCCGTCTCAGCGTACTCGAAACGCCCGGCCACACCGAGGAGAGCATATCGCTCGTGCTGACCGACACGCGGGTCTCCCGCGACCCCTTCCTCGTCTTCACCGGCGACGCTCTCTTTGCCGGCGACGTTGGCAGGACAGACTTTTTCCCGGACCGCCTCGCTGAGATGGCAGGGAAACTCCATGACTCTCTCCAGAAAAAGATCCTTCCCCTCGGCGACGGCGTCATCGTCTGCCCGGCCCACGGGGCCGGGTCTATCTGCGGCGGCGAGATCGCCGACAGGCCATTCACGACGATCGGGTACGAGAAGAGGACGAACCCCGCCCTCGGCATGAACAGAGACGCCTTCACCACTCTCAAGGTCGGGGAGCACCACTATTATCCGCCGTATTTTGCCGTGATGGAACGCTACAACCGTGCAGGCCCTCCCCCGATCGATACCGGCCACCCGGTCCGCCCCCTCTCACCTGACAAGGTCGCCGATGCGGCGGCGAAGGGTGCGCAGGTCGTTGATATCAGGGGGCCGTCGGCCTTTGCGGCCGGGCATGTGCCGGGCAGTCTGAGCATCTGGCAGAACGGTATCTCCTCCTTCCTTGGGTACTATGCCGACTACACGCACCCGGTCATCTTTGTCGACGAGTTCGACGATGGCATCGCCAGTGCCGAGGTGCAGGCCCGGCGGATCGGCTATGACCTGATCTCGGGATATTGTGCCGGGGGGATGGCGGCATGGGCCAGGAGTGGTCGGCATGTCGGGCGGTGCGGCACATGCTCCGTCCATGAGGTCGGTGCAGACCGGTTTGTCCTCGACGTCAGGGCTACCGGCGACAGGGAGAGGACAGGGCATATCCCTGGCTCTGTCCACATCTATGCCGGCCATATCGAGGGACGCCTTGCGTGGGTGCCGCGGGACAGGGACGTCTATGTCATCTGCGACAGCGGCTTCAAGGCGAGCCTCGTCGTATCTATCCTGCTCAGGCACGGCTACACACAGCTGACCACCGTCCTCGGCGGCATGACAGCCTGGATAAATGCCGGTCTGCCCCTGGAAAAAGGGGCGGCCCCTTCATAGGGGCAGCATAACACCATTTTCAGTTCACTGCATCCCCCGTGCAGATGTCATCTGATATTTTTCCTGGAGTCTGCCTCCGCCGATGAGTTTCTTCAGGGCGGCAGCGTCCTGTACAGGTTGTTCGCAGAGGCGCTCGCGGCAGAGATATGCGGTCGTCTCTCCCCTGAGTGCGAGCCGGCCCGTGTGGGGAGCGATATCGGCAAGAGCGTCTGCGTTCTCAGGGTCCTTGAGGATGAGAGTGAGATTCGGGATGTAGACACTGCGGAGGACGTCGCGCATCTCGCCTGTCGCCGGGTCGTCCCTTTCCCCGACGATGATGACCTCGTAGGACGGGGTGAACGCCGAGATCAGTGCCGTCAGGTAACCGATGGATGCAGAGGGGTTTTTTGCGGCTCTGCCTGCGAACGCGCTGAAGCCATCGGCCACCGCCTCCTCGTACCTGCTCTCTCCGGTCACCCGTGAGAGGACGAGGAGGTTCTGGAGCGCCACCGCGTTGCCCGACGGCACAGCCCCGTCGTAGGCGTCCTTCTGCCTGAAGAGGAGTTCCTCGCTGCCTTCGGGTGTGAAGTGAAATCCCCCTCCTGCTGTGTCGGCGAAACGTCCGATCATGCTGTCGGCAACTTCACAGGCCTCCTTCAGGACGGCGGGATCTGATCTTGTCTGGTAGACCTCGTTCAGGGCCCAGAGAAGGAAGGCGTGGTCGTCAAGCATGGCGGGGATGGCCATCTCGCCGTCGCTGTACCGGTGGAAGAGGTGCCCGTCCGGGCCGCGGAGGTGCGCACGGAGAAATGCCAGGGCACGCAGTGCGGCGTCCGTGTACCTTTCTTCCCCGAAGACTTTTCCTGCCCGTGCAAGAGCTGCGACCATCAGGGCGTTCCCGTCGAGGAGGATCTTTTCGTCCCTGTGCGGTCGTATCCGCCTGGACCGCGCTGCGAACAGTTCCTGTCGCACCTCTTCAAGCCTTCCCGCACACTCGTCCTCCGTGATGCCGGCGTGCCGTGCGATCTCGGCGTTTGTCCCTGTCCTGTGCGGGACATTCACGCCGACCTGCGGTACTCCGAGCGGTGCCCTCTCACCGAGGGCATAGGCCGCGGCAAAGAGGTCGCCGTCGTCTGCCCCTGCGACCTCCCGCACTTCCGGTGCCGTCCAGAGATAGAACCTCCCCTCAACCCCCTCGCTCTCCGCATCCTCTGCCGTATAGAACGCCCCATCTGGCGATGCAAGGTCACGGAGCACATAGGTGACGACCTCATCCACCGTCTGCCGGCACGCCGGGTTCTGCGTCGCCTCGAAGACCTCCGTGCAGGCAAGGATGAGCATCGCCTGGTCATAGAGCATCTTCTCGAAATGTGGGAGTGCCCATGCCTCGTCGGTGGCGTAGCGATGGACACCGAAACCGATCTGGTCGAAGACGCCTCCCCTGCGGATCTCGAAGAGCGTCTTTTCCGCCATTTCAAGGGCCCTCTTCTCCCCGGTCGCCTGCCAGTACCTGGTGAGAAAGATATGGATATGGGGAGAGGGAAACTTCGGGGGGTGACTAAAACCGCCGTATTCCCGGTCATAGTCCCGCTCCAGGTTCCTGAAGGCCCGGTGGACGAGCGCCATCCCGGGCTTTTCCCCGCCCGCGCCCTCCTGCAGGGCCGTCTTCAGGGCGTCGGCAACCTCCCCGGCAGAAGCCCTGACCTCGTCCCGCCGTTCTGTCCAGAGGTCCCTGACCTTCGGGACAAGGTCGAGCATCCCGGTCATGTCGAAACGTGACGTCTTCGGGATATAGGTGGCTGTAAAGAAGGGTAATTTCTCCGGCGTCATGATGACCGAGAGGGGCCATCCACCCCGCCCGCTGAGGGCGAGGCATGCCTGCATGTACACGGCGTCGATGTCGGGCCTCTCCTCCCGGTCCACCTTTATCGATACAAAGGTCTCGTTCATCAGTCGTGCGACCTCCGGGTCTTCGAAGGACTCTCGCGCCATCACGTGGCACCAGTGGCAGGTGGAGTACCCTATCGAGAGGAAGATCGGTTTATCCTCCTGCTTCGCACGTTCGAACGCCTCCTCCCCCCAGGGGTACCAGTCCACGGGGTTGTAGGCATGCTGTAGCAGGTACGGACTTTTTTCACTGACCAGTCTGTTCGCGTTCAGATGCGCTCTCTCCTCGCCCATGGGACATCACCACCCCTTCACCGCCATCACCCTTTATATCGTTTTCCGGTGAGTGCCCGGCAGGGTTAACCCCGATCTCGGAGAACAGAGAGAGTGGAGATCTGTATCCTATGACAGAAAATGTTCTGGAACGTTATTTCAGGCTCAAAGAACACGGAACAACAGTACACCGGGAGGTCGTCGCTGGCCTTGTCACCTTCATGACGATGGCCTACATCATCGTGGTGAACCCGGCCATCCTTGAGGCCGCGGGCATGCCCTTCGGCCCTGCGATGGTCGCCACGATCCTCTCGGCCATCTTCGGCACCGTGATCATGGGCCTCTACGCAAACCGTCCCTTTGCGATCGCTCCCTATATGGGTGAGAACGCCTTCGTCGCCTATACCGTCGTCGGCGTCCTCGGGTATTCCTGGCAGACCGCCCTCGGTGCCGTCTTCATCTCGGGCGTGCTGTTGACCCTGCTCACCCTGACGAAGTGGCGGTCGATCATGACCGAGGCCGTCCCCAATAACCTCAAGATCAGTTTTGCCGTCGGCATCGGCTTTTTCATCACCTTCATCGGCCTGGTGAACTCGGGGATCGTCGTCCTCGGCACCGCGACTGCGCCCGTCCATGTCGGTGCTTTCAACACCGCGCCCGTTGCCCTTGCAGTCTTCGGCGTCCTCCTGATCGCCGCGCTCATGATCCGGAAGGTGAAGGGCGCTATCCTTGTCGGCATCCTGGCAACCGCCATCATCGCCTTCCTCACCGGCATCGCCGCACCGCCTCAGGCCATCTTCAGCATGCCGCCCGACGTCTCGGCGGTCTTCCTCCAGCTCGACGTCCTCGGCGCTCTGACCTGGGGATTCTTTGCGGTCATCCTCACGATGTTCACGATGGACTTTCTGGACACTATGGGGACGCTCATCGGCGCCTCGGCGAAGGCAGGCTTCCTGGACGAAAACGGGAACCTCCCGGAGATCGAGAAGCCCTTCCTTGCCGACGGCCTGGCGACAATGTTTGGCGCTGTCGCCGGCACGACGACCACCGGGACTTTTGTCGAGTCGGCAGCCGGCATTGAGGCGGGCGGCAGGACCGGTCTGACTGCCATAGTGGTGGCGGCGCTCTTCGCCCTCGGCCTCTTCTTCTCCCCGCTCTTCGCGGCGATCCCTGCCGCGGCAACCGGCCCCGCACTCATCATCGTCGGCCTCCTCATGATGGCGCCGATCCGGGAACTGAACTTCCAGGACTATGCAGAGATCATCCCGGCCTTTGCGGTCATCGTCATGATGAGTTTCACCTACAACATCGGGGTCGGGCTCTGTGCGGGTTTTGTCCTCTTCCCGCTCTTTAAGATCGTGCAGGGGAAAATGGAGGACGTCAAGCCCGCGGCATGGGTGCTCTTCGCCCTCTGTCTGCTCTTCTTTATCTTCTACCCCTACTAACTTTTTTTACCGTCCATAGAGGACGTACGTCTCGCCGTACTGCGTGAGATGCCCTTTCATCGCTTCCTGAAGCGCTTTTTTGTCGGCACCTGCCGGGAGGTCGAGCATGGAGTCCAAGCCGTAGACCCTGATGTCGTACCTGTGCTGTTCTCCCCGCGGCGGGCACGGGCCATTGTACCCGATCTTCCCGAAGGAGTTCCTCCCCTGGCGTGCCTCGAACGGGAAGGAGACCTCGGCGTCCTTCGGGATCGCCTCAGGGATGACCCGCACCGGTTCGATGTTCCAGATCGCCCAGTGCGTGAAGTCCCCGCCATGCGGCGCGTCCGGGTCGTTGACGACAAGGGCAAGGGACTTTGTCTTCTCCACATCGACGCCGCCGATGGTGATGGCAGGCGACTGGTCGAGGCCGTCGCAGGTGTAGTTGTACGGCAGTTTCAGGACGCTGATCTTGACGCTCAGTTTTCCGATCTGTTCTCCTATCATGTGGGTCCCCCCACGTCCCATCCCCGGTTTCTCCTATATAATAGTGCCCGCCATACCTCCCGTCCCCTCCTGTGAGAAGGCTAAAGAGCGGAGAGATCAGATAAAATATGGATATTCTGTGAGTCTGGTGATTTCTTGAAGTGCCTTTTTGATGTCGGAGATCCGCGGTACCATCTCTCTGTCACCGCTCTCCTGAGTGCGGTCGTCGCCATGGTGATGTTCACCGACGCGATGCTGGCGCCGGCCCTCCCTGCCATCCAGAACGAGTTTGGCGTCTCAGGCGTCCTCAACTCCTGGATCCTGGCCGTCCCTCTGCTTGTCGCCGCCATCATCACGCCGGTCATCGGGAAATGCGGCGACCTCTACGGGAAGAAGAGGATGATCCTCCTCTCTATTGCCGTCTATGCGGCAGGTGTCTTCGTGAGCGGATGGGCCCCGAACATATGGACCCTCATCCTGTACCGGGCCGCACAGGGGGTGGGCCTCGGCGTCCTGCCCCTGGGATACGCCCTGATCAGGGAACAGTTCCCGCAGGAGAAGGTGCCTGTCGCCATCGGCACGATCGCTGCAATGTTCGGTGCCGGTGCCTTCCTCGGCATCTTCATCGGTTCCTGGATCATCGAGCACTTCGGCTGGAGGATGACCTATCATGTGGCGGCGCCTGTGGTCTTCCTCCTCCTCCTGGCGGCTATATTCATCATCATCCCGTCGCCTCGCGTGCAGGGTGCGTCGATCGACAGGCCCGGCGTTGTCACCCTCACCCTCTTCCTCATCTTCGTCGTGATGGCCCTCACCTTCGGTGGACAGGAGGGGTGGACCTCGCCCGTTGTCCCGGCCTGCGTTGTCCTTGCCGTCATCTTTGCCTTCCTCTTTGCCCGTGCAGAGAGACGGTCGCCCGACCCGATGGTCGACCCGGCCATGATCAGAAAGGCACCGGTGGTCATCGCCATGACCATCGGTTTTCTCGTCTCCATGCTCACTTTCATGGTCATCCAGACCCTCCCCTATCTCATCGAGAGTCCAACCGGTCTTGGCCTCTCTCACTTTGCCGTCGGCCTGGTGATGATGCCCGGTGCTCTCGCCGACATGGTCTGCGGTCCCCTCACAGGCGCTTTCATCAGGCGGCGGGGGGCGCGTGCCGCCATGCTCATCGGGTCAGTGCTCTTCACCGGGGGTGCTGTCTGCTATCTCCTCCTCGACCCATCGATGACGAATCTCGTCCTTGCCGGTGTCCTCCTCAATGCCGGGATGTCCATCACCCTCACCAGCAACACGATCATCATCGTCAGGTCGGTGCGGCCTGAAGAGACCGGCATCGGGAGTGCGGTCTACCATACGGCGCAGAACATGGGAGGGATGATCGGTCCTGTGATCGCGGGTTTCTTCATCTCCCTCCATGTGGTGTCCGTGCCTGGATGGAACACTGCCGTGCCGACGGGTGAAGCCTTCACCTCGATCTTCGGCCTGATCGTCCTCCTTGCCGTCTTCGTCATCTTCCTTGCCCGGCAGATCCGGGACAGCGAAGTGACGGTCGCGGTTCCCGGGAAGTAATAATAAAGAAAAGTGAGGTGCGGCCGGGTTAATCCCCCTACCAGGCCTCGACGAAGGCCATCTCTGTGTAGAGGTCTTCGAGCCGCGCCTTGTGCCCCCTCTCCATCTTCGCCAGTTCTGTGAAGACCTGCTTCTGGGCCGGGTCGGTGCTGAGTTCGGCAAACTGCCCGTACATCTCCATGGCGTCCTCCTCTCTCTTGATGGCATATTTCAGGCCATCCAGAGGTTTCATGTCGGTCGTCGGCTGCGGGCGTTCAAAAGTAGATGAGACCTTGTAGTCCTTCGACTCGTCAAAGTGGAGTTCTCCGGTCTTTCCGGAGAGATAGCCCTCCAGGATCTTCCGGTGCTGCTTCTCCTCCTCGGCGAGTTCCCTGAAGAGCGCCTTCAGGTTTGCGTCTTTCACTTTCTCCTGGACTGACTCATAGAAAACATATGCCTCGACTTCTTTGTCGATCGCCTGGGACAGGATCTCCCTGTATGACTCAAGTTTCAGCATGGTCTTTCCCCCCCTGCACGGGAGACCAGATGACCTCCTGCCTTATAGAAATGTTCCCCTGCAATGGGAGGGGACTCAAGCCGCCACCTCAACCTTTTTTTCGGGCGAGGTCCCTGATTATACCGTGTCTGCCGGGGTTACTGAATTTTCAGATGAGCATGCGGTGCTGGTCGGGGAGTTTGAGAGGGCCCTCTCCGGAGAGGGGCCGGGACGGGCGGCATGCCGCGCTCTCCGCAGGGTGATCTGTCATTATTACCGGCACCAGAGGCGGCAGATGGCATGGCGTGAGACGACAGACCCGTACAGGATCTTTGTCTCCGAGGTAATGCTGCAGCAGACGGGGGTGGAACGGGTCAGGCAGAAATACGCTGAGTTCATCGAAAAATTCCCGGATTTCCCTGCACTCGCCGCCGCCGAACAAAGGGACGTCCTTGCCGCCTGGCAGGGTCTCGGATACAACAGGCGTGCGATCGCTCTCCACCGCTCGGCACAGATCGTCGTGGAGAAATCTGGCGGTACCCTCCCCCGGACAGTCGGGGACCTTGAGTCCCTCCCCGGCATCGGCCATGCGACGGCATCCTCGATTGCGGCCTTCGCCTTCAATGCCCCAACGGTCTTCATCGAGACCAATGTCCGTCGCGTCTTCATCCACTTCTTCTTCAGGGGCAGGGAGGGGATCACCGATGCCGAGATCCTCCCCCTTGTCGCCGAAACTCTCGACCCGGAGCACCCGCGGGAGTTCTACTGGGGTGTGATGGACTATGGCACGATGCTCAAGAAACGTTATCCCAACCCGAACCGACGGAGCGCCTCCTATGCCATCCAGAGCCGTTTCGAAGGTTCAGACCGGCAGGTCAGGGGCCGTGTCCTCAGGGTGCTTCTCAGTGAGGGCCCCATGGACGCCGCCGCCCTTTTCGAGGGCCTGGAAGTTGACCGGAAAAAAGGAGAAATTATTCTTGAAAAGATGGTGACAGAGGGATTTGTAGCGGAAGAGTCGGGAAAGTACCGGATCCGGTAGTGTTGTCCCCAAAGTTCTCGCTCGTCACTGTTTTGTTCCCGGAGACACCGTTGTCGACGGGCCCGTCTCCGGTTGCATTGTCATGACCTTCACGCCAGAAGAGGTCGGGGAGGGGTATTTCCTCATCTTCCCCCGGTCCCCCACCGTTCTCCTCTCCTTCTGCCATCACCCCGTACTTTGTGACCGGGTAGGGCGAGTAACCCTCGAAGACCAGGCGGTCCTCAGGGTCGTAGCCGACAAACTTCGTCTTCAGTACCTCGGCCCTGAGAGGGAACTGGTCGATGGCGTTGGGGGCGACGGTGACGAGGTGTATCTTCTCGCTGCCGCCGTGGTCTTCAGCCCATCCCTTTTCGACTGTCATCCTGACAGCGACGCCGGTGCCGTCGTCCTGTCGCACGATCCCTGCAACGGTGGCGCCGTCGAACTCGTGGGCGATCTCGGGCACGTAATCCTCCCCCTTCAGCAGGAAGTACCTGAGGAGGTAGGTGTCCCTGTTCTGGTCGGTTTGTCCGGTCGCTGCCATGCTCTTCATCTCCCGGGGTGCTGATATGTTTTCAGGGGCGGCTTGTTCCGGTGTGACAGTTTTGTCTGCTCCTCTGAGCAGGACCGCTCCCTCTCCACCGGCCCCTGTCCCGACAGCGATCTCTGTCCCGTCAGGGGTGATCGCCGCCCCGAAGACAGGGTGACCGATGTCATAGGTCCGGACGATGTCGCCGGTACTGGTGAAGAGGGTGACTGTGGTGCCCGAGGCCGCAGCCACATATGCCCCGTTTGAGGAGACTGCCACGCCATAGACCCTCTCGTGTGTGTTATGCTTCCAGAGCACGGTTCCGTTCCTGTCGAAGAAATACACAAAGTAGTTCAGAGACCCTGCGGCTACGTAGTCCCCTTCAGGTGATACGGAGATGCTGGTGACCGCCTTCCCGGTGTCGAAGGTCCAGAGTGGGGTGCCCTGGGTGTCGAAGACAGAGATCTGTGCGTCCTTGCTCCCCACTGCGATGACCGAACCGTCGGACGAGAGTGCAAGGGCTTTCGGGTCTCCATCCAGGACCTGTGTCCACCGCCTCTTCCCTTCGGTGGTCAGGAGGACGACATGGTTGTTGTCGTAACCAGCAGCGATATACTTCCCATCTCCAGAAATAGCCGCACCATATGCGTAATAATCATCCTCGACCTGAGTTATGATATCCCCGTTCCTGTTGAGGACTCTGACCTTGTCGGCGGCGACGGCGATGAGTTTCCCATCATGGGACGCAGACACCTGAAAGACCGGGCATCCTGTGGGATAGTTCCAGAGGTTTTTTCCTTCATGGTCAAGAAGCACGACTCCTCCGTTTCCCTGCGTCCCTGCGGCAACCAGGTCGCCGTTCGCAGTTATCGAGGTAGAGACGACCCTGCTTCCGAGTGCTGTTTCCCAGACCGGTTCACCGGTCTCCTCCGCCACGGCGAGAGAGGGGCAGAAGAGGAGGACGATACATGCAAGCACAATTGCTTTTTTTACCAACAAATTCCCCCCATATCTTTGACTGTATGCCATAAATGGCAGTACAAATCCTTTTGATTGATGTGTAATTAATATTGTGATTTTGTCAATCGGGGGTGGGAAAGAAAAAGGGATTTTTTGCGCATTATTTTAGCGCGGAAAGTCCACCATAATCAATGGAATTAGCAAATGCATACAGGTCGTCTTTTGAACCTCCGTCAACGTCGACAAAGACGATGATCCTGTCTTTAATCCCAACGTAAAGGCTATAGTCCCCGACTGTCTTGTCGATGTACTCCCACGCAGGGTTGCCCTTCATAGTAGTTGACTTAACGGAGGAATCATCTGTTTCAATGCTGAATGCCGTGTCCCACATCGCCCAGTAGCCCACCCTCATGCCGGCAGTGTCCTGAATATAGACCGTCGCCATGGTGTCGGGGTTGTCTGTCCGGGAGCAGGTGGCCCATGCCGAACTCCATTCCTCACCATCTGTCGTATAAGTCACGCCACTCTTGTCGTCAATCTGCCAGCCTCCGGGTGCCGCGGGGAGGAACTTCTGGAGTTCTGTGTGGGAGACGGCGGACACTGATGAGGAGGGTGGTGACGATGAAGCACTGCCCGCATCGCCAGAGGTGGTCTGGGGTGCTGTGGTGTTCTGCTTCTCCGACGCGCCGGTACATCCAGCTGCGGATGCCATGAAAACCATAATCAGAACAATGGTGCCCAATAACAGAGTCTTTGTATGTTTTAACTGATCTCCGTCCATAGTATCACGTTCGCAGCGGTATACTTTATCATAATATTTATTTATTGCGTAACGATTTTCCTACCCCTGGGAAATGGTTATGCTGAAGGAGATCCTGCACGGCAGGAGGAATATGGTCCGGGCAGAGTGGAATGGGATGACCCTTGCCGAGAGTGATCATGTGAGGATGGTCGAGGGGAATGTGTACTTCCCGCCAGAGTCGGTGAGGCGCGAGTGCCTGAGAGACTCGCCCGCCATGACCACATGCCCCTGGAAGGGTGAGGCGCACTATTACACGGTCGTCGTGGGCGAGAAGGAGAACGCTGAAGCCGCCTGGTACTACCCCGAACCCAAACCGGCGGCGAGAATGATCCGCAATCATGTTGCGTTCTGGAAAGGGGTGAAGATGACCGACTGAAAAACAAAAAGAAAATTTTTTATGGGGTGCAGGGGAGACGCCACTGTGGAGAGAGCATGGAGATTGTAAGGATACCCCGAATGGAGAAAGAAGAGTACGACCAGTTGATCGCCGATGGCTTCATTGCCCGGATCGCCTTCCAGGGGGAGAAGTACCCCTATATCGCACCTTTCCTCTACGTCTTCGACGGCAAGTTCCTCTATTTCCTCTCGACAAAGTACGGGCGGAAGAACGACCTCTTCAGGAAGAGTCCCTATGTCTCGGTCGAAGTCGAGAAGTTCACCAGAGACCTCTCCTGCTATACCTTTGTGACGATGCAGGGATACCTCAGGCAGGAGGAGGACACGATCCAGAAGAAGATCATCAGGAACGAGTTTGTCAGGATGATCAAGGAACGGAAACTCTCGACGAACATCCTTGCGGCGCTCGGACACCACCCCGGGGAACCTATCGAGGCGATCGCTTCGGAGGAGCGCTCGAACATCTGGAAACTGACCGGAGTTGTCGATATCGTCGCCCTGAAGAACCTCTGAAGGGCATTGGGAGAAGGGATCCTGTACGCCAGAACCCCTCCCTCCTGTATCTGCCCGAAAAATATCTCTGCGTCATGATATTAGCCGCGTTCCCTGACGCATTGCGAGGCTATGCCATCTTCTTCTGTCGGCCCTCGAAGACCAGAACGCCGAGGCAGCCGCTCCCGATGATCGCGGTGATCACGGCGATGCTGTTCGTGAAGACGACGGCGCAGACGATGACCACCGCACCCCTCCGGCCCTCATCTCAACCGCCTGATGCACGGGTAGTGTTACTGCTACAGGTTCTTCATGGCCTCCAGGCCGGCAAGCCTCCGTGCCACGGCAATGACCTCTTCTATCCCTCCTTTTCCCGCGAACCCCGACCCTCTCCACCTGACCGTCCCCTCCCGGTCGAGGAGGTAGAGGTAAGCGCGGGAGGGGTCGTCCATCCCGAGCACCTTCCTCACCCACTTCGTGTCCGCAAAGACGGTGATGACGGACCCGTACTTCGCAGAGTCGATGCCCGCTTTCATCCCCGCATTGATCACGCCCCCGAGAAAGAGTTCTGTCTCTTTCTCGATCACCGGCACCTCGTAGAAGGCAATCCCCGGATCGCCTGCGAATTCCTCCTCAAAAGGCGTCCGCCACGAGTCGACCATGGGCTGGGCCCCCCTCTGCACGGCCACGGCGATCAGGGCGACCACGCCCTTCAGGTCCTTGGGCAGGATCACCTTCCTTCCCTCGAGCGAATGCCCGGAGAGAAGGGGGAATCGCGCCTCGATGACCCCTGCTGATATCCCGGCCATAGGTGCCGGACGGCACCATGTGATATAGGGTTTCCGCCCGCCGCAGGTCGGAAGCGCCCGTCCTTTTGTCCGCCCTGTGCGGTCATATCCATCTCTTCTTCCTGAAATAGAGGAGCATGCCGAGGGCGACGGCGGCCATCAGCAGGAGGGAGGAGTGGTACCCGAACTCCCACTCCAACTCGGGCATCTGCCTGAAGTTCATGCCGAAGACGCTTGCGATGAAACTGAGGGGGATGAAGATGGTGGCGATGATCGTCAGCACCTTCATCACCTCGTTCATCCTGTTGCTCGTGCTCGACAGGTAGATGTCGAGCATCCCTGCCCCCATGTCCCGGTATATCTCCAGCGCCTCGATCACCTGGACGGTGTGGTCGTAGACGTCCCTGAGATAGACCTTTGTCTGGTCGGCGAAGAGGGGCGAGTCGGTCCGTTCGAGGGAGGAGACCACCTCCCTCAGCGGCCAGATCCGTTTCCTGAGGTACAGGAGGTCGCGCCGCACACCCTGGATCGCCCTGATCACGCCGGGGTCGGGGTCTTCGATGAGGGCGTCGTCCACAGCCTCGATCTTCTCGCCGAAGGTCTCCATCACCGTGAAGTAACCGTCCACGATGGCGTCGACGAGGGCGTAGGCGAGGTAGTCGGCGCCGAGTCGCCGGGCCCGCCACTTCCCCGCCCTGATCCGCTCCCGCACGGGATCGAAGACGTCGCCCGTCCGCTCCTGAAATGATATGACATAGTTCTTCCCGAGGACGAGGCTGATCTGCTCGTCCATCAGGTCGCCCTCCGTTGAATATCCGATCATCTTCAGGATGACGTAGATAGTCCCGTCGTACTCCTCGGTCTTCGGCCGCTGCTCCGTGTTGAGGATGTCCTCCAGCACGAGGGGGTGGAGGCCGAAGATCTCCCCGATCCTCCCGATGGCGGCGGTGTCCTTGAGGCCGGTCACGTTGAACCAGGTGACAGACTCCCTCGCCAGGTACGGCAGGACGGCGTCGACGCCGATCTCTGCCTCCTCCCTGATCTCATCCCAGGTGTAGTCGATGACATCGATCACCGTCGTCTCCTGCCCGGCGTCGCCGACATAGACGAGAGAACCCGGCGGGAGGCCTGCCTTCTCCGATCGTCGCCGTGCCGCACCGCCCATCTCAGTCGCCCCTTCTCGCATCACAGGGTGGCGCCGCTCCCTTTCCCCGGCGCCCGGAGGCGAGGACCGTCCCGACGGCCCTGAAGGCGTCCTCGATCTCGGGGAAGTTCGGGATGCAGTGGTCTTTGAGGATACGCACCGCGCCTTTCATACTTTCGCCGCCGAGGAGACAGCAGACGACCATCTTGCGGGTGTTTCCCGAGAACCTCGCGATCTCGTGGGCGAGTTCGACCGGGTTCAGGACGGCCGAGGGGACGCTGACGACGCAGGCGATGTCCCAGAGGTCTTGCCGGGCGATCATGACATCGAAGACGCGGGCGAAGCGTGCGGCCCCGCCGTCGCCGATGATGTCCATCGGGTTTGTCCTGTTCCAGATCGGGGGGAGGAAGGCGTCGAGG
The DNA here is from genome assembly GCF_937919355.1 of uncultured Methanofollis sp. Classification (GTDB taxonomy): domain Archaea; phylum Halobacteriota; class Methanomicrobia; order Methanomicrobiales; family Methanofollaceae; genus Methanofollis. The sequence goes on along the minus strand of NZ_CALFSA010000021.1, from coordinate 3,083 downwards.
GCGTCGAGGATCCCAGGCGGGAGAGGCGGGAGGGGGACGCCGTGCTTCTCCGCATAGTCTGCGGCGAGGACGGCAAAACCCCCGGCGCCCGAGATGACGACGCACCTATCGCCCGCGGGATAGCCCTCCGACGCCAGGAGTTCGCCGAGCTGGAAGGCCTCTTCGAGGGAACCGGCGAGGAGTATCCCGGCCTCCCTGAAGGCGGCGGCATAGACGGCGTACGACCCGGCGAGAGAACCGGTGTGGGAGGAGGCCGCCGCTTTCCCCCTCTCGGATGCCCCTGACTTCACGGCGATGACCGGTATGTCAGGGGTCACGGCCTTTGCCGCCTCCAGGAAGCGCCGGCCGTCCCTGACCTCCTCGACATAGAGGATGACGGCCCGCGTGCCGGGCCCGGTGGCGATGGCCGGGAGGAGGTCGGCAAAGCCGAGGTCGGCCTGGTTGCCGACGCTGACGACCGCGGAAAAACCGATCCCTGCGGGGATGCTCCAGTCGACGACGGTCGTGATCACGGCGCCGCTCTGGGAGAGGAAACCGATGTGGCCGGGTTTCGGGGTGATGGGGTCGAAGGTGGCGTTGAGGTTCAGGGCCGGGAGGATGATGCCGAGGCAGTTTGGCCCGAGCACCCTGGTGCCCGTCGCCGCCGCGATCCTCTTCACCTCCTCCTCCCTCTCCCTCCCCTTCGCACCTAATACAATAGTAGAAGCCAGGGCTTCTCATGCAGATAAACCCTGGTGCCTGTCGCCGCCGCGATCCTCTTCACTTCCTCTTCCCTCTCCCTCCCCTCCGCACCGCTCTCCGAGAACCCCGCGGAGATGATCACGGCGAGGGGCACTCCCTTCTCCGCGCACTTGCCAAGGACGGCGGGGACGACCGGCGCCGGCACCGCCACGACGGCGACGTCCACCGCCTCCGGCACGGCGAGGACAGAGGGGTAGGCGGTCCGCCCGAGGACGTTTGCATGCTTCGGGTTGACGGGCCAGAACTTTCCCGGGAAGGAGAGGAGGTTTCTTGTCAGGGCGTATCCCACCTTCCCGGGTTCGGAAGATGCGCCGATGACGGCGACGGACGCCGGGGCCGGGAGGGTGAAGGGCGGTCTTTCCGGGGCCTCCGCCGTCGCAGGCCTCTCCTCTCTGAAGATAATCCTTGCGTCCACGGCGCACGCCCCTTCTTCCCTGAGGACGAGGGGGTTGATGTCGAACTCGGCGACTCTCTCCTCCTCCATGAACATCCGGGCCGCGCCTGCGACCGCCGCCACGAGCGCTTCCTCGTCAAGGGGCGGCATGCCACGGTAGCCCGCAATGAGGGGGTAGCCCCTGATGCCGCGGACCATCTCCCTGATCCTCCCCTCGTCCACCGGGAGGACGGCGAAAGCGACGTCCCTCAGGAGTTCGACGAGGACGCCGCCCGACCCGAAGGTGAGCACTTTTCCGAACGCGGGGTCGGTCACCCCGCCGACGATGAACTCCCGCCCGCCTCCGACTTCCTCCTCGACGATCACGCCCTCGACCGCGGCGCCGGGGTGCCGCCCGGATACGGTGGCGAGGATCGAATCGTAGGCTTCCATCGCCTCCCGGCGGTCCCGCACGCCTGTCCGCACCCCTCCTGCGTCTGACTTGTGGACGATGTCGGGGGAGACGACCTTGACGACGACAGGGTAGCCGAGGGCGTCGGCGGCGTCCCCTGCCCCTTCCCTGTCCCCTGCAAAGGCATGACTGGGCACCGGGATGCCGTAGGTTGTCAGGAGGGAGTAGCCCTCGGCCTCCCTGAGTCTCCGGGTCACGTGCCTGCACCTCAGCGGACAATCGGTCCCGCCCTATAAACGTCTGTCGCTCCTTCGCGAAGCATTATCCCCGTCTCCCACCAATATCTCTGTATGGCGAACCTTACTGTAGCGGTATTCGGCCCTGCAGGATACGCAAAGGATCTCGGAAAAAAGGGGACGAGCACTGATATCACCTTCTACAACCTGAAAAAGGGTGCGCAGACGGTGACGTTCATCGAACCGACCCGGTACCCTGAGCGTCTCGCCCCGCTCTTCTACGCCGCGTCCCTTGCAGACGCGGCCATCGTCGTCGTCGAAGCCCTGAACGCGACCTTCGGGGAGTACCTGCTCATGCTCCAGGCGGCGGGCGTGAAGAAGGGCTACTTCGTCCTCCGTAACTATATCACTCCCGAACAGATCAGGCCCATCCTGAAGGGGACGGTGCTTGCGGAGTACGAGTGCGTCGACGACGACGCTGTCGACCTCCGCGAGCGCCTCCTTGAGGTGACGGAAGAGATCGGGATCGAGCGCTCCCTTGCCGACCCGAAGAAGACCTGCGTCGTCCCGATCGACCACTTCTTCAATGTCCGCGGTGTCGGGACCGTGATTCTCGGGTGCGTCGCGGACGGCCACATGCGCAAGCACGACAGTCTCAAGGTGCTCCCGACGGCGAAGTCCGCACTTGTGCGGTCGATCCAGAAGCACGACGAGGACTTCGAGGAGGCGGACGCCGGCGACCGTGTCGGCCTCGCCCTCAAGAACATCGAGGCTGAAGAACTCGACCGCGGCTATGTCCTCACGAACGACTCCTCCCTCCGGTGTGCGACCTCCGTGACCGGCACCCTCCACCTCGTGCCTGTCTGGAAGACGCCGATCACCGAGGGTATGGTCCTCCATGTCGGCCACTGGATGCAGTTCATCCCCTCCCGCGTCACCGCGGCCGAGGCCGACGGACGGTCGGTGAAGGTCTCCCTCGAACTCGAGAAGGACCTGGTCTACATGCCGGGGTCGAAGGCGGTCGTCACCTACCTCGAGGGCGGGAACCTGCGGGTTGTGGGGACTCTCACCCTGTAATTCTCTTTTTTTAGCTTTGTAGAAATCCTCCAGATGGCTATCTCTGCGGGGGGCTGACCGCCCCCCGATCCCTCGAAAACCTACGGTTTTCTCAAGCTCGCTATCGCTCGCACCCCGCATTAGGATAGAACCCGGGATGGTAAATCCCCCTCACGATCGTTGATTTCGCCTTCCCCGCCCCATCGCAATCCCGGGGGTCCGGGGGCAGAGCCCCCGGTGCGAAGATGAAGGAAGGCAGTTGAGT
>NZ_CALFSA010000020.1 GCF_937919355.1 uncultured Methanofollis sp. | reverse complement strand
GACCGTCACCATGACAGTCAACGAGACGCCGACCCTGACGACGAACATGACCGTAAATGAGACAGTCACCGCCACCCCGCGACCGCCCGCGGGACCTGTCACCATCGCCCTGACGGCCGAGAACTTCGCCTTCGACCGCTCCACAATCGAGGCCCCGGCAGGGGCGAAGGTCACCATCAACTTCGAGAACAAGGACCCCGGCGCCCAGCACAACGTCGCCTTCTATGAGACGAGCGCGGCCGAGGACATCATCTTCAAAGGCGACCTGGTGACAGGACCGGGCAAGGCGACGTACACCTTCACCGCCCCGTCCGAACCGGGGACGTACTTCTTCAGGTGCGACTCGCACGCAACCAGGATGCGGGGCGATTTCGTCGTCACATAATGGGTCATGGGACGGAGAGCGCCGTCATATCTCGGCCTCCTGAAGACAGGGGAACTCGCCCGGCGTGCTGCGGAGGCGCGGGAATGCCTCTCCTCCTGCACCCTCTGCCCCCGGCAGTGCCGGGTGGACCGCCTCCACGGGGAGGTGGGCTTCTGCCGGAGCGGGAGTCTCCCGAAGGTGGCGAGTTTCGGCCCGCACTTCGGCGAGGAACCTGAACTCGTGGGGAGGCACGGGTCAGGGACGATCTTTTTTTCCCGCTGCACGATGCGGTGTGAATACTGCCAGAACTACGAGATCAGCCAGTGCGGCGCCGGGCGGGAGATCACCTGCGACGACCTCGCCCGGATCATGCTCGCCCTCCAGGACGACGGCTGCCATAACATCAACCTCGTCTCCCCGACCCACTTCGTCCCCCCGATCATCGCGGCGCTCCAGACCGCCGCGGGAGAGGGCCTCGCCCTCCCCCTCGTCTACAACACCGGGGGCTACGACTGCGCCTCGACCCTACGCCTCCTCGACGGCATCGTGGACATCTACATGCCGGACGCCAAGTACGGCGACGACGAGACCGCCCTCAAACTCTCCCATGCCCCGCACTACACCCGGTACATGCAGGAGGCGATCAGGGAGATGCACAGGCAGACCGGCGACCTCGTCGTCGACGGGGAGGGGATTGCCGTCCGCGGCCTGATCATCCGCCACCTCGTCCTCCCCGACGGCCTTGCCGGGAGTCGCGAGGTCTTCCGCTTCATCGCGCAGGAGGTCTCGAAGGAGAGTTACGTGAACGTGATGGCGCAATATCGGCCTGAATGGCACGCGGCTGAGGGCGAGTGCGGCCTCCCTGAAAGTCTCGGCCGCCGGATCACGAAGGCCGAGTACGACGAAGCCATCAGAGAGGCCGAAAAGGCCGGTCTCCACCGGGGGTTCCCCCGCCCGCCGCCCACAGGTTTATGAGGTGAGAAGGGAATGCAGGTGTGTTTTCATGACAGAGATCAACCTCTTTGAGACCGTCAAGGGGCACATCTGCCAGTGCGCCTATGACCTCAGCCTTGCCCCGGATATCGAGGCGATCCTGAAGACGCCGATGCGGGAGTTCAACTTCTCCATCCCCGTCAGGATGGACACCGGCCGGATCAGGACATTCCAGGCATTCAGAGTTCAGTACAACGATGCACGCGGGCCGACAAAAGGGGGGATACGCTTCCACCCGGACGGGACTATCGACACGATCCGCGGCCTTGCAGCGTTGATGACATGGAAATGCGCCCTTTTCGGCCTCCCTCTCGGCGGTGCGAAGGGGGGGATCGTCTGCAACCCGAAGGAACTCTCCGAAGGGGAACTCGAACGGCTGAGCCGGGGATATATCATGGGCGTCTCCCGGATCATCGGGCCTCACACCGACATCCCGGCCCCGGACGTCTATACCAGTCCGAAGGTCATGGCCTGGATGATGGACGAGTACTCGCGGATCGTCGGGAGGACGACCTTCGGGGTGATCACCGGCAAACCCCTCTCTGTCGGCGGTTCGGAGGGGCGGGAAGACGCCACGGCGCGGGGCGGGTGGTACGTCGTCGCCGAGGCGGCAAAGGACGCGGGCATCGACCTCCGCGGGGCGACCGTGGCGATCCAGGGCTTCGGGAACGTCGGCACCCATGCGGCCGTTCTCGGCCAGTACCTCGCCGGCGTGCGGGTGGTGGCGGTGAGCGACAGCAAAGGCGGCGTCCTGAACAGGAACGGCCTTGAGGTGAGGAGGCTCGAAGACCACAAAGAGAAGACGGGGAGCGTCAGGGACTTCCCCGGCGCCGAGAATATCACCAACGAGGAACTCCTCGCCCTCGACGTGGACATCCTGATCCCCGCGGCACTGGAGAACACGGTCACGGCAGAGAACGCACCGCAGGTCAGGGCAAAGATCGTTGCGGAGTTTGCGAACGGCCCGGTCACCAACGACGCTGAAGCGGTCCTCAAGGGGAAAGGGACCGTGATCGTCCCCGACCTCCTCTGCAACGCCGGCGGGGCCGTGGTCTCCTACTAT
>NZ_CALFSA010000019.1 GCF_937919355.1 uncultured Methanofollis sp. | reverse complement strand
ATTTCCCGGTATTTCCCCGGCAAAAACCGGGCAGGCATGTCAACGGGATCAACATAGTTTGCTTAATATTTTTGACATTTTCATCAAAAGAGATTTATAGTGCCCCTGATCGAGTATTCATTGTCGTTACTACGACGGAAGGAAAAATAATGACCTCGGAAAGTATGATTACACGAATAAAAACACCAATGGCAGTTCTCTGCCTGTGCATCGCCCTCGCGGTGCTGGTCATGCCGGCGACGGCGGCAACGCAAAGCGTCACCGTGACCAGGTACTGCGACAACAACTATGCCGTCGTCGACGACTCGACGACCCTGAACACCACCCCCACTCTCATGGGCATGGCCCAGTACCCGATCTCCAGCAACATCTCCATGCAGGGCCTGGTCACCCCCACGGACTGGGCGAACTCCGGCCTTAACCAGGCAGACTTCCAGGACGGATGGGACGCCACCGAGAGCGTGAACCTCGGGAACTACGGCGCCCACAACGGCACCCTGGTCGAGGACATCGTCCTGCAGGTCGGCGGGATGCCCGACGGCTCGGAGATCATGATCGCCGACTCGACGTACCCGAAGGCGACCCGGTACTTCAACAAGACCAATGTCTACGAACCCATCGCAGGCCAGGGCGAGATGGTCCTCTGCTGGTGGGACTCCGAGTACGGCTTCGTCCCGGGCTGGACCAAGGGCATGCGCCTCTTCTTCTACTCTGAAAACGACCTGACCTTCAGCAACCAGGACATGAAGAACTGCTTCGCTCCCTGGTACTGGCAGTTTTCAAAGGACAAAAAATCCGACTTCGTCGGACCCTCGGCAAAGGGCCTCTCCGTCCAGACCGTCGACACGATCAACATCTACCCCCCGCACCGCTATGACTTCGCCACCGGCGGCGACACCGTCGAGTATGCGTACGAGGGCGGCGTCGGCGCTTCCCCGGGCCTGAACGACCCGAGCGACACCACCGTCGACACCTCAAAGATCGCTGCCGATGACAGCGTCTATGAGCAGACCGACAGCAAGGCTACCGGCGAGTACGCCGCCCAGCGCTTCGTCTTCAACGTCACCGAGGACGCAGCCAACATCGAGAAACTCGCCGTCACCTGGAACGGCACCAGCAGCCACGACAACTCCGGCGCAGACCAGGGCGCCACCACCTACATCTGGAAGAACGGCACCGGCTACGAGTCCATCTCCGGCAACATCACCTCAAACATCGGTGACTATGTCGTCAACGGGAATGTCACGGTGCTCGTGAAGCAGAACGCGGCGCATGTGGCCCTTCCAGCAAAGGCCTCCCACCTTGCGACCGACTACGTAAAGCTCGTGGTGACCCATCACCACTAACCAACCCTTTTTTTCTTTTCCTTATGGTGATTTTCATGAAAAAATCGATTGGAATTTTCTGCCTTATTCTGCTTGCTCTCCTCATCGCCCCAGCGACGGCGGCGACCCTCTACGTCGACGACGACGGTGGCGAGGGAGTCTACACCACTATCAAGGATGCCATCGACGCCGCCGCAGAGGGCGACACGATCTTCGTTAGAGCGGGGATCTATCCCTGGTTTGAAGTAGAAAAGTCGCACCTCACCATCACAGGCGAAGGAGCGGATCTTGTCACTGTTGATTTTAAAGGAGCAGATGTGGGTATAGAACTCAGGGGCAATGGGATACTACTCGAAGGACTTACTGTCCTCAAATCCTCTGAGGGCTTAGCGGTATTTAACCCAGACTGCATTGTCAGGGATTGTGTATTTGATGGCCTTTTTAAAAGTGACATGGGAATTCGGATCAAATCCAGTAATCTTACATTTGAAAACAACACGATCAAGGACGCCACAACAACATACAGTGTATTATATATGGAAGAGGTGGACGGGACAAAGATCCTGAACAACCATTTCATTAACAACACTGCAGGATTACTGCCATATCATTCCAACAACTGCACCATCGCAGGGAACACTTTCTCTTCAAACGGAAAGGTGATCGGTTTCTACGATCCCGGAAACGGATTTGAAATCTATTCCAATACTCTGACTGACAATAAAGTCACCTGTACGTGGGAGTTTGAATGGAACACTCCGTTTAAAGTTTCATGGAACTCCACCACCCCCCTCACCTACGCCTACAAAGACACCACCCACACCGGCTACCTCGGCAACTCCTGGTCTGACTACACCGGCGACGACACCAACAACGACGGCGTCATCGACACGCCCTACGACCTCCCCGACGGCCTCGGCACCGATCACGCACCGTTGACCGCGGCGGGCGGGGAGTATGAAGTCCTCGTCCCGCAGACCCTGTACGTCGACGACGACGGCGGGGACGGCGTCTACACCACCATCCAGGAGGCCGTGGACGCCGCACAGTGCGTCGACACCATCGTCGTCCGCGACGGCGCCTACACCGAGAACGTGCTCGTCGACAAGGGCCTGACCATCAGGACCGAGAACGGGACGAAGGCCGTCACCGTGACCGCCAAAGTGCCCGAGAAACCGGTCTTCGATCTCAAGGCCGACGGCATCACCGTCGAAGGCTTCTCCGTCCGCGGGCCGACCAACGAACACGTCGCCGGCATCGAGAGCGTCGGCTACGACGACTGCCGCATCATCGGCAACGACTGCGGCGGGGCCTGCTACAACGGCATCCACCTCGGCGGCGACGCCACCGGCAACCTCATCGAGGCAAACACCTGCCACGACAACACCCGCCGGGGCATCAGCCTCAGGGACGACGTCACCGGCAACACCGTCTTCAACAACACCTGCTGGAACAACGCAGACGACGAACTCTGCGTCAAGGACAACCCCACCGACAACGTCATCTGGGCCAACGCCTTCTTCGGCACCGTCGAGTGCCTCAACCCCAACACCTACCACTCGCCTGAGATGGTCACCTACACCTACAACGACGCCGAGCACACCGGCTATGTCGGCAACTACTACGGCGGCTACACCGGCACCGACGCGGACGGGGACGGCATCGGCGACGAACCCATGCTCCTCGGCATAGACAGCGTCACCGGCGACTACCATGACGACTACCCGATGATGGGCGTCTGGCAGGACGGCGCGATCGCGAAACCCGCCCCTGTCCTCACCGGCATCACCGTCAAACCCGGGACCTTCGAGGCCGAGACAGGCGAGACCTGGCAGTTCAACGCCACCGGCCTCAACTGGGACACATCCACCATCCCCGGCCTTGACCTCACGTGGACGACGAGCGACGAGAGCATCGGCACCGTGAACGAGACAGGGTGGTTCGAGGCCGTCAAACCCGGCACCGTCACCCTCACCGCCGCGTGCGGCGAGATCGAAGGCACCGCCGACGTCACCGTCGTCGCACCGGCCACCCTCACCTCCATCGAGATCATCAAGTACGCCCCCGACGGCGTCACCGTCGCCGAGAACAAGACAGTCAGCATCAGGTGGATGCAGCGCCACCTCCCCCTCCTCGGCGGTGAGAACGGCACCATGCTCAGGTTCCAGGGCCCCTCCTTCGACAAGAACGACCCCTGGAACCCGGCAGAGGACCTCAACCTCGGCAAGGTCAACAACACCGTCAAAGGCACGGCCCTCGCCGACCTCTGCGACCTCGTCGGCGGCGTCTACGAAGGCGGCGAGATCCAGTTCGCCGGCAGGGACAACTTCCCCGGCAAAATCCCCTCCTCCGCAGTCCTCGCCCCCAACGAGAGGCAGGGCCCCGCCATGATCGCCTGGTGGGACGCCAAGATGGGCGAGTACCCTGAATGGGGCGACGGGCCGCAGCTCTTCTTCCTCACCCCCGACGGCGTCTTCGGGAACGACGACATGCGGACCTGCTTCGGCAAGGACTACCACCACTACTGGACCGACTGGCCCTCCGCGGCAGGCATGTCTGTCAAGAAGATCACCACCATCAAGATCGTCCCCGAACCCAGGGAGGACTGGTCCCTCTCACTCTCCGGCGCCATCACGCGGAAGATCGACCGCTCCTACTTTGAGCAGGCCGTCACCTGCACCCAGGCCAGCCACGGCGCCACCTGGACCGACGGCGGGAAGACCTGGTCGGGCGTGCCCCTCTGGCTCCTCTGCGGCTGGGTCGACGACACCGACCAGCACGCACCCTTCCGCGACGACCTCGCCGACGCCGGCTACACCGTCGTCCTGATCGACTACGGTGCCGACGGCCTCGCCGGTACCGCCGACGACAGGAGTGTCGAGTTCAACAGCAGCACCGTGAAGAAGAACAACAAGATCATCCTCGCAAACGAGATCGACGACTGGCCCCTCGCCAAGGGCGACTGGCCCCTCAAACTCGTCGGCAGCGATGTGCCCGCGGAGAAGCGCCTCGGCAGCGTCGACGCCATCAGGCTCGTCGGCCTTGCAGCAGGCGACGGCGGCATGGTCATCACCCTGGAGAAAGGCTGGAACTTCGTCTCCACCCCGCGGACCCTCGCCCCCGGCAACGACACCGCCGGGATCTTTGCGAACGTCGACTGCGCCGGCCACTCCATCTACACCTTCGACACCAGGAACGGCCTCTGGAAGACCCTCGGGAAGGACGACAAGATCCTGCCCCTCCAGGGCGTCTGGGTCTATGCAAAACAGGTCACAAACGTCCCCCTCACCTTCAGCACCGAGGACATCACCACCCCGCCGACCCTGCGCCTTGCCGCAGGCTGGAACGCCGTCGGCTACTCGGACATCGAACCCCAACCGACCAGAGACGCACTCGAATCAGTGAAAGATACCTGGGCCATCCTCATCGGCTTCGACGCTGCAAACCAGGTCTACGAACGCTCGGCCATCAACGGCGCTGTCGGCAGCCATGTCGACACCCTCCCGATGGAACCGGGGCGGGGCTACTGGCTGTTCATGCGTGCCGACGGCACGCTGGCGGCCATCAGCGCCTAATTTTTTCGAGGCAGACCATGAAGACATACCTCACACTCATACTCCTCCTCGCCCTCGTGGCAGGGGCCACAGCGGCGGAGGGGATACCTGAATTCCCTGACGAGTACAGCGGACAGATCACCATCGACGGCAAATCCGCACCTGCGGGCACCACCATCACCGCCCTCATCGACGGCGAGATGCGGGGCACCCTGACGACGACAGAGGACGGCGCCTTCGGCGGTCCTGACCAGTACGACCAGAAACTCGCCGTCACCGGCTATGCGAGCGACATCGGCAGGACCATCACCTTCACCGTGAACGGGAAGGCCGTCTCCACGACCGCCACCTTCAACCCCGGCAAACAGCACAACGACCTCACCCTCCAGGCAAAGGACGGCGGCGGTGGAGGAGGAGGGAGCGGTGGAGGCGGCGGAGGAGGAGGTTCCTCCTCACCGGCAGTCTCCGTCACCACAGCCCCGGCCCTTGATGCCAGAGCCCCGACAGAGACCCAGCCTCCCGCACCCGCCGCCACCACGGCGGCCGGAACACCGGCACCCGTCGACACCGTCGTCACACCGGCCGGAGAAGCACCCGCCGACCTGACCACGGTCATCGTGACGGCGGCAGCGCTCGCTCTCCTCCTCATTGCATGCATCGCCGGGTTCTACATCAGTAAAAACCGGAAAGAGTGATCAGTCACTCCCTTTTTTTTGAAAGAAACAGAGTGAAAAAAGTATTCTCTTAGCTGGCCTTCTGCATCTTCTTCGCCCGTTCCTTGGAATTGTACCCGGTCACGGCGTCGAGGTACTTCCTGAAGCGGCGGTTCGTGTCCAGGATCGTCTCGTCGTCCGCGTCACGGTCGGACTCGGTGTCCACGATGAGAGTGTTCCCCTTCGGGCCGAGGGAGACGGAAAGCATCTTCAGTGCGCCGTACGAGATGGTGTACCGGCCGGTCGCCTCCGACGGTTCCACGCCGAAGCACTCCGAGAGGGAGGCAATCATCCGCTCTTCAAAGCCCTGCTTGAACCCCCGCTTAATCGGATATTCCTGCATAGTACTTTATGTAGTCGACTGTGTATGTTAAGATAATGTCGGCCGAACCGGAGATAAAAATCACTTCAAAGCCCCTGAGCGGCAAGAACCCTCTCGTCCTCATGGGCTTTCCGGGCAGTGGCCTCGTGGGGAGCATTGCCCTGCAGTACCTCGTGGAGCAGATGGAGTTCGAGCAGATCGGGAACATCACGAGCAAATACTTCCCGCCCGTCGCCATGATGGCGAAGGGCGTCATCAACGTCCCGGTCAGGATCTACGAGAAGGCGGAGACGGCGGCGATCGTCGCCGACATCCCGATCCATCCCATGATCTGCTACGAGGTGGCCAACGGGATCATCGACTGGCTCACCCGCTTCCCCGTGAAGGAGGTGATCACCATCGCGGGCATCGTCACCAACGAACCCGAGAAGAGAGTCTTTGGCGTCGCCACCCACGAGGAGATGCTGGCGAGGATACAGGACGAGACTGTCATCCTCCCGATGGGGAGCATCTCCGGGATCGCCGGGAGCATCCTGACCGAGTGCAAGATCAGGAACATCCCGGGCTACGGGTTCCTCGGGGAGACGGTGAACACCCCCGACCCCCGCTCGGCGGCGGCGACCCTGAAGGTGCTCAACACCCTGTATGGCATGGACATTGATGTCGACCCCCTCCTCGAACAGGCGGCCGAGATCGAGGCGACGATGCACAAACTCGCCGAAGATGTCCAGAGCACCGAGACGATCCAGAAAAAAGAGAACCTTCCGATGTACGGGTGATGCGGAATGAGACTGACTGCATTGACAGGGATAGCGGGAGGGGTCATATCAGAGATTAAACAGGGGAAACCGCGGACCATAGAGTTGCAGAGCACGAACAACGTCATTTCCGTCGCAGCGCTCGAACCCGGCCCCGACACCCACCTCTTTCTCACGAGCGTCGACCTCGAAGACCTCTCGGCCGGTGATGTCGGGATCATCGTCAGGGTGCTCTCGGTGAACATCAACATGAAGCGGATCATAGACTACATCCACCCGGTCTACTACGAGGAGCGCGAGCGCCTCTCCGCGCGCGTCCAGGTGGGATACTGCGGCAACTCCATGGTGAAGGAAGTGGAGATCGGGTCCATCTGTCACCCGGTCGTGGTGGATGCTGTAAAGGCGGCGCATTACCGCGCCATCTGATCCCTCCTTCACAACTTTCTTAACCACGGAAAGCAAACTCTTGTGGTCACGGGGGCCTGTGGCTTAGCCAGGACATAGCGCCGGGCTTCTAACCCGGATGCCGGGGGTTCGAATCCCCCCAGGCCCGTTCATTTTTACAGAAAACCGGTCCCCAGAGCGTGAAGCACGGTGTTACGGGACCACCAACGAACCGGCGTCCTGCCTTAGCTCGATCAAGAAAGTCCACGGGATCAATGGTGCGTCCCGCACCTGATGCGGGATCTCTTACTCAAAAAATCAGAAAAAAAGGGTTTATCGGATCTTCGTGCCGGGCGCCACGTCGCGCAGGGGCGTGAGGAGGGAAGCCTCGTCGCCCGCCGCAAGGATCATACCGCAACTCTCGATCCCGAAGATCTTTGCCGGCTTCAAGTTCGCGATCATCACGACGCTCTTCCCGACAAGTTCCTCGGGGGAGTAAAACGTGGCGATGCCGGAGACGACCTGCCTCTGCTCGTCGCCGAGGTCGACCATGAGCCTCAACAGTTTCTTCGAACCCTTCACCGCTTCCGCGCTGACGACGCGGGCGACCCTGAGGTCCATCGCCGCGAAATCGTCGATGGAGACCTCAGAGGTCTTTTCTTCTGATGCTTTCATTTCTTTCATCCGTGCTTCACTCACGCGCATTTCCAGTATCTTTTCCAGTTCGGCAACCTTATCGTCCTCGATCTTCGCAAAGAGGGGTTCGGGTGCCGGCAGGGGCCCGCTCTGCACCGGTTCAAGCGCTTCGCTGACCCGGTGGGTAGAGACGCCGTCCGTATAGCCGAGCATTGCCCAGGCCCGCCCCGCGGCGTCTGGCATGACCGGCTCGATGATGAGGGCGAGGGCGCGGGCGAGCTGGAGGCAGTTGATGATCACCTGCTCCGCAGCGGCCCGGTCGGTCTTGACCAGTTTCCAGGGGGCGTTGTTCTGGATGTACATATTCCCGTAGGCGGCGAGCGCCATGATCGAGTCCACCGCGTTCTTGAACTCGTACTCCCGCACCGAGACGTCGAGCCCCTCAAGGCAGCGCCCGATCTCGGAGATGACCTCCGGGTCGGCCTGGCCTGGCGGGACGCCACCGAAGAACTTGTGGGCGAAGTGGAGGGTGCGGTAGAAGAAGTTCCCGAGAGTGTTGACGATCTCGGTGTTCACCCGCTCCTGGAAGATCCGCCAGGAGAAGTTCAGTTCCTTGGTGTGGCTCGTGTACGAGAGGAGGTAGTAGCGGAGGTAGTCGGCCGGGAGGCCCTGGTCCAGGTAGTCGTCGTTCGTCCAGACGACATAGCCGCGGGACTTCGAGAACTTCTGGTCCTCGAACTTCACCATGCCGGAGGCGACCACGGCGTGGGGCATCTTGTAGCCGGCGCCGTGGAGGAGGGCGGGCCAGAAGATGCAGTGGTGGTAGATGATGTCGCTCCCGATGAAGTGGGTGACCTCGCCGTCGCCGCACCAGTAGCGCTTCCAGTCGTTCCCGGTCTTCGCCGCCCACTCCTCCGTGAAGGAGATGTAGCCGATGGGAGCGTCCACCCAGACATAGACCACCAGGTCGTTCCTGCCCGGGAACTTCACGCCCCAGTCGAGAGTCCGGGTGATGCACCAGTCATGGAGTTCGTCCTTCACCCAGCCGATCGCATAGTTGCGGGCATTCGAGGTGCCCGAGAGACCGTCCAGGTAGTTCAGCAGGAACTCCTTGAACTCGCCGAGCTTGAAGAAGAAGTGCTTCTGCTCACGCATCTCGGCCGGCGACCCGCAGACCTTGCAGACCGGGTTCTTGATCTCGCCGGGTTCGAGGTGACGGCCACATCCACGGTCGCACTCGTCGCCCCGCGCTTCGGCGCCGCAGTACGGGCAGATCCCTTCCACGTACCTGTCAGGGAGGAAACGGTTGCACTTTGTGCAGAAACTCTGCTGGATCGTCTGCGAGTAGACATAGCCGTTGTCGATCAGGGTCTGCACCATCGACTGCGCACGGCGGTGGTTGGCCGCGTCGTCTGTCATGCCGAAGTAATCGAAGGCGATCTCCATGCGCTTGAAGGTCTCGTCGAAGTGCGTGTGGTAGCGCTCGGCGAGGGCGCGAGGAGACACGCCCTCCTTCTCTGCGCTGATCACGATCGGCGTCCCATGGTTGTCAGACCCGCAGATAAAGACCACGTCCTCGCCGCACCTCCGCAGGTAGCGCACGTAGAAGTCGGCGGGGATGTAGGTCCGCAGATGCCCCAGGTGACAGGGGCCGTTCGTGTAGGGGAGGCCGCATGTCACCAGCAACGGTTTGCCACTCATCTGTATCCTCTTGGCGATGAAGATATACATACATTATTTAAACGCCGGACGGCATCGCGGTCGTCCCGTCAATCACCCCTATATGGGAGGAGGGCAATCACTCTTCGATGAAGCGGATTGCGGTCAGGACGCGCTCATTCGGGGCCGAGATCAGGACGCCGGAGGTCGCAGAACTCGCCCCCTGGGTACGGGGACGGCGGGGGATTGGCGGCGACCTCACGGCCTACCTGGTGGAGCGCTCTTTCGGCCTCCAGCAGGGTGTGGACCTCCCCTGCGCGGGGGGGCGTTTTTATGCACGGCGCGTGCTCGACTGCCTCGAAGGTGTCGAGGGGACGGCGGTGACCGGCGAGGTCGGCGTCAGGGCGGAGGAAGCGGTCGCGGATGTCAGGATGCTTGTCCGGCGGCAGAAGGGCCTCTGGTTCGCACTGCCGGCGCCGTCGCTCTTCCACTTTACCGACTCGTATTATGGCGACGACGACGAGATGACAGAGGAGGTCGTCGATGCCTTCGGCCGCCTGATGCGGGAGATGCGGGACGCCGGCGCGGGCGGCCACGTCCTCATCGCGGAGGAGGCCGGAGAGATAGAACTGGAAGAACTCGCGGGGAAGAAGGTCTGCTTCTTCCCGCTGAAGAGGGACGCCGACCACCTCGCCGGACTCCTCGAACACCAGACAACGCTGGTCACCGACCCGACCGGGATCGGTGAGGCCGGGAGTCTTGCCGACGAGTACGACGTGCGTGAACTCGCCCTCCTCCACCCCACCCACGAGGACCTGATGACGGCGACAGAGCACTTCGACCCCGACGAGATCGCGGCGGCCGGGTACACGCTGGAGGGAGAGGAGGAGCGGTGGAAGGCCCTCCGCACGGAGGCTTATATTCTCAGATAGCCTCGGCGACCGCGACGAGGTCGTCGAAACGGCGGTTCCGCTTGAAGAGCCAGAAGAGGAAGCGGTCGAGGAGGGTGAAGGGAAGGGTGCCGCCGGCCGCGTTCGGGTGGCCGCCGCCGCCGAACTCGCGGGCGATGAGGTGGCTGACAGGGGGGACTGACCTGATGGAGAACCGACCGTTCGAGGAGACGATCACCTCGATGTCGGTGTTGAGGGCGTCCCTGATGGCGTGGGCCGTCTCAGACGGGTAGCCGTGGAGAGGGGCGAAGGCGATCGTATATTTTTTCCCGTAGATCTTCGCCTGCCTGATGCTCGCCTGGATGTCGGCGTCCATCTCGGCCTTCATCTCGGCGTACACCCCCTCGATTCGGCGGTCGGTGAACTTCCCCTGCATGAGGAGGTTTCGCACATAGGTGAGGTGCTGCCGGCGCTGGGTCACCTGGCCGAGGACGTCGGAACGCGGGTCCTCCTTCTTCCAGAGGTCGTAGTCGCAGACGACTCTCGCCACCTCCGCGGCCGTCCTGTCGCCGGGCATGATGTCGCGAGCGACGACACCGGTGGCGCAGACTGAGGTGTCGATGTGGAGGAGGGCGCAGTGCGGTTCGACGAGAGCCTTTTCGGTGTCGGTCCAGCGGTGGTGATCGCGCCACTCGACCTTCCACCCGTTCCCTGACGCTGCCTGCACCGCCGCCTCGACCCCCTTCTGGTAGCCGAGGTCGCTGATCGAGAGGACGTCTCCCCGCCCCTCGCACCCGGCAATGAGGGCGAGGACCGAGGAGTACCGTCCGACTGAGGAGAAGATCGTCGCGATCTTCCCGAACTTCATCCTGAGGACGGCGTCGGCACCGGCGGCGTCGAGGTCGTTGTGGGTGAGGTGAAGGATTCCGGCCTTCCTCCCCTCGACCGCGGCGACAATATCCTCGTCGGTGGTCTTTCTGCCTTCGATGACGCTAACCATTACCTACATTCTGGGAGCAGAGAGTTAAAAAGGGCGGCGGTGGCAACCGCACGGTTTATTAACCGGAAACGACAACATGTATTGGTCGCCCCAGTAGCTCAGACTGGGAGAGCGCCAGACTGAAGATCTGGTTGTCCCCGGTTCAAATCCGGGCTGGGGCATCGACAGGGATTGCCATGAAAACCACGGGGAGTGGTTTTCAATCATGAGTGGTTATATGCAATCCCTGAATTTTTTCCTGCATCTTTCACCCTGTGACCGCAAGGTAGTCGGTGCACGGTGGGCCTCACCGGCATGTCGCCCTGCCACGGGGCCATTATAGTCATCTCATTCCTGTCGAGCCTGTTTTTCTGACCTGCACTGCCATTGCGAATAGATACCAGACAATGCGAGGATTATTATATTTGCCAATTCATCACACTTCCCGAAATCCACCGGCACGGGGCCATGGCCCATCGACCGGGGAGAGGAGAAGAGAATGATGCGTACACGCAGTATAACAGGTATGGCCCTGCTCATCGTCCTGTGCACGGCCCTGCCGGCAGGGGCGCTTGCCGCAGAGGAGATCGGTTCCCTCTCTCTCAGCGGGGCACCAGACGATGGCGGCGCACTGCAGTCCGGAACCTCCGGCGCCGTGCCTTCGGCAGAGGCGGCCACGATCTGGGAGGGGACGGTGACCGTCGACCCTGGCGAGACCTTCACGGTCACCCCGGCCAACACAGGCACCGACGCTGAGGTCAGCCGCAACACCCCGCTTGGAGCGCTCGATAAAGCGGCAGATGCAGGGAACTTCACATATGAAGTCTGGCAGGCCGACTGGGGGTATTATGTCAACAGCATCGACGACATCACCGTGAGCGCCGAGGACAATGAAACTGCCCTCTGGTGGTTCTATGACCCTGAAGCGGCATATATCACAAACAACGCAACCTACAGGTCTCTCCGCGACGGCGAGGAGATCAGGCTCATCTATGCACCCCAGAAAGAAGCGTTCGAGCATACCATCGGGAACGCAACTGCCGCCGTCACCATGAAAATCAAACTCTCAGGGTCCGAGGCAGTGAACTTCACGGCAGAACCGACGAGCGGGCCGGCGCCGCTCACCGTCCGGTTCAACGACACGAGCACGGTGGAGAACGTCACCTCATGGTTCTGGGACTTCGGGACAGACGGCGGGACCTCGACCGGGCAGAACCCGGTGTTCACCTATACTGAGCCCGGTCGCTACAATGTCTCCCTGACTGTGACCGATACGGAAAACAAGACGTTGACAGCGACGAAAGAGGGGTTGATCACCGTGACCCCGACCAACGTCTCGTCGGCGGTGAACTTCTCCGCGGACGTCACGGCAGGGGAGGCGCCGCTCACCGTGTACTTCACCGACATGAGCACGGTGGACAACATCTCCTCGTGGTACTGGGACTTCGGCGACGGGTATATGTCGACGGTGCAGAACCCGGTCTACACCTACCATGAACCCGGTCTCTTCACCGTCGCCCTCACCGTGACAGATATGGAGAACGCCACCTGGAACTCCTCGGTGGAAGGCTTCATCAATGTCAGTGGCGGGACGGTTGATTTCTCCGCGAACACGACATCGGGAAAGGTCCCACTCGCCGTGCAGTTCACCGACATGAGCACGGTGGATAACATCTCCTCGTGGCTATGGGACTTCGGTGACGGCACCACCTCGACAGAGCAGGACCCGGCCCATACTTACACGGCACCGGACACCTTTGACGTCAACCTCACGGTGTACAGCGACAATGTCACACGCGACCGGGAGATAAAGACCGACTACATCACCGCCACGGCATAGGGAAAAAAAACCCTGCCCTTTTTTTCCGGCCCTGAAAAGAAGAGGGCCGCTACAGCGCAACCGGTAAAAGCAAAAACAGAGACCGGGATACATCACTAAAGGCAGGAGGGACAGCCAGGTCTGAACGTGAGGAGATGAAATCGGTCACCATCGGCAGCAACCTCTTTTACAACGGCGACTGCATCTGCGGTTCCGCGGAGCACATTGCAACTGACTCTGTCGACCTGATCATCACCGACCCCCCGTACGGTATCCACGGCGACAGGATGGACCGCCACTACAACAGGGACGAAGAGTTCGTGGTGGACGGATATGTCGAGGTCCCGGAGGAGGAGTACGGGACCTTCAGCGAGAGGTGGATCAGGGAGGCCGAGCGGATCCTCAGGCCGGGCGGGTCCCTCTATATCGTCTCAGGTTACACAAACCTCTACCACATCCTCCACGCACTCCGCCAGACCTCCCTTGTAGAGGTGAACCACATCATCTGGAAGTATCCCTTCGGCGTGTACACCAGCCGCAAATACGTCTCCTCGCACTACCACATCCTCTTCTACGAAAAGCCCGGCGGGAAGCGGACATTCAATCTGGAGGTGCGTTTCGGCAGGGAGGAGAGGGCGGAGGACGGCGGGTGCCTCAACTACCTCGACCGTGAGGACGTCTGGACCATCAACAGGGAGTACAAACCCGGCAGGACGAAGAACAAGAACGAACTCCCGACGGCCCTCCTCACCAAGATGATCCAGTACAGCAGCAACGAGGGCGACCTCGTCTGCGATCTCTTCCTCGGCGGGTTCTCGACGGCGATCGCGGCCACGGGCCTGAACAGGCGCTGTGTCGGTTTCGAGGTCTCGGAGAAGATCTTCGAGGCGGGGGTGCGGGAGACGGCGACGGTGCGTCCCGGCGAACTCCTGGAGACACTGCGGTGCCCGGTCGTCCGCGGGCCGGCAAATCTCAGGAAGAGGTGGCGGCCGGAGGACCTCAGGAGGCTCAGGACGAGGTACAGGGAACTCACGAAAAAGGGCGCAACGAAGAAGGTTGCCGTCGAGACCCTGGCCGGGGAGTTTGGCAGGGGGCGGTGGGCGATCACCTATGCGCTGGAGAGGGCCGGGGTCGAGAGCAGGAGGAAAAAAAGAGGGACGGAGTAGAACCCGGCATGCTCCGGTCGACGTGTCTCCCGATCTCATGACGGGCGGTG
The DNA here is from genome assembly GCF_937919355.1 of uncultured Methanofollis sp. Taxonomy (GTDB): domain Archaea; phylum Halobacteriota; class Methanomicrobia; order Methanomicrobiales; family Methanofollaceae; genus Methanofollis. The sequence continues at coordinate 783 of NZ_CALFSA010000019.1, read as the reverse complement.
CGGGCCACCCGCCTTCCCTACAATCCACCCCCGGACCCCCACCCCCAACATTAGGATAGGGCCAGGGAAGACAGAGTGAGGTCCGGAGATGGGAAGTCGCCATTCGCCCTCCAATCCCACCGGAACTGAAACTTCCAGATCCTGAAAAAAGAGATCTGGGCCGGGGCCGTCACTCGGCCGCCAGCGCCACGATCGGGGAGAGTTTCGAGGCCTTCCAGGCAGGGTACACGCCCGAGAGGACGCAGACCCCGGTGCCCACCAGCATACCCCAGACCACGTTGAGGAGGACCGGGGGGCTGAAGAAGAACGAGATGTCCTGGAGGACGACCAGGATCAGCACCCCGCCGCCGATGAGACTGAGGATGCCGCCGATCAGGGACCCGATGAACCCCAGGATCGCCGCCTCGTACAGGAACATCCGACTGATCTCTCTCCTCTTCACACCGATACTCTTGAGGATGCCGATCTCGCGGATACGTTCGTTCACCGACATCATCATGACGTTGAAGATGCTCACGGCGGCGACGACAAGGGAGATCCCGGCAATGCCGGTCACCACAAGGGAGACCGTGCCGATGATAGAGTTGATCGACTCGATCAGGCCCCGCAGGTCCATGATCTCCACGGTCTCCTTCCGGGCGTTGAGACTCTTCTCGATCGCCTCCTTCACACCGTCGATCTCGTCGATGTTCCTGACCATGACCAGCACCTGATCATAGCCGTTCGCCTTCCCCTCCAGTTCGTCATAGAGGCGGTCGGTGACGATGATCGAGTTGTAGGTGG
>NZ_CALFSA010000018.1 GCF_937919355.1 uncultured Methanofollis sp. | reverse complement strand
GCCGGGGTCATCCACGCGGTGGCCGCCGCCCTGCCCCCGGGTGTCCCGCTCGTCATCGACCCGGTGATGGTGGCGACCTCGGGCGCCCGCCTGCTTGCGGAGGACGCGGTCGCCGCCCTGGTCGCCGACCTGATCCCCCGTGCGGCGGTGGTGACGCCAAACCTCCCCGAGGCTGAGGTGCTGGCAGGCTTTCCTATCGAGGGAGTTGATGGGATGCGGGAGGCCGGGCGGGCGATCCTCGCCATGGGCGCCGGTGCCGTGATCGTGAAGGGCGGTCACCTGAGGAGCGAACCGACCGACATCCTCATCGATGCGACAGGCGAGGTCGTCCTCTCCGGCCTTCGCCACCCCTATGCCGTCCACGGTACGGGCTGCTGTTTCTCCGCGGCCCTTGCGGCGGGACTCGCCCGCGGCATGCCCCTCAGGGACGCCTTTGTCGCGGCAAAGACCTTCATCGACGGTGCTATCGTCCATGCCGTCCCCGACCGCCGGGGCCGCCGGTCGGTGGACCCCCTGTGGCAGTGCGGCAGGGGTGGCTTCCCGTATGTGGAATAATTTCATTTAAAAACGAGAATATAACTATAATTGGAATTTTTTTCAGGTTCTGGATACCATGAAACACGTGCCCAAATACATATCATTATATATCGTTGCATGATGATGACGCGATCTTCCCGCACGTCTCCACTCCTCTTTTGCGAGAGAGAACGATCCGCTGTGCGGCCGGTTATCGTGGTGGCACGCGGAATTGCCCCGGATTCGACATGGGGCCTCAAATCTTCTCCTTTGTCCCGTCCGCTCCGGCACGGCGCCGGTGCCCGTACCTCTCCGGAGATTTCTCCCGGATATCCCGCGATTTATTCTCTAAATTTGAATATAATATGCAGTCAAAGTCAGATTCAAATCAGCACATTTATATCGTACGTCCCGGCACATTATGATATCCAGCCTCTGAGGAGGTCTGGAGGTGAAAACGATGAAACAGTTCGCACAGAATGAAGAAGCAGTGTCGCCGGTCATCGGCGTCATCCTCATGGTCGCCATCAC
>NZ_CALFSA010000017.1 GCF_937919355.1 uncultured Methanofollis sp. | reverse complement strand
GGGGAGATCCGCGACGCCGTCCTCGCCGTCTCGAAAGACCCGGAGCAGTACAGGGGCGCCTGTCTCAGGCGGGCAGAGGCCTTCGCACTCCCCCGTTTCACAGAACAGATCCGTGCCGTGGTGAATGATGGTGTTTAGTCATTTCAAGGAATTGTACGGGTACAGGAACCTCATCTGGACCCTTGCATGGGGTGAGTTCAAGCAGAGGTACAAGAACTCGGTTCTGGGGTACTTCTGGTCGCTCCTCGAACCCCTGCTGATGCTCGTCGTCCTGTACGTGGTCTTCTCGAACCTGATGCGGATCCAGGTGGAGTACTACCAGCTCTTCCTCCTCCTCGGCATCATCCTCTGGAACTTCCTCTCGCGGGCGACCTCGATGGGCCTCAACGCCATCCTGGGGAAACCGAGCATGGTCCAGAAGATCTACTTCCCGCGGGACATCCTGGTGATCTCGTCCTGCATCACCGCACTCCTGATGAGCATCTTCGAGTCTCTGGTCTTTATCATTTTCATGGCGTACTTCCAGGTCCCCCTCTCGGCAAACCTTGTCTACGTACCCCTGATCATCGCGCTCCTCTTCCTCCTCTCCATGGGCCTCTCCCTCGCCCTTGCCGCTCTCAACGTCTTTTACCGGGACGTCCAGTTCATCTGGGCGGTGATCCTCCAGGCCGGGTTCTTTGCGACGCCGATCCTCTACCCGATCACCATCTTCGACGAGAGCCTGCAGAAGATCTTCCTCCTCAACCCCATGGCCCATATCATCACGGCCGCACGGGACACGATCATCTATTCCACCCCCGCGGCACCGGGGTCACTGCTCTATGCAGGGGTTATGGCAGTCATCGCCCTCATTGTGGGATACCTCATCTTTGCACACTATGAACCGCGCTTTGCGGAGGAGATGTAAATGGGAGTCATCGACGTCGATCATGTGGAGAAGGTCTTTCGCATCCCGCACGAGAAGAGGACGACGGTCTTCGAGGCCCTGACCGGTCTCCTGCGGCCGACGCAGTACGAGACCTTCCCGGCCCTGAGGGACGTCTCCTTCTCCGTGGAGGAGGGGGAGATGTTCGGGATCATCGGCGAGAACGGGAGCGGGAAGAGCACCCTCCTGAAGTTGCTCGCCAGGATCATGCGGCCGACGCAGGGGACGATCTCGGTTCACAAGAAAGTGACGCCCTTCCTCGAACTCGGCGTCGGCTTCAACCCCGACTTCACCGCGGTGGAGAACATCAGGACTTATGCCACGATCATGGGTCTCTCGAAGCGGGAGATCGAGGGGCGGATCGACGATATTCTCGATTTCGCCGGGCTAGAACGGTTCAGGGACGCGAAGTTGAAGAACTTCTCCTCGGGTATGCAGGTCCGTCTCGCCTTCTCGACCGCGATCCAGACCGACCCCGAGATCCTCCTGATGGACGAGGTGCTCGCCGTCGGCGACATGGAGTTCCAGCAGAAGTGCCTGGACGTGCTGAACAGGTACAGGAAGGAGGGGGTGACGATCGTCTTCGTCTCCCACGATCTCGGGTCTGTCCGCCGGTTCTGCGACCGGACCCTCCTCCTGAACCACGGCGAGCAGGTCGCCCTGGGGGAGACGGACGAGGTGATCGACAGTTATGTCTATGGGCGGAGAGAGGAGGAACCGGCAGACGTGGTTGTGCAGTCCACGGAACCCGAGACACGCTGGGGGGACAGGAAGGTCGAGATCACCGGCGTGAAGTTCCTGGATAAGTTCGGCAGGGAGGGCGTGCGTTTCAACTCCTTCGATCCCATGACCATCAGGATCTTCTACGACGCCCATGAAAGGATCCCCGATCCCGTCTTCGGGGTCTCCCTCTATTCAGAGCAGGGTGCGCACCTGTACGGGACGAACACCGAACTGAAGGACGTTTCGATCGGGTATTTAGAGGGGAAGGGGCATATTGATTTGATGATCGAGGCGGTGCCGATGCTTACGGGGAGGTTCCTCCTCACGGTGGCGGTGCACACCCACAACCAGCAGCCCTATGACTGGCATGACAGGGAATATGCCTTCGATGTTATCCCGACGGGACGGGATGCCGGGATCGTCGATATACCCTGCATCTGGCGGAGATGAGAGAGATGGACGAGAACACCTTTGAGATCCGCGACGGCGAGATCGACGTCGAAAAGATCATGGGACAGATCCGGGAGAATATCAGGCGGCGGAAGGAGGCCGGGGCCTATCAGGATGATCTCCCCGCTGCATCTGTGCCGCCTGCTTCCAGAGAGACCGACATCTCCCGGGACCTTGCCTGCCTGAAAAACACCTCCGATATCCAGAACACCAGTTACTTCATCAGTTCGCACCACCCATTTACGGGAAAATTCCTGGTGAAGGGGCGCGAGCTCGTCCACGGCGAGGTGAG
>NZ_CALFSA010000016.1 GCF_937919355.1 uncultured Methanofollis sp. | reverse complement strand
TCTTCTCATGCTCGCTGGAACTCGCACAGCGAAGATCAGAGATCTTCTCATGCTCGCTGGAACTCGCACAGCGAAGATCAGAGATCTTCTCATGCTCACTTCGGTCGTTCCCAAAATCAGGATAGGAGCGGGAAAGAATGATCGGGAAAATGTTGAGGTCTGAGATTGCCGTTCCCGGCCTATCCTGAACCCAGGGGACCGGGGACGATAGTCCCCCGGAAGAGTGTGGATCTACAGAGCCGGTTCCTCTGACTTTTTCAACTGCCTGTTGAGGATTTCAAGGCACTCGGACTCAGCTTCCTTCTTGGTGAAGACAGTAATATTGTCGCCCGGCCGGATCTTCACCTGCCCGCTCGGGATGATCAGTTCGCCACCTGCACGGCGTATAGCGATGAAGACGAAGTTCTTCACCTCGAGTTCCCTGATCTCGTGATCGATGATCGGCGCCCCGTCCTCCGCGACGATCTCGAAGATGGTCCCACCAGGTATGGAGGCGAGTTGCTGCATGTTTGGGTTCTCTGCCCAGTAATACAGGCGGTTTGCCACGAGTTCGTCCGGGTTCTCGCTGATCTTCACGCCAACCTCCTTGAAGAGCGCCGAGTGCTCTTTCTGGTTCACGATGGAAACGACGTTGGGGACATTGTAGCGTTTTGCCAGCCAGCAGGTCATCAGGTTGACGGCGTCGTCGCCCGTGGTGGCGACAAGACTCTGCGCACGGTCGATACCAGCGTCGTCCAGAACAGAACTATCGGTGGAGTCGCCGGTGATCGCAAGCACATCATAGTGGTCCAAGATATCATTGCACTTCGACTCGTCCTGGTCGATAACGACGACAGAATCTCCACGATCTGCAGATATCGCCGTCAGGTTCCGCCCGATCCCTCCGAGGCCCACAATGACGAGGTACATCTACACCTGTTTGCCGCCCCTGCCTTGAAATATCTTGTGCATCCTACTCTCTTCCCATGATATGCGGCGTCGATGAGGCCGGGAAAGGTGCGGTCCTCGGTCCGATGGTGGTCGGGACTGTCGGGTGCGAGAAGGAGACCGACCTGCCAGACGGTGTACGGGACTCGAAGGCCCTCACCCGGCGGCAGAGGGAGAGGCTCTATGCCGAGATCACGGAGTCTTTCCCCTGGGGTGTGGTCGAGATACCGGCGGCCGAGATCGACCGCCTGCGGCAGGAGATGACGATGAACGTCCTGGTGGCACATGGGCATGCCGATGCTATCCGCACCCTCGCACCCCTCCCGCCGACCGCCTATGTCGACGCCTGCGACGTGAACGAGGAGCGATACGGTTCGACAGTCGCCGCACTCCTCGGTGGGGCCTGCACGGTCATCTCCCGCAACCACGGCGACGCCCTCTTCCCTGTCGTCTCCGCCGCCTCCATCGTCGCGAAGGTGACGCGGGACCGTGCGATCGAGGCGCTGCACGCCAAAGAGGGGGAGATCGGGAGCGGCTACCCCTCAGACCCGGCGACCATCGCGTACCTCAAAGGCTATATCACGAGCCACGGCATGCCTCCCGCATGCGCCCGGCAGAGCTGGGAGACGGTGGTGCGGCTGATGGACCGTCGGCGCCAGACGACGCTCGGCGATTTCTGATCCCATCAAAAAAAGAGTTGACATAATACCCTTTGGGCAGACCGGCACCGGCCTTTCCTCTAATTTATATATAATGTCACAATTACATCCAGATAGCCGGGATTACGACGCAATACCCGAATAAAGACCCGGGGAGCAGCAGTGCCGCCTTCACCGGCGAGAACCCTTATCTGGGTGCGGCAACCACACTTATTCTCAGATGGACTGGGTAACGATCCTCATACTTCTTCTCGGCATCTATATCCTGGCAGCTGCATACGTGAAGGCGACCGGGAAATTTGCTGATCATATCGACTTCTACGGCCCGATCATGATGATCAAGACGGAGAACGTCGGGGTCTTCGACTGGTTCAGGCCGTTCTCCCGAATACTCCGCGTCTACGGGACGGTCGGGGTCGTCATGGTGGTCATCTCGGCCGTGCTGATGACCCTCATGCTCGTCTTCGCCTTCAACATCACCCTCGTCACCCAGCCCGAGCCGACAGGGATCTACAAGCCGCAGAATATCCTCCTCCTCCCCGGCATCAACGAGTACGTCCCCTCGACCGTCGCGGTCTGGCTCGCCTTCTTCCTCACTCTCGTGATCCACGAGGCAGGCCACGGCATCCTCTGCAGGATCGAGGACATCAAGGTGAAGAGCGCCGGCCTCCTCTATGCTGTCATCCCGATCGGCGCCTTTGTCGAGCCCGACGAGCAGGACGCGGAGCGTGTCCACGGCTGGCCGAAGGCGAGGATGCTTGGCGCCGGGATCACGAACAACATCGTCATCGGCGGCATCTGTTTCGTGCTCTTCATCCTGGTCGTGGGGATGGCGACGCCCCTCAACACCCCGGCGGTCTACGGGGTCTATGAAGGGGGCCCGGCATATGGCGCGGGCGTGCCGACACCGAGCGTCATAACAGAGGTGAACGGCGTCCCGGTCACGACGCGGGATGAGGTGACGGCGGCCCTCGACACGACGGAGCCGGGTGACCGTCTCGCCCTCACCGTCGAGAAAGACGGCGTCAGGACAGACCACACCCTCAACCTCACGGCATGGCCCGAGGCGATCACCGGACAGGTGGGACCGAGGACATCAGGCTACATGGGGATCTACTACTATGACGCCGCAAGCGTGCAGGGCATGGTCGGGCAGATGTTCTCGCCGATCGGCTGGCTGCGCTTCGTCACCATCCCCTTCGACATGTCCATCGGCGGGCAGCAGTTGAAGGTGCTCGCCTTCGAAACCCCGGCCGCGGCCTACTACGAGGAGCCCTTCCCCTTCTTCTGGGGGGTCGTCCACTTCCTCTTCTGGTCGGCCTGGATCAACATTAATGTCGGGATCTTCAATGCCATCCCGATGGTGCCCCTCGACGGCGGCTACATCCTCAAGGAAGGGCTCGACCGTGTCCTCGAACCGCGGGGATGGGGCCGGTACGGGCAGGCGATCGTCACCTTCGTCTCCTGGATCCTCCTCTCCATGATGATCGGGTTGATCGCCCTGCCCTATCTCCTCCATATCTGAGGGATCCTTTTTTTTGCAAACAGGCATGAAACCCCCCCTTGAGAGGGAGGGACACATGCAAAGATACAAGAGAGAATCCATCAATCATCTCCACGAGGATCCTGAATGGACATCGTCGAAGGCTTTCTCTTCCTCGTGATACTCTTTGAACTCGTCGCCTGCCTCATAGGGCTCGTGCTGCTCGGGTGTGTCCATACACTTCTCACACGGACGGGCGATCGCCTTCACCGCCTCGGGATACTCGTCCTCGTCACCGTGGTCGGTTTTACCCTGCTCATGCAGACCGACGCCCCGACACTTCTTATCGGGGCGCTGGCATTCGGGGTGCCTGTGGCGGTGCTCGTCCCACCCTTCGTCGTCTCCAATCGATCAGGCGAGACGCCCGGCTTCAGACGCGTTCTCGCCTGCAACATTCAGGTCTCCGTCGTCGGATTTTTCTTCCCGTTTCTCCTCGTCTCTTCTGGCCTCTCGATGGTGCCGGCCATCTACTGGCACACACCTCTCTCCAACGGCGTGATCTACGCCTGCGTGATGGCGCTGAATATCGGCCTTGCAACTCTTCTGTATCGGTTCCTTGGATGGAAAGGGGCTTGATGGCGGAGGAGACCTGACCGGGAACCAGAACTGAAATTCACCCAAAAAAGAAGACTATATTGACTCATTCTCCCCGGCCTTTACCACCCCGGGGGACCGCACGCTCTGCCTGACGGCGTTCAAAAACCCGGAGTAGAACGTTATATCAACAGACACGCACCATAGCAGATCTATGTTGCGGCAGGCGATCACTTCCGGCACCATCCAGTCGGTCGGGTACAGTTCTCTCTCCGGCACCCTGGAGATCGAGTTCACAAACGGCTCTCTCTACCAGTATTCAGACGTCCCGGAGTCGGTCTACCGGGAATTGATGACGGCCTCTTCCCACGGGACCTACTTCAACGAGCATATCAAAGAGTGGTACCGCACGAGAAAGATCCGATAAGAGGCAGGAAATATTCTGGAAACCGGAAAAATAGTTTTTGTACCAGAATAAGATCACGGGGCCTTTGAGACAGACCACGTCTTCAACCCCTCAATCGTCTCGCCGCTCTCCACCTCTTTTTCGCGGCGTTTACTCCTGTAATCTTTGACAACGCAATTGTTCTGGCCCTCATCAACCTCACCTCGACGTCAGCGGAACAGGAGGGGTTCGCATCTTTGTTGTGGAATTTTGTTGTGGAATTTCTCCCGCTACCCTGCCTCATGGATGACCATGTTGACAGCAATGGTGCGAGAGGGAAAAATGGGAATAGGTCCCGGAAATATTTCCAGACCCAAAAAAGATTAGAGTACCTCTTTCTTCCCGGCCTTCAGGTCCTCGACAGACTCCTCTTTCTCAAGTTTCTGTTCAAGGATTTCGAGGAGCTTTGAGACCTCCTCGGGCTTCGGGACCTCGCCAAGGATCGATGCGTCGATCTCCCCGACCTCTGCAGCGCCCTCCTCCTCCGGCATCTCGTCAGTCGCCCCGAGGAAACGTGCGCTCTGCTTGATGAGGCTCGACACCTCGAAGGGGAAGATGATCTTCGTCGCCTGCCCATCGGCCATCTGCTTCAGGGCGTCGAGGGAGAGGACGGTGATCGCCTTCTTGTCAAGAGGCCGGGAACCGAGGGAGAGGATGCGCAGTCCCTGGGCCTCGCCCTGCGCCTGGAGGATCTTCGAGAGACGTTCACCCTCGGCGCGGAGGACCTTGCTCTGTCTTTCGCCCTCGGCCTGGAGGATCATGGACTGCCTCTCCCCCTCGGCCCGGAGGATAGCCGAGCGCTTGTCGCCCTCCGCCCGGAGGATGGCCGCACGCCTCTCACGCTCCGCGGACGTCTGTTCGGTCATCGCCTGCTTCACCGCACCGACAGGGTCGACCTCCTTGATCTCCACGCGCTCGACCTTCACGCCCCACTGGTCGGTCTCCCGGTCCAGGATATCACGCAGTTTTGTGTTGATCAGGTCGCGGTTGTAGAGCACCTCGTCGAGTTCCATGTCGCCGATGATACCGCGAAGGCTGGTCTGGGCAAGGGCAACCGTTGCCATCCGGTAGTTCGCCACCTCGAAGAAGGCCTTCTCCGGGTCGACCACGCGGGTATACACGATGGCGTCGACATTCGTGGGGGAGTTGTCCTTCGTGATCACTTCCTGTGACGGGACGTCCATCACCTGTGTTCTGAGGTCGATCTTCTCGACGACCGTGATCAGGGGGACGACCCAGCGGAAACCGGGGTTGAGCCTTCCGATATATTTACCAAGCCTGATCTGAAGGCCCTGCTCATAGGGCTGGATGATCACGACGCCACGCGCCACGATGTAGATGATCACGAGGATCAGGAAGACCGTGATCAAGCTGTTGAGAACCTCTGCAAGTACCATGTCATTTCACCTCGTCGACAACGACGTGCACGCCCTCGGAACGGACGACGACAACCCTCGCTCCCTCCCTGAGGGGGCCGGAAACCGACTTCGCACTCCACTCGGTGCCGGCGATCAGGACCTTCCCTCCAATGGAGTCGGGGTCCACGGCCCTGACCACCCGCCCTTCGAGGCCGACGACCGAGTCACGACTGATCGTCGTCGGCTTTTCCTGCGGGGTGATCTGTGAGTAGAGCCAGACCGTGACGGCAGCGGTGATAAGGGCGGTCACCACGCCGACAACGACACCGAGGGTCGAACCGAAGACATCCACGCCGAGCACAAAGAGGACGCCGAGGATGATCATCACGGTCCCGGGGACGGCAACGAAGAAGCCGGGATTGGTGGCTTCGATGACGAGCAGGAGGGCCCCCAGCACGATAAGAATCCAGCCAAGGGAGATGCCGAGTACAGCGTCCATACGAAGAATACGGGGAGGCAGCATATAAACGTGTCTGGATGGGCGCAGAGTTCAGATCATGAAAATACTTATCTGAAGGCGTTTTTGGGCAACGGTGATCTCCTGATCAGGACTGGTGGAACAGTTCATCCGGAGAATACCATTCTATTCCAGTGGATTCCACGAATTTTAGAAAATATTACGAATTTACATCAATAGATATACTGGATCAGTAGAAATTTATAAATATAATTATACGTATTTGATCTCTCGTCGTACTGATCATGACCACCATGCACGAAATACCCAGACAGAAAAGATATGCTCTCGGTTGGTACAACGAGGGAGTCACACACCTTTCCATGCACGAATACAAGGAAGCCCTCTCTTTCTTCGACCGGGCACTCAGAGTGGTGCCCGACCACCCGGACTTTCTTGTCGGGAAGGGAGAGGTGATGATGGCGACAGGTCAGTACAGAGAGGCGTACCAGCACTTCCTTGCGGCCGCAACGCGGGAACCCGAGAACCTGAAGGCTCTTGTCCTCCTGGGGAGTTCACTCCTCAGACTGGACATGCCCGGACCCGCCGACGAGGCCTTCCTTGCAGCCCTCACACTCAACAGGTACGACGGCGAGGCCTGGTTCGGTCACGGTGTGGCGCTCTACCACCTCGGCAAGAAGGAGGAGGCGCGGGAAGCCTTCTGGCAGGCCCTGCGAAAAAAACCGGGCCAGCCTGAACTGATGTATTACCTCGCAAAAACGGCCAGGAACGACAGGGAGGCGCTCGGATTTCTGATCCGCGGATGCCGCCTCGACCCGGAGAACATCGACCTCCTCCATGAGATGGCCGAACGACTCATCGCAGTCGGCCACTACAAGGAAGCCACAGCCTTCTGCAAACGCGCTGAGGCACAGTGTCCGGATAATCCAGAGACAGAGGACCTCATCAGGCGGTGCATGGAAGGGATGATCAGGGAGAAAAACGACGTCAGTCCCTGAGCACTGCCACCTTCGAGCCCTTCGGGACGCCCACGATCTGTGCGATCGTCTCGCACTTGACGGCCATCAGGAAGGCGGTCGGCGGGAGATCATCATATTCGGTGAGGGCCTCGTAGTTTGCCATCCCCTTTGCAATGACAAGACTGCATCTTCCGAGGGCATCTGCAACATCGTCGGGGATAAGGGAGAGGTTCACCCCGAGTTCACGCTCACCGCAGGTCGTCGCGGTCACGCGGTCGACGACGGTGTCGAGGCCAAGGGCAAGGGCGTCCTCCATGGTGGCATCGTTGAGGATGGGAGCGCCGCGGACGACGACAGTCACCTTCGCACCCCGTGTCTTCAGGTACCTGAGGAGGAGACGGTCGAATACGATCTCCCCGCAGTTGTCGGTGAAATAGACGACGTCACGACAGAGCGGAAGGATCCTGTCGGTGTCGTCGACTGCAAGGCCTTTCGGGAACTCTTCCCCGAAGAAAGAGAGGAAATCACTGGTCACCTGGTGAGACTGGACGCCGTAGTCGAAGGTGTTGCCGATCACGGCGGCGGTGACATAGTCCCTGAACGTATGGAGGGCGGGCGCAACCTTTTCGGCGGCATGGAGTGCGTCCCTGCTGTTCTGCTTCTTGAGGTCCCGGTAGGGGTCGTCGACACCGATCAGGTCGTACGCACACCGGTGGACGGCACTTGCAAGCACCGATGCCGGGACCTCCGGGTCGTCCTTCCTCGCGGCGAGCATGGCCGTCGCCGCACGCCGCACCCTCTCGACCGCACCGGGGTCGTCGAGCACAAGCCCGGCCTCATATCCCACGCGGGAGAGAAGGCATTCAGTACACCGTGGCTGAAATTTCATAAAAAAACACCAAGAACAAGGTGGTGGGGTCACCGCGATTTGAACGCGGGTCAGAAGACCCCCAGTCTCCTAGGATGGCCAGGCTACCCTATGACCCCAACCGACTCTATACGTTTGGACGTCACGCTATATCTACTCTTCCGTCCTGAACACCCAAATGCAGGCCAGAGAGCGGTGAGAGGATCGACTCGCAGGCAGGGCGCAGGAGGGGGGGATTGGAGGAGACGAGGGTACTTCGTCGTTCCCTGAGGACACAGCAATACGGGAAAAGCAGTGCAGAGTATGGGCGAAATTTGTGGAAGGTTTTACCTCAGGACCATCAGAAAAGATTTTCTCATGCTCCCTTCATTCGCATCCCATCACCAGGATAAGGGGTGGATGGCAGTCTCTTCAGAATGTGAGGTCAAGACAGACGTGCGACAATGACCTCCCCCTGAAGCATTCTCATACAAGATATTTCAACAGATCCGAAAAAAGTAAATTGGGGTCAGATACGCAACTGCTTGAACTTCTCCACGTTCTTGGTGAGCGCTTCAAGTTCGTTGTCCGTGATCTTCATCCTGCTGCCCAGGGCGTCGACTTCTTTCAGCAGTTGCTGGATTCTGACGTACATGACATACATGATGAAGAGCTGGATGACAATCACGCAGCCCAGAATAATGAGGAGGATGCCTCCCATGTCGAATGGTTCCATTTTACCGATTCCCCCGGAATAGTGTTCTTGCTAGACGATCGATGAATCCTTCACGCGTTACAGCAACATCTTCGTGATACTCACAGCCGGCGAGTTCCGCAGCGATCTTCTTGATCGCACGCGCCGCACCCGACGTCGGGTGCTTGATCACCACTGGCATCTTGTACGCCGCCGATTCTCTGACAAAAGTGTCCTCGGGGATAACGCCCAGTGAGGTGACACCCAGAGACTTTTCGATCTTGTGCTCGACGAAATCAAGGTTGTCCCTGCCGGCCCTGTTGATGATCGCATGCTGTACATGACCGCCGACCAGTTCGGTGAGGATCTTGGTCTTCAGCGCATCGACGATGGAGGAGAGTTCGGGGTTGACAACCAGGATCACTTCGTCGGCAACTGCAAGCGGGACCACGCCGTCCCTGCTGATGCCAGCCGGCGCGTCGATCAGCAGGAAATCACACCGGTCAACAAGGTCATGCATCACTTCCCGCAGGCGGTCTGGATTTGAATCCTGGAATCCCTGGAGAGAGATGCCGCTCGGCACCACCTTCAGACCGGCGGGACCGTCATAGATCGCCTCGTCAATACTCGCTTTTCCAGCAAGTACCTCATGGAGGGTCACCGGCACATTCTCCAGTCCAAGCAGGATACCGATATTCGCCATCCCTACGTCGGCATCAAGAATATAGGTCTCTTTGCCAAGCTGGGCAAGTGCAGTACCGAGATTAACCGTGAAAGTCGTTTTTCCCGTCCCGCCCTTACCCGATGCTATCGTGTATGCTCGTATCATCTCATTCCTCGTATCACGTTTCGGTTCGACACTCTCTGTCCGACCTCCACACAATCCTCAGAGCCACTTTCTCAGAATGGACACCGCATCGCTCTCCATGTCTTTGACCCATGCATCGGGGATGTTGTGCTCGGTCCTGAGGATGCCGACAAGGTTCGAGCCCTTGTGCTGGATACCAAAGAGCATCACCTTCGGATCGTCGGGAAGTTTCCCCTCGGTGAAGAGGTAACTATACTTTGCCGCATCAGCAGACGCATCGTCCTCCGAGGAGGCGACCACGAGACCGTCATCGGTGGCAACCGTGAACGCATCCAGATAGTACTTCTCGCACATTGCCTGCATGCTCCCCGCAATATCGGCGCGCCCCTCAAAGAGGTCAAGGTTCAGGGGAGGTTTCTCCCATTCAACCTCACGGGACCGCTGGATATGCTTGAAGAGCTGGAACATGTCCACCGAGGTCTGCGCCGTCCCGCCAACGATGTTCCGCAGCTGGGTATACTGCTGCCTTTCCTGCGAATCCTTTCGTATCGCCACCAGTTGCTCCTGGACTCTCACCAGGTAGAGGACACACCCGGCAACACCCACACCAATCAGTGCAAGGAGGACGACAATGATTTGTCCCAGTGCAATGAATATCGTTCCGTCATCCATGTGACAATCACGCTTCCTTTTCCTTTTTTTCATTGACCAGATGCCCGAGCTGGAGACGGTCCAGTATCGAGACATAACTGGTCTTCAAGTTTGCAGCCATCTCCGCAGTGTCGATCGCATCAAGTGCGCTGAGGTCTCTCATGAGGGCATCATTCCCTACGGAGGGGGAAGCATCGGCAGCACCCTTCTGGTCCTCCCGCACCGCGGCCGGAGAGGGGCCAGCGGTCCCTGCCGTACCACCTTTGCGGGGCGGCGGGAACCGGTTCTTCATGGCAGGTGCCTCCGCACCTTTCTGAACCCGGGGTAGGCGGGTCTCTGGCCGGGGTGCGCTTTCAACGCGGTACTCCCCGTTGAACTCAATGGAGAGGGCGATCTGCTGGGGTGTGAGGGTGTAGAGACCGACATCCCCCGGAACGCTCAGGGCCTTCGCCTTCTCCAGAGCGGCTGAGCCGCGTTCCCCGCCATACCCGGCAAGGATACAGCTCCCGCCCGAAAAAACGAGGGTGAAACTGACCGAGGCAACTGTAAAGAGGCCATAACCCGTGAATGCGCGCTTCTTCAGGGACTCAAGGACCTCTGCGGTCGCCACATCCTTTTTCATCTCGAAAAGTTCTCCCCGGGGAACGACAAGGCGTTCTTTCCCGGGAGACGCCTTCGGCGGTTGTACCTTTCCGATGTTCCGTACGGCCTGCACCTCCTCACCCTTTGGAGGGGCCCGGGCTGAAACCCGGGCATTTGTGTTGAATTCATCTGCAAGTCGAAGTTGCTGACGGGTGAGGAGATAGAGCCCAATCTCTGCTTTCTCCTCTCCCATCGACTGAACCGCCTGCCATGCAGCGGCGCCCAGAAGGCTCTGGTACTCTGCGAGTATGCAGGTACCTTCGGAGAACACAAGAGAGATCATGCCGCCTCCGTGACTCACCATCGCATACCCGCTGAATGATGTATCCCGGATCTCTGTAAGAACAGCAGATATAGCGGTATCTCGTCTGATTGTAGAGAAGGTACCTCTCGGAATATCCATTAATATGGTTTAGTGTTTGTGAATATTATAACTCTATGTTAATTACACAAAATCGGCAGCTTGATAAATAATTGCAGGAAGGTATTGAAGTTGGCATAAAGATATAGCGATATCACATGCGGTAGGAAATACACCAGATTATGAAAACCACGCAATAAGGGCAAATTTAAACATCGCCCCTGCGAGATGGGCAGAATATCCCGCAAGGGCATATAGACAGGAAAAAAAATCAAAATGTTCGGGGCCTTTCGACCAGAACCTCATAAAAAGTCTATATCAATGAGATTACTCATTATCAGGCGCAAGAGAAACCAAAATATGATATATAAGATAAAGTAAGGTACACGGTGGGCATGACTGAACATCAGGGATTAAAGGAGAGAATAAATTCGTTCATCAGGGAGATCATGGAGGTCAGGGGCGTTTCGGCCTGCGTGCTCGCTTCCCGTGACGGGATCCTGATGGGCAAATCGTTCGCATCGGGAGAGGTATCTGTACCTTCCTTCGCTGCCATGAGCGCAACCATGCTGGCGTCGGCCGAGGCCGCAGCGAGCATATCACATATCCAGCCCCCGCAGAAGGTGCTGGTCACATCGGACGACGCCTCGGTTCTTGTCATGAGCGCCGGAGACAGGACGCTTCTTGCGGCCATACTCGACCCCACGGCAGACACAGAGGCAGTTTACAAGTTATTCACCAAGATCGCAGCTGAGATAGCGGAGGTACTGTAATGTACACGGTCCTGGTGGTAGACGACAGTCCGTTCGTCGTGGATGTCTTCGTCACCATGCTGGAACGGGGCGGTTACCAGTCGATCGCCGCATATGGCGGTGAGGAGGCCCTCGAGATCCTCACCACCGTCACCCCGGACCTCATCCTTCTTGACATCATGATGGAGCCGATGGACGGCTGGGAGACACTGGAGAATATCAAGATCAACCCGAAGACGCGTGACATACCGGTCTTGATGCTGACCGCAAAACAGCTCACTCCCGACGAGGCAGAAGGCTACGGATCCTATATCGAGGACTACATCCTAAAGCCCATCACCCACCGGGAACTCTACGATGCTATTGAGCGCGTGCTCAAGCGCCGTGAGATGATCAGGGACGACGTCGAGAGGGCAAAGGAAGTCGGACTCGACCGGCGCCTTATCGACGAATACGCGCGACTTGCAAAAGGCGTCGACGTGAACAACCGCCTCCTTCGCATACTTGAAACGACCTACAGCATTAACGACAGCACAGCAAGCGAGAAAGTCTCCCTTGCGATCAAGAACATGGAAAACAGCATCAAGTTCCAGCAGGAACGCCTTGCTCAGATCAAGGCCGAGATCGACGCCCATCAACAGAAAAAATAATTTGTTCCTCAGATGCCCGATCCTTTAAGGGCACTCTTCCTCTTTTCCAATCAGGACCACCGCAATCGTGAGCACCGCAATGACCGCCACCGTCCCTGCAACATCGATGATATCGGTCGGTTCAAGACCATAGACAAGCACCTTCCGCACCATCGCAGTGAGGCCCGCAATAAGGATCGGCCGCACCTGCAGACGGTTGGTCCGGAAATACGCGGTCACCGTCTCCAGGATCTCGATGATGATGATGGTGACAAGGAGGGCGTGGAGCACCGTGAGGATGCTGTCGGTCATCGGTACATCTGCCTTCAGGATATCCACAAACTGGAGGGCCACATCATAAAATGAGACCAGGGCAAGGAGGGCGAGTACAATAGCGATAAAGAGGTAGATCACATGGTTGACCCGCGTAATAGCGTTGATCGCCCACTGCATCTGTGGATTCTCATCAGGAGTAACGACCATCACAGATTCGTCTGAATCGTAGCAGTTAAATCTTATCATGACGCATAGAAAAAGCACCCCAGACATTCTCCTGTGACCGGACGGTCCCGACGGGGCCGAAAATTATATTAACTCAGGCATCATTGTAATAATGCCGTCTGCGTACGGGGCCCATAGCTCAGTTAGGTAGAGCGCCTGGCTTTTAACCAGGTGGTCGGGGGTTCAAATCCCTCTAGGCCCGCTGCCATGGCGCAGTCTGTGGTTTTTATGTGGTGATACATCTGAATTTAACTCTTTCTTGTCTGGGGGATTGAAGATGAGCACCAAGTTTAATGTTCTAGATCATGAAATGGTGCCGGATCATCAGAAGATGACCGATAGTGAGATTGCAGAACTCCTTTCCCACTATCAGATCACACTCGAACAACTTCCGCGTATCTACAGCGATGACCCGGCCGCCAAGGCCATAGGGGCAAAAATCGGGGATGTCATCAAGATTGTGAGAAAAAGCCAGACGGCTGGCCTCGCCGACTCGTATCGTAACGTGGTAAAGAGGCCAAAGAAGTGATCGGGGGCGATAGATCTGTTAGATAGAAGCGTTATATCGAGGGCATATTTCTCGGGAGAGCACGTCGCCCGTCACCAGCTGGACTCGTTCAACAATTTCCTTGAACACAACCTCCAGAAAGTGGTGGACGAACAGCGGATCATCGAGACCGACATTGAAAACAGGGGCAAGAACAGCGAGGCGGTCTGGGTCGAACTCGGCACGATCCGGATCCTGAAACCGATCGTCCGCGAGGCCGACGGTTCGAAGAGCATCCTCTACCCTGCAGAGGCGCGCCTGCGCAACCTCACCTATGCCGCACCTATAGAACTCGACATGACCCTCGTGCAGGGTGACATCAGGGGTGACCCGGTTACCACCGAGATCGGGCAGTTGCCCGTCATGATCGGGTCGGTCGCCTGTAACCTTGCAGAGCTTTCCGACAGCGAGCGGGTCGCCCACGGCGAGGACCCCTTCGACCCGGGCGGCTACTTCGTTGTGAACGGTTCCGAGCGGGTGCTCATGACTCTCGAGGACCTTGCCTCGAACAAGATCATGACCGAGTACACAGAGAGGTACAACGAGCGGATCTACGTGGCAAAGGTCTTCTCACAGTACAGGGGTTACCGTGCCCTTGTCGTCGTCGAGAAGAACAAGAAGAACCTGCTCGAAGTCTCCTTCCCATCAGTCGCCGGTCACCTCAAATTCGCCGATCTGATGCGTGCCCTCGGTCTCGGGAGTGACCGTGAGATCGTCGAGGCCGTTTCCACCGACGAGGAGATCCTCACTTACATGATGCAGAACCTCGAAGAGAGCGAGTGCGACTCGGTCGAGAGCGGCATCATGTACGTCGGTAAGAAACTCGCGCCGAACCAGACGAAAGAATACCAGAGGAGACGGGCCGAGTTCGTCATCGACAACTACCTCCTGCCCCACCTCAACTACCTCATGCCCGAGAACCTCAAGGAAGGCGATGAGGGCTATGAAGAGACAGTCACCGGCGTGCGCCTTGCGAAGGCACACTTCCTCGGCCGCATGGCAGAGGCCTGCTTCGACCTCGTGCTCGGCCGCCGGAAGATCGACGACAAGGACCATTACTCGAACAAGAGGCTGAAACTTGCAGGCGACCTGATGGAAGACCTCTTCCGTATCTCCCTCAACAGGTTGACCCGCGATATCAAGTACCAGCTCGAACGCGCCAGCATGCGCCACCGTGACCTCTCGATCAGCACGGCCGTGCGGGCCGACGTCCTGACCGAGCGCCTCCTCCACCCCCTTGCTACTGGTAACTGGGTCGGCGGACGGACAGGTGTCTCGCAACTCCTTGACCGGACAGACCGTATGAGCGTCCTCTCGCACCTGCGGCGTGTCATCTCGCCCCTTTCCCGGTCCCAGCCCCACTTCGAGGCCCGTGACCTGCACCCCACTCAGTGGGGCCGGATCTGCCCGTCGGAAACCCCGGAAGGCCCGAACTGTGGTCTTGTGAAGAACTTCGCACAAATGGTAGAAATTTCAAAAGGCTATGACAGCACTGAAGACATCAAGAATATCTTCTACAACCTCGGCGTGGAGCCGCTGATCATCGGGAGGGAACGCCGATGAAAAAGTCACGCGTATTCCTTGACGGGTCCCTTATCGGACTCGTCGAAAACCCGAAAGAGATCGTGGAAAAGGCGCGGGCCATGCGGCGTCACGGTGCAATTTCCTCAGAGGTGAACATCGCTTTCGAGGAGTTCAACGGCGACGTCGTCATCAACACCGACCGCGGCCGGGCAAGAAGACCTCTGATCGTCGTCAAGGACGGCAAACCCCTGATCACCAGTGCCGACATCGCCCAGCTCGCCGCTGGTGAGATTGCCTTCGACGACCTCGTCAGGAGGGGCTTCATCGAGTTTATCGACGCAGAAGAGGAGGAAAACCTCTACATTGCAATTAACGAAGCCGACCTGACCCCCGAACATACCCACCTTGAGATCGACCCATCCCTGATCCTGGGCATCGGTGCGGCACATGTACCTTTCCCGGAGCACAACGCATCGCCCCGTGTCACCATGGGTGCGGGCATGGTCAAGCAGGCCCTTGGATTTGCCACGGCCAACATGAAATTGCGGCCTGACACAAGGGGCAACCAGCTCCACTACTGCCAGAAGCCGATGGTCTACACCCAGGCCTCGGACCTGATCGGTTCCGACGACCGTCCTGCCGGCCAGAACTTCGTCGTCGGCATTCTCTCCTACGAGGGCTACAACATTGAAGATGCCCTCATCTTCAACAAGGCCTCGATCGACCGCGGCCTCGGGCGCTCCCACTTCTTCAGGACCTACGAAGGCGAAGAAAGGCGCTACCCGGGCGGTCAGGTGGACAGGATCGAGATCCCGGACGAAGAAGTCTCGGGCGCACATGGTGCCGAGTATTACCAGAACCTCGACGACGACGGGATCATCAACCCCGAGACGGTCGTCAAGGAGAAGGATGTCCTTATCGGGAAGACCTCACCGCCCCGTTTCCTCGAAGAACCGAGCGGAGAACTGATCTCAGTCGAGAAGAGGCGTGACACCTCGGTGACGATGCGGAGCAACGAGCACGGCATCGTGGACACCGTGATCATCACCGAGGGCGAGAACTCCTCGCGCCTCGTGAAAGTCCGGACCCGCGACCTCCGTGTGCCCGAAGTCGGCGACAAGTTCGCATCCAGGCACGGGCAGAAGGGTGTCATCGGCTGGATCGTCCCTCAGGAGGACATGCCCTTCAATGAGATGGGCATCGCCCCCGACCTCATCATCAACCCCCACGCCATCCCGTCCCGTATGACTGTCGGGCATATGCTCGAAATGCTCGGTGGCAAGGTGGGCGCCCTCGAAGGGCGGCGGATCGACTCCACTGCCTTCAAGGGTGCGAAGGAAGAAGACCTCCGCCATGCCCTGAAACAGTACGGCTTCTCGCACACCGGCCGTGAAGTGATGTACGACGGTTACACCGGCAAACAGTTCCACGCGGACATCTATGTCGGCGTGATCTACTACCAGAAACTGTACCACATGGTCTCGTCGAAGATGCACGCACGGTCCCGCGGCCCGATCCAGGTGCTCACCCGCCAGCCGACCGAAGGACGTGCCCGTGAAGGCGGTCTCCGTTTCGGTGAGATGGAGCGTGATGTGATGACCGGTCACGGCGCCGCGATGGCACTCAAAGAGCGCCTGCTCGACGAGTCCGACAAGGTGAACCAGTACGTCTGCGCCCGCTGTGGCATGGTGGCAATGCTCGACAAGAAGAGAAATGTCACCCGGTGCCTGAACTGTGGTAGCGAGACCGACATCTACTCCGTGGAGATGAGTTACGCGTTCAAACTCCTCCTCGACGAGATGAAGAGCATGGGCATCGCGCCGCGGCTGCGGCTTGAAGATATGGTATAAGGGGGGACAGATATGACAAGCCCGAAGAGAATTGGAAGAATCGAGTTCGGCATCCTCTCGCCCAAGGAGATCCGCCAGATGAGCGTGCGGAAGATCATCTGGGCCGACACCTATGACGACGACGGTTACCCGTACTCGCAGGGGTTGATGGACCTCCACCTCGGCGTCATTGACCCGGGGATGCGGTGCAAGACCTGTGGACAGAAGGCAAGCGACTGTCCCGGGCACTTCGGTCACATCGAACTCGCAAAGCCGGTGATCCACGTCGGCTACACGAGACTGATCAGGAAACTCCTCCGCGTGACCTGCCGGAGTTGTGGCAGGCTCCTCCTCTCCCCCGATGAGATCACGAAGATCGTTGGGACAGAAGAGGACGAGAGCGGTGAACTGGTCACCGAGAAAGACATCAAGAAGGAACGGGTCTGCCCGTACTGCGGCGAACAGCAGTTGAAGGTCAACTTCGAGAAGCCGACAACCTTCTCCGAGGTCGTCGTCACCACCGACGCACAGGGGAAGGAGAAGAAGGAGGAACACAAGCTGACGCCGGCCGACATCCGCGCCCGTCTTGAGCGTATCCCGAGCGATGACCTGAAACTCCTCGGCATCGACCCTGACGTAGCACGGCCCGAGTGGACGATCCTCACCGTGCTCCCTGTGCCACCGGTAACCATGCGCCCGTCGATCATCCTGGAAAACGGCCAGCGCTCCGAGGACGACCTGACCCACAAACTCGTGGACATTATCAGGATCAACCAGCGCTTCAAGGAGAACCAGGACGCCGGCGCACCACAGTTGATCATCGAGGACCTCTGGGAACTTCTTCAGTACCACGTCACCACCTATCTCGACAACGAGGTGGCAGGGTGCCCGCCGGCACGCCACCGCTCGGGTCGCCCGTTAAAGACTCTCTCCCAGAGACTGAAGGGTAAGGACGGCCGTTTCCGTGGCTCTCTCTCAGGCAAACGTGTGAACTTCTCGGCCCGTACCGTCATCTCGCCGAACCCCTTCCTCAGCGTGAACGAGGTCGGCATCCCCATGGCGATCGCAAACGAGATGACCATCCCGGTGCGGGTGACCACCCAGAACATCGACGTCGCCCGCTTCTACGTGCGGAACGGCACCAGCAGGAAGGCTCTCACCGATCCGCCCGGCGCGAACTACGTGATCAGGGCAGACGAACGGCGCATCCGTATCTCCGACGAGAACAAGGACGACGTCGCCGACCAGCTTGAAGTGGGCTGGACCGTGGAAAGGCAGATGCGGGACGGGGATATCGTGCTCTTCAACAGACAGCCGTCCCTGCACCGGATGTCGATCATGGGCCACCACATCAAGATCATGGACGGGAAGACCTTCAGGTTGAACCCGGCCGTCTGCCCGCCGTACAACGCCGACTTCGACGGTGACGAAATGAACCTGCACGTGCCGCAGACCGAGGAGGCAATGGCCGAGGTCGAGATCCTGGTCAATGTGCAGGAGAACATCCTCTCGCCCCGTTTCGGAGGCCCGATCATCGGCGGCATCCACGACCACATCTCAGGCATCTTCCTCCTGACCCATGGCGTGCGCTGGTTCACGAAGTCCGAAGCTCTCTACCTCCTCAGGCACACGGGTGTCGAGCACATGCCGGAGCCTGGCAAGGTCGAGAACGGTGTGCCTTACTGGAGCAACAAACAGGTCTTTTCCGTGATCCTCCCGGACGGCATCAACATGATCTTCAAGGCGTCGTCCTGCCAGCACTGCGAGACCTGTAAGAAGGAACTCTGTGACCGTGACACCTACGTAAAAGTCAGGGACGGCGAACTTATCACCGGCACCATCGATAAAAAGGCGATCGGTGCATTCGACGGTGAGATCGTGAACAGGATCATCCGCCAGTACTCGCAGAAGAGAGCGGCGCAGTTCATCAACGAGGTGACCCGCCTCTCGATCAGGTCCATCATGTTCGACGGGTTCTCCTTCGCCATCGACGACGAAGACCTGTCCAAGACTGATTACGGCCAGATCAACGAGGTGCTCGACAACGCCGAGCGCGACGTCCGCCGCCGTATCCAGATCTACGAGGAGGGTCAGCTCGAACCGATGCCAGGTCGTACCGAGGAGGAGACCCTGGAGATGCAGATCATGCAGGTGCTCGGCAAGGCCCGTGACAGCACCGGTGAGATCGCATCCCGCCACCTCGGTCTCTCAAACTCGGCAGTGGTGATGGCCGTCTCCGGTGCCCGTGGTTCTATCCTGAACCTGACCCAGATGGCTGGTTGTGTTGGACAGCAGTCAGTCCGTGGCGAGCGTATTGTCCGTGGGTACGACCAGCGTACCCTCCCGCACTTCAAGAGGGGCGACCGCGGCGCACCGGCACACGGTTTCGTCAGGTCGTCGTACAAGAAAGGCCTCAACCCGACCGAGTTCTTCTTCCACGCCATCGGCGGCCGTGAAGGTCTCGTCGATACCGCAGTCCGTACGTCCCAGAGCGGGTACCTGCAGAGACGGATGATCAACGCCCTGCAGGACCTGAAGGTAGAATATGACAGGTCTGTCAGGACGACCGGAGGCCGTATCCTCCAGTTCCAGTACGGGGAGGACGGCACCGACCCGACAAAGAGCAGTTACGGTGAACCTGTGGACGTGAAAGGCGTGATCGAGAACGTGCTCAAGGAGGAGGTCTGATGGACGAATCAATGCTGGCCGCGATCCACGCGGCCGAACTCCCGGAAAGGACAAAAGATGAACTGATCAAGGACCTCGACGGGAAGGAAGTCACCGCAGAGCAGTTTGCAGCGATCATGAAGGGTATGCAGCACGAGTATGAGCGGACCCGGATCGAGCCCTGCGAGGCCTGCGGTATTGTGGCCGCCCAGTCCCTGGGCGAGCCCGGCACCCAGATGACGATGCGTACTTTCCACTACGCCGGTGTGGCCGAGATCAACGTTACTCTCGGTCTGCCCCGTCTCATCGAGATCATGGACGCCAGGAAGGAACCCTCGACCCCGACGATGACGATCCACCTGGAGCCCGAGTACTCGGTTGACAGGGACAAGGCACGTGAAGTCTCCTGGCAGATCGAAGCGGCACCCCTCCACGAGTTCGGCGACATCATCACTGACATGGCGAACATGCGGGTGGAGATGCACATCAAAAAGGAGGTCTGCGACAAGAGGAAGATCGCCATGAGCGAGATCATGGAGAGAGCGCCGCAGAAGATCCGGGACCGCCGTCACTACCGCGACTTCGAGTCCGAAGGGAACGCCGCAGACGGGACGATCATCTTCACCCCCAAGAACGAGACGTACCAGAACCTCTTCCAGCTTGCCGATCATGTCAGGAACGTGATCGTGCAGGGTATCGACGACATCGAGCGGGTGGTTGTCAGGAAGGAAGGAGGAGAGTATATACTTTATACTGAAGGATCCAACCTAAAGGATGTGTTCGAGGTCGAGGGTGTCGACACCACCCGTACCCGCACCAACAATATCAACGAGATCTCCCAGATCCTCGGGATCGAGGCCGCCAGAAATGCGATCATCGACGAGATGAAGAGCACGCTCGGGGAGCAGGGTATCTCGGTTGACGTGCGGCATATCATGCTCATCGCTGACATGATGTGCATGGACGGAGAGGTCAAACAGATCGGCCGTCACGGTATCGCGGGCGAGAAGGAGAGTGTCCTCTCCCGTGCCGCCTTCGAAGTGACTGTCAACCACCTCCTCGACGCCGCGGTCGCAAGAGAATCTGATATTCTCAACGGCGTGACCGAGAACGTCATCGTCGGTCAGCCGATCCAGCTCGGAACAGGGGATATCAGGTTAATTGCAAAACCCTTAAACCAGGAGAATTAATTATGGACTTTAACGAGTCTTTGAGAAGAGCCATCAAAACCGGCAAGGTCTTCCTTGGACAGAACGCAACTGAAGAGTGTGTCAAGGCCGGTAAGGCCCAGCTTGTCGTCATCGCCAAAAACTGCCCCGCAGCATTCAAAGAGGCCATGCTGGCCAACGAGAGCGTTGCAAGTTACGTGTACAGCAATTCAGGTGTCGAACTCGGAAAGGCCTGCGGTAAGCCATTTGTCGTCAGTGCGCTTGCAGTCGTCGAACCCGGCGACTCAGATATCCTCAGCATCAAGAGGGCCTAGATGGCAGAAATTAAACTCACCGAAGACTGCATGCAGTTGATCTCCAAGTTCGAGAACATGACCGGCGCGGGCAGCCGGGACTGCATCATCGACGAGAGGAACGACCGCATCATCTTCGTCATCAATCCTGGCGACATGGGGCTTGCGATCGGGAA
Organism: uncultured Methanofollis sp.; assembly: GCF_937919355.1. Lineage (GTDB taxonomy): Archaea > Halobacteriota > Methanomicrobia > Methanomicrobiales > Methanofollaceae > Methanofollis. The sequence goes on along the minus strand of NZ_CALFSA010000016.1, from coordinate 26,194 downwards.
GAAGGGAGCGACGATCAAGAAGGCCTCCGAGGCCTTCGGCAAGAGGATCGAGGTCGTCGAGTACTCGAATGACCCCGAGCAGTTCCTGAAGAACTGCTTCCTCCCGGCGCAGGTCACCTCAATCACCTTCTCCACGAACGAGGATGGAGAGAAGGTCGCCCTCGTCGACGTGAAGCCCGATGACCGCGGTCTTGCAATTGGCAAGGAAGGAAAGAACATTTTCAAGGCAAAGAAACTCGCCGGCCGGCAGCATGACATCGCCGATGTGCAACTCGTCCAGGACGACGAGGGTTTCTAAACCTTTCTTTTTTTGGCAATTCGTCCTCCGCGATATATCGAATACCTTTTATCCTGCGGCGCAGATATCCTCGCCATGAATATAACCTTCAGGAGCACGGTCCTCTTTGTCGGGGACATGGAGAGAGCGAAGGCCTTCTATATCGACGTCCTCGGGCAGGAGATAGAACTGGACATCGGCGTGAATGTTGGGTTTGTCGGCGGGCTTGCCCTCTGGGACCTTGCCTACGTGAACAACCTGCTGTACGCGGGGAAGATGCCGCAGGGCGAGGTGCCGGCACCGCAGATAGAGGTCTACTTCGAGACGGCGGAGATCGAGGAGATGGCCGGGCGGGTCGCAGATGCGGGTGTCCGGCTCCTCCACCCTCTGAAAGAGCAACCATGGGCCCAGCGCGTGGTCCGGTTCTTCGACCCCGACGGTCACCTGGTCGAGGTGGCCGAACCGATGCCAGCGGTGGTCGCACGCCTCGCGGCGGAGGGGTTGTCCGATGCCGGGATCAGCGAGAGGACGACTCTCCCCCCGCAGGTCGTGGCGGCGATGCTGGGACGCGAGTGCTGCGACTGAGGCACCTCAAGCGTTGAGAGGCGGGTTACGGCGGCGGGTCCGCACGATAGTGAGGGTACAGAGACCGGAGACGGGCAAAAATCGACACTGGCGACGATAGCGCGTGATGTCACTGCCGGTTCCCGGGGACTCCCCTCAGGACTGATCGGGCCGGGGCTTTTCTGCGGGGGAGGTCTGGGGAGTATTGCGGGAGGCTGGTTGCTCGCGCAGGGGACGTACCAGACAATCTGGATGGCTTTCGGTGGTGCCCTCTGTGCCTTAACCTCGCCACCGCGAAGGTGAGGCCTGAATGAATAACCGGCATTCTTCTCCACGAGTATCATCATATATCCCCCGAAGACGACACTATTGAGAGATTTATATGGAAAGCGACGTCGACAAAGTCCCGGTCATCTTCAGGGAGAGGCAGCACTTCACCCAGGTCTGGCTCTGGGCAGTCCTCGCTCTCATTGCAGGAATCGCCTGGTGGGGGGCGGTGCAGCAGTTGCTCCTTGGCATCCCCTTCGGGAACAACCCGGCGCCCGACTGGGGGATGGCCGTCATCACCATCGTCTTCGGCACGCTCTTCCCCCTCTTCTTCGCCGTCCTTCACCTCACCGTCGAGGTGCGGGTCGACGGGATCGCCTACCGTTACTTCCCCCTCCACCTCAGGTTCAGGGTGATCCCCGCGGGGGAGATCGTCCGCCTGGAGGCCTGCACATACAGTCCCATGAAAGAGTTCGGCGGATGGGGCATCAGGCGGGGCGCCGGAGGCTGGCGGGCCTATACGACCGGGGGCGACCGCGGGGTGCGGGTGTACCTCAGGGACGGGAGGAAGGTCCTCTTCGGAAGCCGCGACCCGGAGGGTTTTGTCGCGGCGGCAAGGGCGTCGCAGGGGAGGCGGACGTAAGAGAATGGCCCTCATGGATGGTCAGGAAAATTTTTGATCGCCGACAACCCTGAACAAAATATTTCCGGGCTTTGTAGAATCGCTCATGAAACGAAGTTTCAGGCGGTTCTTTGAAAACCACCTTGGTGGTTTTCATGGTAAACTCTCACTTTTTCCGGGTACGAACGTGACTCAACCGCCTTCCTTCATCTTCGCGCGGGGGGATCCTCGAAGGTCTTCGACCTTCTCTAGCGCCCTCCGGTCACACCTCGAAGGTCTTCGACCCGCTGCACATCGAAGATGTGCGTGAACGGGAAATGCTTTGCATTTCCCGTATTCTCATGCTCCCTCCGGTCACACCTCTCTCGACTCCCTTCGGTTGTCCCTGGAATTGCGATAGGGCAGGGAAGGCGAAATCAACAATCGTGAGAGGGGGTTACCATCCCCGGTTCTATCCTGATGCGGGGAACGAGCGGTAGCGAGTTCGAGAAAGCCAGAGGCTTTCGAGGGACCGGGGAGAGGGAGCGATAGCGACCGTGAGAAATACGGGAAAATCGAAGATTTTCCTGTTCTGGCAAATCTCTGATTTACCGTTGACCGTGAGGTTTTCGAGTGACGACCAGAGGGAGTCGAGAAGACAGAGTCTTCAAGGCAGCCCCCCGGCAGAGGCACTCCGGAACAGGATTTCTTCAGAGAAAGAACGGCGACGAATGCCCGCCATGAAGGAGAGAGGGGGAGAGTCCTCCCGCAGTACCTCACTGCCCGTGCCGCAGGTCCATGTAGCGGGCGAACTTGATCGACTTGTAGAGGAAGTAGCCGACGACGCCGAAGGTGACCACCGGCGACACAAACGACGGGACGGGGACGCCGAAGGAGTGGAGGACCATGATCGCACCCAGACAGAGGATGGAATACATCGCACCGTTCTTGAGGAAGACGTAGCGCTTGATGTGTTCTATGTTCCTGATGGTGAGTTCACGCACCACAAAGGCGCCGAGACCGTTACCGATGATGATGAGGGGGACGGAGAGAGTGAACGCGAAGGCACCGAGGACGCCGTCGATGGAGAAGGTGGCGTCGATCACCTCAAGGTAGCAGAGTTTGCTGAAGTCAGAGAGATGCTGCTCCTTGAGCTGCTGTTCCTTCATGTCGGCGTTCATCCTGAAGCCCTGGACGATGAAGAAGGCCGTCGAGCCCACGACAGCGCCGAAGGCCATGAGGGGGCGTGTTTCGAGGGCGAACCAGACGAGGACTGCGAGGGTCACCGAGACGGCGGCGTAGAACCAGACCCCTTTCTCCGCAAAGTAGCGCTCGCCCCTGAGGCCGAACTCCTTGGGCTCCAGAAAGAGCCAGTGGAGGAAGAGAAAGAGGAGGAAGGTGCCGCCGCCGATGAGGAGAATGGGCGCCGAGTCATTGATCGATGCAATGACTGCCGGGTCATCGGAGAATGTGGCTGTCAGGGCACCGATCGGGCCGAGAGACGGGGTCGCCGCCCAGACAATGAGCCAGGGCATGATACCCCGCACCACAAAGACCGCAAAGAGGAGGCCCCAGACGAGGAACCACCGCCGCGCCCTCTCCCCCATCGTGCTGAGCACCTCAGCGTTGATGATGGCATTGTCGATCGACGATATCGTCTCAAAGAGGCAGAGACCGGCGATCGTGAGGAGAATGGCGAAGAGATCGAACATTGCCACATATCATTGACGTCATATTTTAAAGTCTTTGAGGGGGAGGTGGAGGAGCACCCTCAAAGACCTGCGGCTATCTCATGCCTGCTACCGGCGGAAAAAGTGGTGAATAGCAGGACAACCGTGCCTTCACACGCACGAGGCGATAACGCCCTTCAGCCTGGCCATCCCCTCGGCGATGCTTTCATCGTCGACGCAGGAGAAGTTCAGGCGGATGGTGTGCTCCCCGCCGCCGTTTGCGTAGAAGGGGACGCCCGGCAGGACGGCGACGCCTTTCCTGATCCCTTCATGGAAGACGTCCATCGCCGAGACGCCGTCGGGGAGGGAGACGAGCAGGAACATCCCCCCCTGTGGTGTCGTGTGGGTGACGCCGGCGGGGAAACCGTCGTCGAGGAGGTCGCACATGAGGCGGCAGCGCCTCCCGTACACCGCGGAGATCCGGCTGACATGCGCGTCGAGGTCGGTCTCTGTCAGGTAGCGGTGGAGGACCATCTGGCAGAGGAAGTTGGAGTGGAGGTCGGCCGCCTGCTTCGCCACATTGAACTGTTTCAGGACAGGTGCCGGGGCGAGTATCCACCCGATACGCATGCCCGGCGAGACTGTCTTCGAGAACGAACCGGAGAGCACGGCACCGTCGGGGAGGTATTTCTTCACCGGGAGGCGCGGGCGTCTGTCGAAGAAGAGTTCTCCAAAGGCGTCGTCCTCGTAGAAGACCGTGCCCGTCCCCTCGAGGATATCGGCGATCGCCTTCCTCTTCTCCTGTGAGTAGGTGAGGCCCGAGGGGTTCTGGGAGTTCGGGACACCGTAGAAGTATTTGGGAGCGTGCTCCCTGACGAGCGCCTCGAAGGCTTCGAGGTCAGGGCCGTCCTCTTCGAGGGGGACGGCACGGACCTGCGGTTCGTAGAGGGAGAAGGCCTCGATTGCGCCGAGGTACCCCGGTCCTTCCACCCCGGCGGTGTCGCCGGGGTTGAGGAAGATCTTCGCCATCAGGTCGAGGCACTGCTGCGAACCATTCACGATCTGGATCTCAGACGCCTCTGCCGGGATGCCGAGGCGTTTTCTGTAGCGTGCGGCGATGAACTCACGCAGGGGGAGGTAACCGTCTGTCGTCGAGTACTGGAGGGCGATCGCCCCCTCCTCCTCCATCACCTCGGAGGCCGCTTTTCCGATCCCCTCCACGTCGATGAGAGAGGGGTCGGGCAGCCCTCCGGCAAAGGAGATGACGCCGGGGACGCCAGAGACCCGGAAGAGTTCTTCGATAAACGATTCAGGGGCATGATACATACGGTCTGCAAAACGGTATTCCATCACAGTTCCGACCTTCTGGTGTGTCTCCGGCGTACCGAAAGAGGAGGGGGCCGGAGCGTCCGCGACCGCCCTCTTCAGGACGGTGCAGAATATACAGGTCTGGTTTGTGTACAGGGGGCAAAAACCTATCCCGGTGCCGCAAGTGTTATGACCGCGGCAGACAGATGCCGGGCGATGAAGTCCGGGACCGTCATCGTCCTCCTTGCACTTGCCGCCTGCATCGTGGGATGCACCGGCACCCCTGACACCGTGAGGGTGGGAGAGAAGGAGAACGGGACGACTGTCAGCGTCGGCGAAGGAGGGCGGGTGATCGTCGCCCTCCCGTACGACACCGTCGAGAAGTACGAGTGGAGGACTGACATGAGCGACGGCCTCGTCGTCACCGACGAGAAGACGGCGGCGGGGACGCAGGAGTGGACGGTCGAACCTCTGGGACCGGGGACGTACACCTTCAGGGCCCTGTGGGTGAGGGTCGGGGCACCTGACGCTGCGGCAGAGAAGACGTTCACCCTGACGATACGGGCGGTATGATACGCTGCCGGCGTCTTCCCCCGGATCAGATGAGGGAGAAGGCGGCGGATACGCGTACCCCCTCATGGCAGCAGGCGCCGCAAAGCAGATGAATGAAGAGAGTGAGGAGGGGGGGACAGATATGGGCGCAAGATACGGGGAGTTCAGGGACCGGGTCGCCCTCATTACCGGGGGGAGTTCGGGTATCGGGCGGGCCACGGCGGCCGCCTTCGCCGCGGAAGGTGCCAGGGTCGTGATCGGGAGTCGTCATAAGGAGACAGGTGAGCAGGCGGTGGCGACGGTCCGGGACGCCGGTGGCGAGGCGCTCTGGGTAGAGGCCGATGTCTCCAGAGACGAGGACGTCGAGAGGCTCGTCGCCGCCACGGTGGAAACATTCGGCGGGATCGACTACGCCTTCAATGCCGCCGGAGTCGCCGGCGCAATACAGTTCATCCCCATGCAGAGCGGTGGCGACTTCGACAGCACCGTCGGGACGAACTTCAGGGGTGTCTTCCTCTCCCTGAAGTACGAGATCCCGGCAATGGTCCAGCACGGTGGCGGGGCGATCGTGAACATCTCGGCTGTCTCCGCCATCCTCGGGTCACCGGGGGCCTCGATCTATGCGGCGACGAAGAGCGCCAACCTCGCCCTCACCCGTGCCGCCGCCCTCGAATTCGCGAGTTCGGGCATCAGGGTCAATGCCGTCTGCCCGGGCGTCATCCAGACAGAGGGGCTCGACCGGGCGTGGCAGACAATACCGGGCGTCTCCATCACGCAGGCAAAGATGCGGGCGATGCAGGAGATCCCGGCCGGGCGCTTCGGGCGTCCCGAGGAGGTGGCCGCCGCAGTTCTCTGGCTCTGCTCGGACGCCGCCTCATACATCACCGGGCAGGCGATCGTCGTCGACGGCGGTCTCTCGATCCGGTGACGCCCTCCGTCTTTTTTTCGTCCTGCACGGTTCTTCCCTCTCGACCAGGCCGTCGCGGAGATAGATCACCCGGCAGAAATACCTGATATGCCAGTCTTCATGCGTCACCATCACGATCGTCTGCCCGAACTCTTCGTTCAGGCGGGCAAAGAGGTCCAGGATCGTCGTCGAGGTCGCCGAGTCGAGGTTCGCGCAGGGCTCGTCGGCGAAGAGGATGGCCGGTCTGTTCACCAGGGCCCGCGCAATCGCCACCCTCTGCTGTTCGCCGCCGGAGAGTTCGGCCGGGCGGTGGTCCATCCGCCCCTCCAGTCCAACGTCCCTGAGAACTTCCCTGCTCAGGCCGAGGCACTCCTCGCGGGGCACGCCTCGCACCAGACAGGGGAGGACCACGTTCTCCTCCACCGTCAGTTCCGGGATGAGGGCGTAGTCCTGGAAGACGTAGCCAAGTCTGTTCAGCCGGAAACGCGTCTTCTCCCTCCCGGAGAGGGCGAGGACGTCTGTCCCGTCGATCTCGATCGTGCCCGCGGTCGGGACGTCGAGGAGGCCCATCGCGTGGAGGAGGGTGGACTTCCCCGACCCGCTGGCTCCCATGATCCCGACGAACTCCCCCCCCTCGATGGTGAAGGAGACGCCCCGCAGGGCGCGGACAGGCACCGCCCCGAGCATGTAGGTCCGGGCAAGGTCGCGGGCAACGATCATGCCTACCCCCTCACGGCGTCCAGGATCGGTTCCTGCGCCGTCTTCCATGCCGGGATATAACCGGAGACAAGAGAGACGGCAAAGAGTCCTGCAATGCTCCGGGAGATCTGCCCGGCTTCGAGCACCGGACTGACGGCGCCGCCCGGGAAGATGAGCGGGTTTGCAGTGAGGTACAGGGTGAGGAGAGCGGTAAAGACGAGACCGACGGCCGTCCCGAGAGAGGCGATGACCGCCACCTGGATCACGTAGGAGTTGATGATGATCCTCTCGTCGATCCCGATAGCCTTGAGGATCCCTATCTGCTTGCGCTTGCCCACCGTGCTGATGAAGATGACGATGAAGACGACGACGACGGCGATGACGAGGGAGACCAGGGTCGAGATCGCATTGATGATGTCGAAGCTCTGGATGGCGTCGGTCACGAAGCCCTGCGCCTTCTCCTCGTAGGTCTTGATCGTCTCCTGGACACCGAAACTCATGAGGGCGACCTTCATCTCCTCCTCGTTCCCCTCCTCCACGGTGCGGACCAGGATCTGGTTGGCCTGGTCCGAGATGCCGAGGACGTCCTCCATCTCGCCGGTGGTGACATACGCCTGCCTGTCGGCCTGGACCGCCATCGTCTCGATGATGCCCTTCACCCGCATATCCCGCGTCTCCCCGTTCGTGAAGGTGACGAGCACGGAGTCGCCGACCTTCACGCCGCCGAGGGACTCGATCCTGTCCTTCGACTCGTCCTCCTCACCGGCAAGGAGAACGCCGAGGACGATCTGGTCCCTGTCCCCGTCAGAGAGGAAGTCGCCCGATGTAACGGCGGTATGGAGAGCGGTCACCTCCTTCTCATACTGCGGCGTGAAGGCGACGACTGTGCCGGGGATCGCCTTTCCCCTGTAGGTGAAGGTGGCGCCGATCTGGATATGGGGGGACGACCCTGCGACGCCGGGGATGCGGTCGATCTTCCTCTTCAGGGCGGCGACGTCGTCGATATAGAGGTCATTCTCCTTCGGTTCGATGACCAGGTTGCCGTAGGTGTAATCGATCGACTGCCTGTTGAAGATCTCGACGACCCCGGAGATGATGGAGGGGAGAAAGACGAGGTTCACGAAGACCAGGGCGATGATCATGACGGTGAGGACGAAGGTCCCCCTGTTCCCCCGCCTGATCGACCGGGACGCAAGGAAGAGGGAGACGCCGATGTCCGACACCCTTATCCCCCCTCCTTCCTCCGCCGTAGCCACCAGACGGCCACGACGACGGCCGCGATCAGCACGACCACCCCGACGATGAGTGCCGTCCTGTCGGGCGCCTCGACGGAGATGCTGAGGTCTTCGGTCATGGTGTGCGCACCTCTGTCGTCGCGCCACTCAACGGTGAGAGCGTACGGCCTGTCGCCGGCCTCGCCTGCCCGGAGGTTGAAGACGGCGGGGGCGTCGTTGTCAGGCTCGATCGTCCCGACAAAGGCTTCTTTCGTCCCCTCGAAGGGGAGGTCGACTGTCGCCCGCACCGAGGTGGCGTCGTCGGTGCCGGTGTTCTCGATCCTGAAGACCAGGGTGAAGGGACTGCCGGCAGAGGGCCGCACCGGGTCGGTGGAGAGGGAGGCGATCCCCATCTCTGCCTGCCCTGTCACCTGCACGCCGACCGACTCAGTCCTGGCGACCTTCACGGAGTCGGGCGTGACGTAGGTTAGTGAGACCGGGACCACCTGCAGGCCCGTCGGCGTCTTCCTGTCTGTCGCAAAGGAGAGGTTGAAACGCACCGCGTCACCGGGTTCGAGTTGCTTGACATAGTAGTGTTCTGGGGAGAGGGAGACGATGGACGTCGTGTTGGACGGCGAGACCTGCACGGAGAGGTCGTTTGCCCGTGAGAGTCCGGTATTTTCGAGGAGGAGGGAGAGGGAGAAGGTCTCGCCGGGCACCACCCGATCGGGTGCGGTCCGCACGACGGAGATGGCGGGCTGTGCAATGAGGGCATACCGGGAGTTCACGTTCACGGGGACGGGATATTTGACACCTTGCGCACCCCTGACCCTGATCCAGACCTCGGGGAAGTAGAGGCCCTCCTCTTCAGGTGCCTGCACAAGGAAGGTGAGGGTAACGGACTGACCCGGCCCGACCTCGCCGACGTCCCCGTAGTCTCCGGAGATCACCGTCAGGCCGTCCCCCTTGAGGTAGACGCTCTCGACATAGGCGTTGATGGCGGTGCTCTTCGTCTCGGTCCTGGTCCCGCTCGCACCGCCAGTGTAGGTGTCGGTCTCTGTCATCGTCGCCTGTCTTGCGGTGTTCGTGAGGTTCACCTGGATCGTGCCCTGCCCGCCGGGCATGAGCACCTCCGGTGTGACGGTGTAGCCGGTGACGACCACGGTCGGGTCGCCGGCGACGGCATGGGTTGTCAACAGCAGGAGCAAGACGACCGCAACGATAACAGGTACTCTCAAAAATTCCCCCGCCCCCCGCATGGGCAGGGCGGACATATAGGGATTGCGACGCCGGGGGAAGCACTATAGCCGATCCCCTCCAAGGGAGGAGGGACCATGGACCCGGCGACAGCAGAGATCGGATGGGTCGTCCTGGCGCAGGCATATCTTGGCGGCCTCGAACCCCTGATGCACGCCGCCTCGGCGCTCAGCGTACCCTTTTTCTTCTTCGTGACCGCGGCGGTCTGGTGGTGCGCAAACCCGCGGGCAGGCCTGAGGCTCGGCCTTCTCCTCGCCGTCTCCGGTGGGGTCAATGCCGCCGCAAAACTCTTCTTCCACACGCCGCGGCCGTACTGGTTGAGCACGGATGTGCAGGCCCATGCCACCGAATCCTCCTTCTCCATGCCCTCGGGCCATGCCCAGAATGCCGTCTGTTTCTGGGGGTACGCGGCCACCCTCGTGCGGGAGAGGTGGTTTTCTGCCGCCGCAGTCGGCATCGTCGTCCTCACCGGGATCTCGCGCGTCGTCCTCGGGGTCCACTTTCCAAGCGACGTCATTGTCGGGTGGGTCCTCGGGGCCGCGGTCCTCCTCCTCTTTCTCGCCCTCGAAGGCCCTGCTGAAGCATGGGCCGGGAAATTTTCCCCGGCGAAGCAGGCAGGGCTTGCATGCGCCGGGTCTCTCCTCCTCCTTGCACCGTCGGTAGTCGCCCTCCTCCTGGGGCCGGCCCCGGGGGTCGTGACGGCCGCAGGTCCCTGGGACCTCTCGAATGCCCTTTATGCATCCGGCGCCGTCCTCGGCATCGGCGCCGGGGCGGCGTGGGAGGGGGGGAGGTTCGCGGCCGGAGGCGGTCTCCGGCAGCGGGCGGCGCGGTTGGCCGCCGGGTATGGCGGTGCGGCCCTCATCTGGGCCATAACGATCCCTCTCACGGCGGCCGCACCCGGACCGGCGACATCGGTCGTCGTCTACCTCCAGGCCGCGGCCCTCGGCCTCTGGATCTCGGCCGCCGCCCCCCGCCTCTTCGCCCGCATCGGTATTGCAGGGTAGGGCGGTCTGCAGAAGATTTTCAACAGCCTCAAGCAGGCAGATCTCCGGAAAACGAAGGAATGATCCCTGATACATGAGAGAGAATCCGGCGCGGGGAGAGAAATGATTTAATCCATGATGCTCCTTTCACGGGTATGTTCTGGATGGGGGGGTATGTACCATGACGGCACGAGCGGTCACCACAGGAGCACACCTGCTTCTTCTCGTGGCCCTGCTCTGCATGCCGGCGGGGGTAACGGGTCTACAGGTCGGCGTCGAGGAGGCGCCACCCGACACCGTGACAGAGGGGGAGGTCGTCGACTTCACGATGACACTCTCGGGCATCCCCCCCGCCGCCGACACTGTCATCGTCGACACCGACCTTGTACAGCAGGGAGACACGCCCCTCCTCTCGCCGTCTGGAGGGGGGAACGCCACCAACACCACGCCCGCCACCCTTGCCGTGCCGACAGGGGGAGACGGCCTTTCCATCCGCATCCACGGCCAGGCCCCGACGGTCACGAAGGTCACCCAGTGCGGCGCCGTGACCCTCACCACCTACGACCCGAAAAGGAGCGGCTATGCCTATTACCGGGTGCGGTTCACCGATGACAGGGGGCGTCCCCTGGCGGAGAGCGACACCAGACTCTTTTCCATCGCAGTCGACGCCGTGGACGAGTTCAGGGCCAAACTGAACCAGATATCAGATCCCTTCATGAGGACGTACCTCCAGGACCTCTTCGAGAAGGGCCTTGTCAATGAAGCGAACGCCCTTGCCGACTACGAAATTTCACGCGGCGCAGGGGTGCCGCTCATCTGGACGGTCGGCGGGATCGTCCTCACCGCCGTCCTGGCCCTGATCGCCGGGATATGGATAGGCGGACGGGAATCAGGGGGGAATGAAGAATGAACGGGGCACAACCTTCAGGACCGCCCCTCCAGTTGCCGACAGACCTGACGATCTGCGGACTCGGAGGGTGCGGAAAGAAACTTGTCGGGGAGATCTGCAGGCAGGAATGGTTCCTGCAGCACTATTCCCTGGGCGGCAGGCACCTCTCCGTCTACACGATGGACACCGACGCCAACGAGAGGTATCAGGACGAAAAGCAGCGCGACGAGGTGCTCGGCAGAGTGGAGTCCTTCGGCGGGCGGGGCAACGTCGAATACGAAGCCCTGTACCTCCCGAACCTGGCAAACATCAGTCAGGTCTCCGACCTTGCCGGCCTCGACATCGCCGAGAAGATCAAGGCCACCAAGTCCGAACCGGGGACGAGGGTCTGGTGGCTGAACGACCCGTCCGAGAAAGGTCTGCACTTCGACGAACTCAGGACGATCGACCCCTTCGTCACCGACGACTTCGGCGGCGGGGTGCACAGGCGCCGGGCGATCTCCAAGGCGATCTTCTACAAGGTGATCAACGAGGGCCAGGCCGGCGGCTTTCCCATGTTCTCGACGATGGGGACGACCGCCATCGTCGTCGGCCTCGGCGGCGGGACAGGGTCGGGCATGTTCATCGACCTCGCCCGTTATATCAGGGGGCAGAGGGGCGAGACCGCTCAGATCTGGCTCTTCGTCGTCCTCCCGACCACCGTCGAGGGGGAGAAGGAGCAGTTGAACGCCGCCGTCGCCCTGACAGAACTCGAATACCTCAACCAGACCGAACGCCTCTTCAACTACATCGTGCTCACCTCCCTCGGCCCGACAGGGTACAAAAAGGGAGAGGAGGCCCGTGAGGAGGTGCACGAGTTCGACGCCGTCTTCCCGTACATCTTCACGAACTTCCTCCACCTCGAAAAGGGGGACATCAACATCGGGGACGCCAAAAAACCGTATTCATCGTTCATCCTCGCCGACGCACATATCATCACCTATCCTGTCGAGGCGCTGCGGACCTTCAAAGACCAGTACGAGGTGATCATCGGCGAGATGGAGGAGATCACCGCAAGCAGGAAACGGCTGAACCTGGCGGTCGGGGACCTCCTTGACGAGATCGGGCGGACGAAAGAGGCCCCGCCGACAAGGAGCGACTTCGACTACATCAAAAAGGAGTTCGGCACCATCGAGAAGGTCTGGCGGAACGAGATCGGCAGACTTCTTGACTACCAGACTAACATCGCCGTCGAGTTCTTCATCGAGAACAACATCCCCGCGGAACTCCGCCTGGACATGGTCAGGACATTCGACGACCTTGTCGGGTTCATCTCGCGGGTCAAGAACTTCGCCCAGGCGGTCAAGGAGGAGGAACTGAAGGACGACATCGACAGAAAACTCTTCAGGATCCTGCCCGAGGCCTTCCAGGCCCTGGAGACGACGGCGCGGACCTTCAAGAGGATCGCGGCTATCGAGGACGAGGCGATGCATGCCGCCCTGATGGAGACCCTGAAAGGGAGGGAGGAGGTCGCACCCTATATCCGCGACCTCGCCGCCCGACGGAAGGAGGTGCAGGAGGAGATCCACCTCCTCGACGCGGAGATGCAGGAGAAACAGGGCGACCTTGACCGGATGAACGCCCGCAGGGAGAGCATGGAGAAATCAGCAGACCAGACACTCTCCGGGACAGACATCCTCCTCGACCAGTACGTCACCCTGAAAGAGAAGGTCCAGGCGGTCGAAGGGCCGGAAAAAGGGTTGCAGGAGGCGATCAACAGGGGCATCACGGCCCTCAGGAAAGGGGAGGTGAAGGCCGCGGACAGGGACACCTGGCTCCGGGCCGCGGGGGTCTCCGATGTCCAGCGCGACATCGCCGCCGTCGCCCACGACATCGACGAGAACCTCTCCGGCCTCGCTGACATTGTCGAGGCGGTCGCCCTCTATTACTACCACGACATGCGGGTCAGGAGGATCGAGGCAGGCGGCATCGGGTCGAAGATCATCGGGATCATCAACAAAAAACCGGCACGGGAGAAGAAGAAATACGACGCTCTCCGGAGGGAGAACGAGGAGTTCATCAAGGCGAACGCACGCTACTGGAACCTCAGGATCGACGCCCCCTTCGACCTCTACCTCCCCCCTGACTTCATCAGTTCGAGTCTCAGGAAGAGGGCCGACGAGTTCAGGAAAAAGATCACCGATGCAGTCTTTGCACACGTCCCTGTCGACGACCCCGCAGGGATTGTGGAGATCTTCGAGAGAGGCGACCGCGGCACGATCCGCACCGCCCTCAGGGAGCGCCTTGTCGCCGGTCTCCTCGCACAGGAGCAGTTTTCGGAGAAATACTCGGGGCAGGAAGGGGAGGTGCTGGAGATCAAGAGGCGTCTCGACGCGAAGAAGATGTTCCAGAACGCCCTGATACGCACGGAGGAGGTGGCCGACGGCACATTCCCGCACCGCCGGGACATCAACAGGCACTACAAGGTCTTCTTCTCGACGGTCGTGCGCGTCAACGAGCAGAAGAGCCACGACACCATGACCAAAAAGGGGATGTACATGACGAGGTTCGGGGAGATCAACCCGCGTATTCTCTCCCTGATCCGCGAGGACTCTTCCCTCCGCGACCTGGACTGGGACGACAACGGACGGCGGGAACTGGACAAACTCATCGCCGAGATAACGGCGACCTACAAGCACCTCATCGACAACTACAAACTGGGCATCCACAACCTGATGATCCCGATCAGCGCCACAGAGAGGTGGAACTTCGGGAAGGCGGGGTTGGTGATAGCAACGCCATCTGACTATATCGCACGGACTATCGCCAGTGCCCGTGTCGGCGACCAGATGACCCGCGAGATCAACGAGACTCTCGCCCTGCGGAACATCAACGACTCGCGCCTGGTCACGCACGGCCACGCACGCCCATGGGAGGTCGCCCTCACCTTCGTCGTCGCCGCCGGGTTCCTGGACAATATCTCGCCCCTCATCGCCGGCGGGGGGTACTGGGAGATCTACGAGAAGAACAGGGACAACATCCTCCACCATGTCCTCAGGATGCACGAAGGTGAATATATCACGAGAAAAGCGATCCTGGACCTGAAAGACGCGGGCAAAATGTCGAACCAGGAGAAGAAAGGGGAGAATATATCGGGCACGGTCCTGGGGATGTACACGATCCGGGGGATCAGGGAGGCGCTCCCCAGATGAGGGTGCGCTACAGGGACAGGTTGATCCGGGAGGGGGCCATCGCCGCAGTCGGTCTCGCACTCTCGGGGGCGCTGTTCCTGGTCGTCCCTCTCGCCCTCGCCGGGCCCCTGCCACCCCTCCTGTCATACGCCCTCGGCATCCTCCTCGGCTTTCTCGTCCCGGCATCCTGCGGCCTCCTGATCGAGGAGAGGTCCAGGAAAGGAGGAGAGATCGTCCTTGCGATTGTGGTACCCGTCGCCGTCGCACACTTCGCCGGGGCACCGGCGGCCGCGGCCGTCGCCGCTGGAATGCTCGCCGGCGTGACGGCAACGGCACTCTCCTTCTTCCAGAACCGCTTCGACACCCTTGCCGACGCCGTCCGCCTCACAGCAAAAATCCTCCTGGTCACCCTTGGGGTGTCAGTCCTCCTCCTTGCGTCGTGGGACCGGGCCCTCCTGACGGCCGGCGGGATAGCCATCCTCCTCGCCCTCGGCATCCTTGTGGGGTGGGGTGTCAGGGGTACCGGGGCCTCAGATATCGTCATCCTCGGCCCAACCGGGTCGGGGAAGACCCTTCTTTTCCTCGCCCTGTACACTCTCTTCGTGGGCGAGTTCGCCGGCAGGCGGCAGGAGGTGATACTCGGGCCAGACGAGGAGGCGATGCGGCTCGAAGACCTCCTTTCGGGTCTGGAAGGGGGGCGCCTCCCGAAACCCACAGGGGAGGAGGACCTGGCCTTCTACCTCCTGTCAGGAAAGAAATATGGTTTCGTCCCCATCGAGGCAGGAGTCATCGACTATGCCGGGCGGTACACGACCATGCTCGACCCGGCGCACTATGCAGAGGCCGTCGCCAGGGTCGCCGCCGCAAGCGGGGCCGACGAGGAGAGTGTCAGGGCAAGGTTTGGGAGTTTCAGGTACCTCAAACGGTTGAAGGAGGAGCATGCCGACGCCCTCGCCGGTGTCATGGACGCCGTCGTCGCCGCCTGCCTGTACCGCCGCATGGAGACGGCCGGGAAGATCCTCTTCCTCATCGACGGCGACTATATCGTCGACTTCCACGGGCGGGGGAGGGAGGCGCTGACACACCTCTTCGGTCACTACTCGCGGTTGATGGACCTCTTCGGGGGTGACCGGGCATACGGGTTTGTCGTGACAAAGACCGACAGGGTCAGGCGTATCAAGGACGTCGAAGAGACATCGGAGGAGGCGGCGCGGACCGAGAGGGAGATCTACGACTTCCTCCTCGGGGTCAGCACATTCCACGAGATCCACAACCGCGCTCTCTCTGTCCCGGTCTCCTTCTTTGCGGTCAGTGTCGACGCAATGCTGGAACCCGGAGAGGGGAGGGACGCCCTCCGCCAGATCTATCCCTGGAGGGTGGGTGAGGTCGTGAGGTTCGGGTTCTGAGGGAGGAGATGAAAAGAAGAACAGAGACCGCCGTCGCCATCCTCTTCGGGGTGCTCCTCCTCGCCGCAACCCTGGCCACCGCCCCGCCATGGGGAGGAGGAGGCACCGTAGATGATACACCGGGGCCGTCGACGCCGACACCTCTCCCCACGCCGGCGATGCTTTCAGCCGGCGAGGTCTTCAGGTACACATCGGACGACTTTGAGAACCGGACCTTCACCGTGCCGGTGGACCTGACGACGCCGCCGATGGAGATCGAGTACACCGTGCAGCCGCGGCTGGTCGCCCGGACAGGGGACTCATCCCGCCTCTCCCCCTCGCCGGACTCCTGGTTCGTCGTCAGGGTCTTCGACGGCGAGGGCGACCTTGTCGCAGAGGACGGGTATGGCCTGCCGGCAGGGGAGAAGGGGTCATTCGGCCAGAAAGAAAAAGGAAGCATAACCGTCTACGCGTCAGGGCGGTACACCGTCGACATCAGGTTCAACGAGATGATCGTGGACGTCATCGCCACGCTGGGGGCGTGACGTACACACAGGATCTCAGACCGCGACGGTGCCGAAGACCTGCTCCAAGCGGACCACATATCCGATCACGGCACTCTCCCTGTTCTTCACCATGCGGACCGAGATTTTTGCATTCCTGGACTTCCCGCCGGAAGACTGGACCGCCACCAGATGGGTCTGGTTCAGCATGGCAGTGTGCGTGATGTCCTGGGAATAGGTCAGACTGCTGAATCGGTTGCCCGCCTGCCTGTCCCGCATCTGAAGGACACCCGGGAGAGGTTTCAGGAAAGAAATCCCGTACTCCCTGCCGGTGAGGTGCTCGGCATAGCGGTTCATAAAGATCACCCTGCCGCGAACATCAACGATGATATATCCCTCATCTCCGCTCAGGAGAGAGAGGAACTTCTCCTTCCCCTTCTGGAGGGCGGGGTTGGCGGCACAGTACGCATTGAAGGCCACCTCGATGGTGGCATAGAGGCCGTCCTTTGTGAAGGGCTTGACCACGTAGCCAAACGGATCCGCACCTTTCGCCCGCTCAATGACTTCAAAATCAGTATTTCCGGTCAGGAACACAACAGGGGTGTAGAAAAAATGGTAGACATAGTCTGCGGCATCGATACCGTCGAACTCGGTGCCAAGATAGATGTCCATGAGGACGAGGTCAGGGACTGTCTCTGTAATCTGCCTGAAGGCGTCCGTGACCGTCGAGACCTGGCCGGCGACGTCATATCCCAGTCTCCCGAGCATCATTGCCGTAAAGCCGGAGAGGATGGCATCGTCTTCAACGACCAGAATTTTCTTTTTTGCGCACAACATCATAGGAGGGGACTCGAAAAATCCGTATAGTCATAGGATATTCACCTATTGCACAATATACAGTTTTCGATGTTATGGTTGAGAATATGTCATTTCAAAAGTTCCAGAAACAAAAAATAACCGTAAATGTTGTGATATCCGGGAAAGAACACGAAAAATTGGAAAATAGTAGAGGAATGAGTTCTGCAGAGGGGGGAGGATCAGATCCCGCCCCGTCTCTTCTTCCAGACCTCCAGGAGACCGAAGCACCCGGTGAGCATCATGTCGCCGAAGGGCGACGCCTGATAGGCGTCGGGGAGGAGGCGCTTCCTGTTCGGCCCTGTGACGGCGACCGGTGTCGCACCCGTCGCCTCCCTGACCGCGGCGCCGTGCCCGCCGTCATCGAAGATCTCCTGGTTCGTCAGGGTGCCGTCCTGGAGTTTCCTGATGTAGAGTTTCAGTTTCTCCGGGTCGAGAGAGGAGGTGTGGTGCTCGAAGATGCCAGAGACACGGCCGCCCTTCAGGGTGAAGGCGAGGGTGTGGCCGTTGCCGGCGTTCACGAGCGTGACACCCGTCTCCGCCATCTCCGCGACCCTCGGGTCAAGGAGGGTGCCGATCGCCGCCACAGGTCCTGTGTCGGTGACGAGGGCACCGGGGGCACCTTCAAGGACCGCCTGTATCCGGGACATCGAGGGGTGCGGCGGGTCCGGGGCGAGGGCGAAGAGGTCCCAGTCCCCCTTCTCCAGAAGGTCCAGGAAGACCGCAAAGCGGTGGACGCGGTTGGAGGTCTTCGGCGCGAAACCGTGGTCCTGCACGGCGATCGCGATCCTTTCGGGATAGGGCACGCCGAAGAGGGAGAGGGCCGACCGGAGTTCTTTCTCCATATAGTCGGCAGTCCGCACCGTCACCGCGTCTGCCGGCGCCGTGTCGGTGATGGCGACACCGAGCGCCCGCACGCGGTCGGGGTCGTCGTGGATGGTGAGCGCCGCCGCAGGGGTGGCGCTGACAGGGACGCCAGCAACAAGGGCCTTCTGCACCGCCGTGACGGTCCCGCCGCCGCCCATGCACCTGCCTTCCAGGTGGACGGGACGGCCGGAGCGTGCTGCCTCGCGTATGGCGTTGCCGACGACGACCGTCGGGGAGGGGAGGACGAGTTTGACCGAATTCTCGGTCGGTTGGTCGGGGTCGTAGAGGAGGACGTCCTGCGTCCCCCGTCCCACATCGATCGCAAGAATGCGGCGGTCGCTCATCCTCACGCTCCCAGTTTCCCCTTTGTCAGCGGTTCGCCGTGGTACTCCCTGAAGCGCTTCAGGGAGACGGTCAGGTCGCGGGTGAAGGCGAAGTAGCCGATCTGCGTCTTTTTGCAGAGGTTCATTGCCATGTCATAGAGGCCGCGGGGGTCTGGCCGCGCCTCGCCGAGCCAGATGTGGAAGATGTTGCCGCCGTCGACGATCGGGAAGAAGACGTGCTCGATCTCCATCCTCTTTGTGAGGGGGACGTCGGCGCCCGGTGCAACATGGGTGCCGTTCGTGTAATAGACCGGAAGGTCGCGGGTGTTCCCGCACTCTGCGACGGCCGTCTCGACGTCGCCCTGCATCACAGCCAGGGCCGCATCCCTGAAGCGGTCGTCGAGCATGTCGGCGACGGCGAAGCGCTGGCCCGTCGTCTCCGCAGGCGTCCGGGCGAGGGCGATGGTCATCCCGGTCTTCTCCGAGATCTCGCGGGCATGGAGTTCCATCTCCGTCATCGCACGGACGGCGAGTTTGAATGCCCTCTTGCTCTCGTGGATCTGCTGGCCCGTGTGGTGCTGGACCATCTCGTTCACACCGACGACGCCGATGGTGTAGACAAGACTGTCCAGGTCGACGGCCACCGCACCCCTCTCGCCGGTGTTCGGGTCTTTCGGCCTCTGCATCGCAAAGGGCATCCGGCCGTTCGTCCGGATCGTCTCCATCCACCGTCTCTTGATCGTGAAGACCTCGGCGGCGACGTCCATCAGGGCCCTCAGTTCGGCGAAAAGGCGCTCGTCGTTGCCTTCAGCCTTGAAAGCGGCCCGCGGGCAGTTGACCGAGACGACCTGCCAGGAGCCCATCGAGAAGTGCTTTGAATCCCTGAAATAGAGTTTGTCCTCGAAGGAGGCGTCCTTCTCGATGGTGGAAGAGAACTGGTAGGCGCAGCAGTTGCCGGTGACGATGCCGAGGACGCTCGCGAACGAATGAGTCCCCTCGACCTCGACGAGGTCATAGACATAGCCGTCGTAGTCCTCGGCGGTGATCTTCCCCACCCTGAGAGGGCAGACAGCGGCGGCAGTGCTTGAGGGTTTCTGGAGGAGGGCGGTGCTGACGCTGGCAGAGCCGCCCTCTGTCCCGTACTGAGATGAAAAGGCGGTCGCAGCCGCAAATCTCTTGGCCTGGTCCTGTGAGGGGATCTGACAGGTGTAGGCGGTGAAGGAATTGACCTCGCCGGTCTGCGAGTTCTTTGCGGTCCCGGTACTCTCGCCATAGTTCATCTGGACGCCGAGCCGCGTGGCGAGGAGGACGAGGCGCCGGGCCGCACCTGGTGAGAGGAATATCTTTCTGGACCCGACGGTGCAGATGTTCCCAATGTCGTCACCGGCACATGCCGCACCAAGGTACTCACCGACAAGGGCGGACGGGAGGTTGAATGCGAGGTCAGGGACGGACCTGTCCTGTGTATTCTTCCCGCACCCAAGCGCCTCCATCAGGAGGTAGAGGAGTTTGCTGCTGACGACGACGTCTGTTATGGTCTCTCCGTCTGAGAGCCGCGGCTCAAAGCCGATCTCCCTGATAGAGGAGACAGCGTCTGCGATCCGGGATTCCTCCTTCCTCTCGAAGGATAACCTGACAATATAACGCCTGTCTGTATGGTCGCTGCGCCCTCTGGCAAGGTAATAGCCCAGGAACCGGGCGAGGGCCGGGGTCACCGGCAGGAGCTGGGGGAGAATGGGACGCTTTGCATGGGCGATCCTGACCGATCCGTCCTTCACCACAACGCCTTCTGTACCGGCAAAGAGGGAGGCAAGGTCGACCGTGGCGACATCGGGAATGTCACCGGGGAGAGTGGTCAGCACAGGGAGATGGTCGCCGGCGGCAAGGTCGCCTGCCCTTCCCCTGATATACCGACCGTCCTTCAGGAGATAGACCGGGTGGTCGGGGGTCACCCGCAGACGCCGACCTGATTCGAGGACGATGGAGAGGACCTTCCCCGTGTACCTCTTCCTCATCACACCCAGGAACTCGCGGGGCGAGGCCTCAAGGGTGGTGAAGTCCACCGAGGGCGCCTTCCAGGGGAGGGGTGCAAACTCGGTGCCCGTGTGGTCGACCTGCCTGCCGTTCTTCCGCGCAAGAGCGAAGAGGTCGTCGAGACGACGCACCCGCATCCGGCCCTCTGTGTCGACGACCGGGACGAGTTCGTCGCCAGGGAGGCACTGGTAGCACGAGATCCCCTTCCCGGCCCCGCGGTACGGCGGCAACTGGTTGTCGTAGTAGGGCGTCCCGAACTTGGAGGCGAGTTCAAAGGTGAGCAGGTAGAGGTCGCGGTACGTCGGCAGGTCGGGGTGTTGCCTGTTGAACTCCTTGTCCTCCTCCATGAAGTCGGGCTCGATGGAGATCTCGGGCTTCGGGAAGGAGAAGGGTTTGCCCCAGTAGTCGCCCTCGAGCATCACCTCTATCAGGGCCTTGAAGAGGAGGCGGACCTCGCGCTCGAACTCGCCGTAGGTCCGGAGAGGGGCCTGGGTGCCGTCCCAGACCTTCCCCTTGTACACGCAGGGCTTGTCCCGCCAGAGGGTCGGGACGCCCGGCGAGAGCTGTACCGAGGAGAAGACGAGTTGTCCGCCGCGGGCGACCATCATCTGGGTCATCTCGTAGACGAACATCTGCATCAACTGCTTCATCTCGTCGTACTCCATGCCCTCGAAGTACGGGGACATGAAGGTGAGGAAGTTGTAGTAGCCCTGGCCACCGGCAAAGTTCGTCTGCGCACTCCCGAGGGCCTTGACCGCGTGGAGGACGGCGACCTCGGCGCGTTTCGCCGGACCGGCGACCGATGCCTTCGTGCCGTTGCCGTCGGGCATCAGCCCGTAGTAGAAGAAGTACCGGAGGTCCCAATCTTGACAAAACGGCCGCGATCCAAAGTATTCGAGGTCGTGGATATGGAGGTCGCCCGCCAGGTGGCGGTCGGCGAGTTCCGGGGGGAGCTGGAGGAGGTACTGCTCCTTCGAGATCTTGTCGGCCTTCTTCTTGTGCGAGGTCTCGGCATTCTCCTGGAGGTTGGCGTTGTCGTGGGCCTCGAAACCGCGGCCGACGTCGATGAGGTGGGCGTCGAAGACCGGGGTGCCGACGCGGGTGCAGACGTTCCTGTACTGGACCATCCCCTTCTCCAGGAAGGTCATATTCACGATCTCGCGGATCAGGGGGCCGGAGAGGGAGCGGAGGCCCAGTTTCCTGATCCTCTCCTCGACCTCCTTTGCGATCTCCGCAGCCTGCTCGGGCGTCGCCCCGGCATAGCCGTAGAAGTTCTCGACAAGTTTCGTCTCCTTCTCGATCTGGGCGATGATCTTCGACCTGTCCCACTCGAATATGTGGCCCTCAGACGACCTGACCTTGGGGAGAGGGGGGAGGAAGACGCCGTCAAGGGTTGCCTGGCGGGACGGCGAAGATCCGGGGTTGCCCTTTCCGGACGTGCCGGGGCCCTGCCTCTTCTGTGTCTCCACCGTCACTCACCCGAGGCAATCCGGTCGACGACGTCCTCACGCAGCAGACCCTTCTCGAAGAGGTCTGAAGAGGTGTAAAAATCGTCTTCGCCGCGCTGCAGGACAGGCGCTTCGCTCACAAAGACACCGTTCACCCGGAGTTCGGTGAGGGACTCGGCCGAGGACATGTCCTCCTCGACAAAGGGATAGCCCCGTGCCGTGAGATAGTCCTTCAGGAGTTCGCAGTGCGGACAGCATTCAAGAGTATATACGATGAGTTGTGGATAATCAGCCATGAAAACACTACTCCCACGATCCTGGTTCAGGCGATCGGTTCAGCCCGTATAGTATCGGGACGATCCCATATGGATTGATCCCACAGGATGGAAAGACCTTCACTGTCAGAGGGAATCAAGGTTATGATTTGTGCGATGGTGCTTTGTAGCATGGTTGCGATATAGTGGAGATACTATGGTGCGGGCTTTTGTCGCGATCGAACTCTCCGACGAGGTCAGGGAGGGCCTGCGCGCCGCGCAGGACCGGCTCCGCATGAGCACGGCCAGGTTGAGCCTGGTGGACCCGGCGCTGGCGCACATCACGCTCAAGTTCCTCGGCGAGGTGGAGGAGGAGCGGATCGGAGCCGTGAAGGACGCCCTGCGCAGGGTGAAGGGGAGAGCATATGCCCTGACAGTCGGTGGCGTCGGCGGGAACAACCCCAGGCGGCCGCGGGTCGTCTGGTGCGCGGTGGACGACGGGGGAGAGACCGTGCGTCTTGCCGACAGGGTCGAGAAGGCCCTCGGGCCTCTCGGTTTCCCGCGGGAGAAGAGAGCCTTCACGCCGCACGTCACCCTGGCGCGGGTAAAGGAGTTCGACCCGTCCCTGCTTGAGGTGGTCCGGGACCTTGCCGAAAAAGGGACGGGCACCTGTACGATCGACCGTATCACCCTGAAAAAATCGACCCTGACTCCGAAAGGCCCGGTCTACGAGACACTGCTGGAGGTGCCTCTCGGTGAGGAGTGAGATCGAGGAGAGGGTGCTCTCCCGGATCAGGCCAGGGCCGGGAGAGGAGGAGG
Source organism: uncultured Methanofollis sp. (assembly GCF_937919355.1). Lineage (GTDB taxonomy): Archaea > Halobacteriota > Methanomicrobia > Methanomicrobiales > Methanofollaceae > Methanofollis. Next base: position 3,348 of record NZ_CALFSA010000016.1, on the reverse strand, counting down.
AGATCCTCGGCGTCGCGGAGGAGATCATCGACGCAGTCAACCGCTCGGGGAGGGCTGAGGCTATGCTCGTCGGGTCGGTGGCGCGGGGCACCTGGGTGCGGGGCGACCGCGACCTCGACATCTTCATGCTCCACGACCCGGCGCTACCGCGGGAATACCTGGAGGAGGAGGGGCTTGCGCTGGCACGGGACGTCGCAAAAAAGTTCGGTGAGAGCTGGCGGGAGAAGTACGCCGAGCACCCGTACATCAACGCAACAATCCGTGGCCTCGACGTCGACCTGGTCCCCTGTTATAAGGTGGCGAGCGGGGCCGAGATCAGGAGCGCGGTGGACAGGACGCCCTTCCACACCCGGTATATCAGGGAGAGGATCAGGCCGTTCGTCGACGACGTCCTCCTGCTGAAACAGTTCGCAAAGGCGGGCGGGGTCTATGGCTCTGACCAGATGACAGAGGGCTTCGCGGGTTATCTCTGCGAACTTCTTGTCCTGCACTTCGGCGGTTTCACGCCCCTTGTGACGGCGGCGGCGCGGTGGAAACCGGGCCTCTTCATCGATATCGAGCACCACGCCCTGCGCGAGTTCACGGAACCGATGATCGTCGTCGACCCGGTGGACCCGAAGAGGAATGTGGCGGCGTCTGTCTCGATCTCCCAGATGTTCTCTTTCGTCGAACTCTGCCGGGGGTACCTGGAGAGGCCGGCGGAGTCGTTCTTCTTCCCGCCCCACCGCAAGGCGCTCGACAGGGAGGGCTTTGCCGCGGAACTCGCACGGCGGGGGACGAAGATCTGTGCGGTCTCCTTCGCGACGCCGCCCTTCATCCCGGACGTCGTCGTCCCGCAACTCCGCCGGAGCCTGGACGGTATCCGCGCCCTCCTCGAACGCTCGGGCTTTGTGGTGAACAGGGCCGAGGAGGCGATGGGGGAGAAGAGGTGCATCCTCGTCTTCGAACTCTTCTGCGACGAGATGCCGGGGGTCGTGCGGCACTTCGGCCCGCCTGTCTGGAGCCGCGAGAACGCGGCGAAGTTCGCCGCAAAGTGGCGTGAAGAGGAGAGGTTTGCCGGGCCGTACATCGAAGACGGTCGTTATGTCGTCGAGATCGCCCGGAAGTACACGCGGGCCGCCGACCTCCTGCGGTCGCCCGAGGTGCTCGGCGTGGGTCTCGGCAAGCACGTCAAGAAGGCGATGGACGACGAGTGGCAGGTGCTCGAAGGGACGGCGTGCTGGGACGAGGAGTTCGCCGCCTTCCTCACGTCATTCCTGTGGAAGGAGACGGCATTGACAGGGATACTGCGAGGGAGAAACTGAGAGGAGTTAGGGAGACGTCCGACCAATGAGTCTCTGGTGAAAGTATCTTTTTTTGGAGAAAAGAACATGGGGAGATCTCATTCCCGATTTAATCTCGCCTCCAGATGAAAAGAGGGATTTCCACTTCCATTCTTACTTCCAGAGTCTCTCCAGAGGAGGGAGAAAGTAATCCTCCTCTATCCTAATATAGGGGGTCCGGGGGCCCCCGATGGAGAGCGCCGATCCAACGCCTTCCCCATAATCTAGACTGGGGGACTGCTCGAAGACTTCGTCTTCTCGTTGCCCCCAGACCCCCGAATCAGGATAGGAGCAGGGAAGACAGAACAGGGGACCTGAGGAGAGGACTACTCTCCCCCTGCCTATCCTGTACCGGGGAGTCGGGAAAGGGCGAACACGAGATCCTGAGGCGGAATTTCCATACCTCCGCTTATCCCGATGGCAGGCAAGAGTTCACGCCGTATGCCTGCTCTCGTCTCTGACGACTGCGGAGAGCACCAGCGAGAGTACCGAGAGGATGATCCCGATACAGATCGTGAGATGGAACCCGGAAAGGAAGGTTGCGGAGTCAAGGTCGGTGAACGCCACAGAACCGCCGGCGGCGGTTGCGAAGGTGAAGAGCGTCGCATACAGGGCAGTCCCGAGGACGCTGCCAAGGTAGATGGTGGTGATCATGAGCGAGGACCCGGTCCCCTCCTCGCCGTCGGGAGCGTTTTCAATGATCCTGCTCGAAGCAGGCCCGCCGACAATCCCGAAGGCGGCGCCCATCAGGACAAGGGCGATGAGCAGAGGGACAACCCCTGCTTCCGGGACAAATGTGCTGAATATACAGTTAAAAACAATAATCAGCAGGCACGCGGCGACAACAAACCACCTGCGACCGTACCTGTCAGACAACCTGCCGAAGGGGATGCCGAGGAGGGCGGTGATGAACGGGGGGATCAGGAGGTACATGCCGCTCGTCGCCATGCTGAACTCCATTTCTGCGGAGAGATAGAAGGGCAGGAGGTACAGCACCCCCATATATACGACATTGATAAGCAGAAACGCGGTCAGGACGGATGAGAACTGCCACCTGCCGAAGACGCGGATGTTGATGAGGGGCGCTGGCGTCTTCAGTTCCCTGAGGATGAAGAGCGACGCAAAGAGGACGCAGAGTGCTGCGGAGGCGAGGATCAGCGGGTCGTTTATGCCGAGGGCCGCGACTTCCTCCAGCGCGAAGATGCCGGAGACCATCGTCCCGAAGAGCAGCGTGGCTCCGGCGAAGTCGAACTGCGTCCTGTTCTCTCCAGGACGGTCTGCCGGGATGACCCTGCAGGCGAAGAGGATGCCGATGATCCCGATCGGGATGTTGATCAGGAAGATCCAGTGCCAGGAGAGGTAGTGGGTGAGAATCCCTCCGATAGCAGGCCCTGCGGCAAAGCCGATCGAGTTCGTGGCGGTGAGGACGCCAAGAGCGATGCCGAGCATCCGCGGTGGGAGGCACCTGACACAGAGGAGCGGCGCAACGGCGGCGATCATGGCGGCGCCTATCCCCTGGACGATCCGCGAGGCAAAGAGGGCGTTGAGGGCGGGGGAAACGCCGCAGGCGGCGGATGCAAGGGTGAATACGACCAATCCACCGATGAAGATCTTTTTCATGAGACCGCGGTCTGCTATCTTCCCGAAGACGACGAGGAGACCTGCCATCATGAGAAGATAGGTGATGATGACCCACGCGATCGTCCCTACATCGGTATTGAAGTCTGCGGCGATTGTGGGGAGGGCGACGTTCACGATCGAACCGTCGAGTCCGTCCATAACTGTCCCGAGAGCGACCGCCCCGAGGAGGAGTTTCTGGTGGAGGGGGTCAGTGATTACCGATGTCATTAAATTATAGCGTAAAGTGGAGAATTTCATATATTTTTAGGCAAAATCAGGTTTTGCCCGAAAAATGCAGTGATTATATCTCCCTGCATGGACAGGGAGCGCATGGGTCTGGCCGGGGTCAGGTGCTCTCCTCGACCACGCCCTCCAGGAAGTTCCCGAGGATCCGGCCGGAGGCGCA
>NZ_CALFSA010000015.1 GCF_937919355.1 uncultured Methanofollis sp. | reverse complement strand
CGGTAGGCAGGGTCGAGCGCCTCCGTCTTCCTCTCGAAGTTCCGCACCATAGCCTCGATGTCGGTGATTGAGTAGAGGGCGAGCGCTCCGGCGACCGTCGAGAGCAGGTCCGCCTTTGTCAGGGCGGCGCCGAGCGAGGCGCAGGTCGCCTCGATCTCGCCGGGGGTGATCGCGGCCCTGCCCCTCTCCCGCCCCGCAGGCGCAAGCACCTCCTCCCACATCAGGGAGAGGTCGCTCCCTCCGGTGGCGGGGGTCACATCATTTTGTTTCAGGATGCCTGAGAGCCATGCAGGCACGAACGATCTCACAGATCGAGATCGGCGGCCGCGGAGAAAAGAGCGGTGGAACAGGCAGGGCGGCGTCACCCCCCGGCATACCGCACCGCCGCCCCCTCCCCCGCGTCCCTGAAGGCACGGGTGACGCCGCCGGGGCCGAGTTTGATCCCGCCGAAGACCCGGGAGACGACCAGGACGTGGCGGTCGAGGGAGTACTTTCTCAGGACTTCGAGAAGGGCCTTGCCCGGGTGCCCCACCTCCCGGTCGTTCTTGAAGGACTCGACAGGGACAGCACCGTCCAGGAACCTGACGGCCACGCAGTGGTGGGCGGCGTTCCGGTATTCCTTCCTGTGGACCGCAAGGATACCGTCGAGGTCTGAAGGGTCGTCGATCTCGTAGAGGTGGGCATAGAACCGCGACTTCTTCACCTCGTACTTCACCGCCGCACATTCCTGCATGCTTAGAGAGTGGGAGCGGGCATTGAAGAGGCAGACGCCTGCCGGGGAAAGGTATATAGAGTACAGTTGCCCTCCCGCCATCATGCATGGCAGATATGGTCTTCTGGCCCTGATCCTCTTTGTCGCCGCTTTCGTCCTCTCCGCCGGGTGTACGGGCGGGCAGGGGGGAGGGACGCCGACACCAACGCCGACGGAGACGACCCTCCCGACCGTCACCATGACAGTCAACGAGACGCCGACCCTGACGACGAACATGACCGTGAATGAGACCGTCGCCACCACCCCGC
>NZ_CALFSA010000014.1 GCF_937919355.1 uncultured Methanofollis sp. | reverse complement strand
CGGGTGATCTCCCTCCACTCCTGTGGGCCGGGGACGGTGTAGGTTTTCACCTGCTTGTCACCGCTCTTTACCCGGACACTGATTCCATTCGAGGGGACGGCCGGGTAGGTCTCGATCCTCCTCCGCTCCACGTCCATCCCGATCCCAGTGAGGGCGGAGGTCACCGACTTTGCAGAAGCCCTGACGGAGTCGGCGAGCATGGAGGGCGTGACCGCCTGGAGACGGTCGGCGAGATCGTAGAACTGTGCATACTTCGGATCATCCATCATCGTGGTATCCCCTGTGGCGAGGGAGAGGGCGAGGTTGAAGAGGCTGCCTTCCCACGAAAGGGAACGCTGCTTCTTCAGTTCGGCCTGCCGGGTCTTCATGTATCCCCGGAAACGGTCTTCGCCATCGGGGAAGACCTGGAGCACGATGGAGAGTGGGCGCAACATCTGCTTGAGCCGGGGTTCCACGTCGATGTCAGTGCAGTCCATCAGCCTCTCACCGTCGATCTCGTTCCAGTGGTGGAGAACAAAGACGGCGATGTGGGCACGGATTTTCTGCATCTCCTCCTCGTAGGTGCGGTCCAGATCCACGGGGATGTCTTTGCGCTGCGTCTCGTGCGGGGTGACCGACAAGCACCGCCCCTCTGTGGCCACGTCGCCGAAGGGCTGCCGCATGGCGATCACCTTCGGACCGAAAGGATCAAAGAACTCCTGTCTCTTCGGGTCGTTCTTGTCACTAATGATGTAGTATTGCCCACGCTCGAAACCCAGATTCAGGAACTTGATCATGGGATTCTGGTACCCGCCGGAAAGGTCCGATTCATCGATCCTGAGGACCCCCTTCCACTTCTCGTTGGTACGCATGATCCCGCTCTGGCTGCTCGCTCCTCCGGCGGTGACCGGATAGAAACAGAGGTCGGATACCGTGCGGGCGATCCTGCTCTTCCCCTTGCCGCTGTCGGAGATCAACCTCAGGTAAGGGGAAGTGCTGCACTTCTGATATACCCACGAGAACAGGATATAATAGACAAACAGTTGATATTCATCATCTTTCACGTCGGTGTACTTGTAGAGATGGCGGACGATCATATCGTAGAGGCCGACCGGGGAGATGAGGGCGGCGGCCTCCATCTCCTCCTTCCGGGGGAGTCCCACGATCTCTACCAGATCGCCGGTGTCGGGGTGTCGGTCCAGGGGTCGGGGGTGCACCGTCTCGCCGTTCTTGTCCATCATCGTCTCGTGGAAAGAGAGGGTGCCGTCCTCGTCCACGCCTGCGAAGAGGAAACGCTGATCGGCGGTGACCACGTCCAGATAGATCCCGCTGTCGGTGATCACGTGCGACTTCAACTTCTTCGGCGGCTCCTCCTCTTCCTTCGCCTTTTTCCCGGCCTTCTTCTTCGCCTTTGCGCTGTCCTCGGAGTAGGTGCGGGTGGTCCCACGCATCGCCGTGGAGATGGTGATCTGTCCGTACGTCTCCGGTCCCCTGTATTCGTCCCATTTCTCCCGCATCAGACCGGACCGCCTGAAGAGCCTGTCCATCTGTGTGGGGTTTCGGTCGGTGTAGTACGCGAGGTAGTTGCAGAGGGCCTGATCTGCGGCGCTCTCATCGCCTCCGTGATCTGAGGTGTCACCCTCCCACAGACGGGTGAACTTGTCGCCGTTCTTGCCTGCGGTGCAGAGGTCGATCACCTCGCCGTCGGTGCGGCCCTCTGCCGTCGCTGTGGGCGAGGGGGCCGGGGCCTTCTTCGGGGGGATGACGGCCTGCTCCTCCTCCGGCCCTGCGACCTTCGCATACAGGGCCTCGATGCTGCCGGGCCGGGCGGTCTGTACCTCTGCGGGTGTCCCCTCGATGTGGTTCCCGGTGACGGTGAAGAACCGGCCTGCTA
>NZ_CALFSA010000013.1 GCF_937919355.1 uncultured Methanofollis sp. | reverse complement strand
TTGATCTCTGAATGGGCGTTTTAATATATAAATGGGGCTAGCAGGGGGTGAAAGTAATCCTCTTTCGAATGTTGCTCGCTTTTCACTTCGGGAAAACTCTGTGTGAGTGAGTGATGTCTATTTTTTGATATGGTGTTGGACCATCCCCACGCGTGTGGGGAACACGGCTTGGTCTGCCAGAGTGTCGGGTTCCCAGACGGTTCATCCCCACGCGTGTGGGGAACACCCACCCACCGAACTCCTTGCCGTATTCTATGACGGTTCATCCCCACGCGTGTGGGGAACACTCCCCCAACATCCGCCCGGTGATGAGTTGATACGGTTCATCCCCACGCGTGTGGGGAACACATCAAATGATATTGTTCCGAGACTACAGTTTACGGTTCATCCCCACGCGTGTGGGGAACACGAAGACGGGAGAGAAAAAATGACGGAAATGACCGGTTCATCCCCACGCGTGTGGGGAACACGGACGCGCTCATCGTGGACCTCCTCTCTGAGTTGGTTCATCCCCACGCGTGTGGGGAACACGATCTCCTGCGGCGTGAACGCCTGTGAGATCGCGGTTCATCCCCACGCGTGTGGGGAACACTATCTATAATTTATCTGATCAACCGGGATCGTCGGTTCATCCCCACGCGTGTGGGGAACACTCGTGCAAACGCATCAATGATTGAATAAAATTCGGTTCATCCCCACGCGTGTGGGGAACACACGAACGACGGCTCCGACCCTACCAGGGGAGGCGGTTCATCCCCACGCGTGTGGGGAACACTCCCCACGCGGCCGGAACGGTAGCAGAAACCGCGGTTCATCCCCACGCGTGTGGGGAACACATAATACCGACGCCTAAAACGGCGCCCATAATCGGTTCATCCCCACGCGTGTGGGGAACACTGGCTCGGTTTCCCCGCCCCAGATCCGGTATGCGGTTCATCCCCACGCGTGTGGGGAACACCGGGACGGCATGGACTACGAGTTCACTGTCGTCGGTTCATCCCCACGCGTGTGGGGAACACGGCGGGGAAATTCAATTCAGTTCGGACCGGATCGGTTCATCCCCACGCGTGTGGGGAACACCTAGGTCTCTGGAGGGCTGGACAGTTGAATCTCGGTTCATCCCCACGCGTGTGGGGAACACGGAGCAGTATCCCATTCCCACACATCATTAACCGGTTCATCCCCACGCGTGTGGGGAACACTATCGGATCTCCGAGGCTGCGATGGACGTCATCGGTTCATCCCCACGCGTGTGGGGAACACATCCAATGCAGGTTCTACTATAAACGGCATATCGGTTCATCCCCACGCGTGTGGGGAACACGCGGGATGTGACATATTTATAATAATCTGGTTTCGGTTCATCCCCACGCGTGTGGGGAACACTTGACAGCCAGGCAGAACATGCATTGGCGAGGCGGTTCATCCCCACGCGTGTGGGGAACACAGACGCCGCATTTAGCTCGTCTGGGAATGTAGCGGTTCATCCCCACGCGTGTGGGGAACACTGTGCTGAGGTGTAAAAAATGACTGCAACTCCAGGTTCATCCCCACGCGTGTGGGGAACACTGCCGGGCGGGATCGTGTTCCCGGGGCCGCTGCGGTTCATCCCCACGCGTGTGGGGAACACGAAGGGTATGACCCGGCGACGTCGATGTATTTCGGTTCATCCCCACGCGTGTGGGGAACACTCTACGCCCCCGAGGCCTTCGCCGAGATCCGCCGGTTCATCCCCACGCGTGTGGGGAACACACGGGCGACCTCTGAGATCCGGGCCCCGGTCTCGGTTCATCCCCACGCGTGTGGGGAACACAACGTGCCCACCGCGTCAGCGCCCTTGAAGTACGGTTCATCCCCACGCGTGTGGGGAACACAGGGGGGCGGCCGCACGGAGGTCGTCCTGCGCCGGTTCATCCCCACGCGTGTGGGGAACACAGGTTCCGGTATTTCGAGCGCAGGGACGATCTCGGTTCATCCCCACGCGTGTGGGGAACACGGTCAGTGTCAAGGGCGGCGTCACCCTCTCCGCGGTTCATCCCCACGCGTGTGGGGAACACCCTCTGGACTCGCCGATATCGCCGTCCGGGGGCGGTTCATCCCCACGCGTGTGGGGAACACACCTCGACCTCCTGTGCCGGAAACTGCAGGACAGGTTCATCCCCACGCGTGTGGGGAACACCACAAAGTGCTCGCGGCCGGCGACGTCGTGCTCGGTTCATCCCCACGCGTGTGGGGAACACTCTGACACCGCCTTCTGGTGGGATGAGACGGCCCGGTTCATCCCCACGCGTGTGGGGAACACTGGGTCGCGTTGAGGGTGCCGAGATCCAGCGCCGGTTCATCCCCACGCGTGTGGGGAACACGCCGAGGATGGCGCACCGAGTGTTTAGTGTTACGGTTCATCCCCACGCGTGTGGGGAACACCGAGCCTCCGGCATCTGGTTCGCACGAAATCGCGGTTCATCCCCACGCGTGTGGGGAACACTCCGGCACCTCTGCCAGCGTTTTCGACGGGGACGGTTCATCCCCACGCGTGTGGGGAACACACAGAGAGCGTGGTGGATGTGCGCCCCGATTTCGGTTCATCCCCACGCGTGTGGGGAACACTGAAACTCTCGCCCGCCCTCGGAAACTGCACCAGGTTCATCCCCACGCGTGTGGGGAACACTCGATGCGGTCCACCAAGGCGTCGAAGTCCGCCGGTTCATCCCCACGCGTGTGGGGAACACATTTGCGAAACGGGCGGCGGGATGAAGGCGGGCGGTTCATCCCCACGCGTGTGGGGAACACCGGCGGAAACGCGAGAGTCCCCGACGTCAGACCGGTTCATCCCCACGCGTGTGGGGAACACCGCGTCGAGTCGAGCAGCAGCCCGCCGGAGGGCGGTTCATCCCCACGCGTGTGGGGAACACCAGGACGTGCAGTCGAAAAAGTGGAGGAGTGTCGGTTCATCCCCACGCGTGTGGGGAACACGCCCTCCCTCCGGACCATCTCCAGACCGCCGTCGGTTCATCCCCACGCGTGTGGGGAACACTCTTCTCCTTATCATCCCCGGAAGGATTATTCCTTCCGGTCTGTGCCCCGGCCCCGCCCGTACCCCGGCGCCATGAAAAATGAACCTCCCGCCGCGCCTGGCATGATACACAAAAATTGCCGGCACCGGAAATGAACCTTTCCCGAGGGCCCCCGCTCTCCCGTTCATGTCATGCAAAAGGGATGAAAACGCCGGGGGGGAGATTTGAACTCCCGAGGTGTCGAACACCAGTAGCTTTCGAGGCTACCGCCTTCCCGGACTAGACTACCCCGGCCCGTCCGGCTATTATTATCTGTCGGCTGCGTTCATAAACCTTTGCGATTGGCAGGGACATGCCGCCCCCTCTGTCAGCGGAGAGACGCCAGACAATCGCTCCCCTCCTGGCCGGGGTATACAGTCACCTTCGGACTGGATAAAAAAAAGGGTGCCGGGATATCCCGGCTTTTCACCACTTCAGGCAACAGGGCCCGACGGTGCGCTCTTCTTGACCGTGACGAACATGTCATCGACGCGGACGAGCATCGCCGCCATCTCGGTTGCTGACATGATCGCCTGCTTCTTCACCCGTGCCGGCTCGAAGACCCTCTCAGCCTTCATGTCCACGATCTCGCCGGTGTAGACATTGAGGCCTGCGTACTTCTTGCCGGCGGCATGGGCCTTCTTGAGGTCGACGACCTTGTCGATCGGGTCGAAGCCGGAGTTCTCGGCGAGAGTCTTCGGGATCTCCTCGAATGCCGCTGCATAAGCTTCGAGGGCGATCTGAGTCCTGCCGCCGACACTTGCGGCGTAGTCACGGATCCGCAGCATCATTTCGGTCTCGACAGAACCGCCGCCGACGACGAAGGTCCCGTCCTCAAGGGCGTCCTGCACCACCCGGCGGGCGTCCTCGACCGCACGCTCGAGTTCGTCGATGAGGTGCTGGGTCGAGCCCCGCAGCAGGATGGTGACCGCCTTCGGGTTCGGGCACTCGGCGATCTTCACCAGGTCAGCGTCCTCGAACTGCTCGACATACCCGGCAGAACCGATGACCTCAGGCGAGATCTCCTGGACCTTGTTCACGATCACGGCGTTGAGCGCCTTTGCCGCGAACTTCATGTCCTTCTCCGCGACGTCCTCGACTGCGAAGATGCCATACTTCATCAGGTAATACTGGACAGCGTCGGCGATCCCCTTCTGGCAGAGGACAACATTGACCCCGGCATTGCGGATGCCGTCGGCGAGCTTCTTCAGGCTCTCGCGCTCCTGGTCACCGAAGGCAGTGAGTTGCTCGCTGCCGGAGATCTTGATCTTCGACTTCACCTGAGTCTTCGTGATCTCCAGGGGCTGGGCAAGGAGGGCGACTTTTGCGTTCTCGACCCGGCGGGGCATCCCGTCGGCAACCCGCTTCTTGTTGATCACGACACCCTTGACAAGTTCGGCGTCGTCCATCGAGTCGCCGACCTCCTTCGTGACGGCCACATCGTCCTCGTCGATGACCGTCTTCCCGTTCTTCGTTTCGGCAACGGCCTGGACGGCGTCGACGATGATCCCGGCAACCCTATCCTTCACCGACTCGATCGACTTCCCGGTCATCGAGGTGGATGCGATCTGCAGGAGGACCTCGCGGTCCTCGGGCGTGACCGTGATGATAAGGTCATTGAGGATCTCCAGTGCCTTCTCCATGCCCTTCCTGTAGCCGATGGCAATGATCGTCGGGTGGATATCCTTTGTGAGCATCGTGCCGGCCTGCTCCATGAAGGCGCCGCCGAGAATGCAGGCGGTGGTGGTGCCGTCGCCGACCTCGTCGTCCTGCGTCTCGGCGACCTCGACCATCATCTTGGCACCGGGGTGCTGGACCGAGAGTTCACGCAGGATCGTCGCCCCATCATTTGTGATCGTCACGTCCCCGCTCCCGGAGACGAGCATCTTGTCCATACCGCGGGGGCCGAGCGTCGTCCTTACCGCGGCGGAAATCGCCTTTGCCGCAAGAATGTTGGACTGCTGCGCTTCGTGCCCCTTGGTACGCTCGATATTATCTCTTAATATGACAACTGGCTGTCCGGCAAGCATGATAGAATCCTCCAATGTCTCATTAATATGGATTAGAACTTCTATATATGTGGTGCGGTGCCCCCCCTCCCGCCTGATGAGGGAACAGGATCCGTGCTTCAGTCTCTGACAGAAATACTATCTGGCGCAGTGGTCCCGCCCGCGGAGACTCTTTATGGATCGGCACCGAGATCTGCGCATGGATCACAGTCCTGCCCTCGCCAGACTGGAGCAGGCCATACTTCTTCTGGTCATTCTTGGCGGGGCCGGCATCGCTTTCAACCTATACACAGGCCCGGGCACGGAAAACCCTGTTGGTATTGTTCCTGATGCCCTTGCCAGTTCTCCGATGGTCCTCCTTGTCGATCCTCCCCTGCAGGGGTACAGCGACCCGGCCGACCCCGGCAGGATCGGTTCCGTCTCCATCTCCCTCAGACTCTTCCCCGGTTCTGTCGGGGCCGTTGACATGGACAGGGCGACCGTTCTCTTCAGCACACCGGACGGATCGGAGACATGCGGGACCGAACCCGTCCCGCCACACTGGGCGATCACCGGGAGACTGAATGCCCTTCCCATCGGCGCCGCCGACGATGACAACCTCCTCGAAACGGGCGAGGAGTTCATAATCAGGGTCCAGCCGTCCCGCACCCTCGCGCCGGGGGAGACATTCACCCTCACCGTCGCCCCGCCGCGGGGCCCGGTCGTGAAGGTCACGCGAACCGTGCCCCCAAAGATCACGCCGGTGACCGACCTCGGATAAAAAAAAGGGGGACCTCAGTCGATACGCGAGACCGTGCAGAGCGGGAGAACAGGGACTCCCTCGACGGCCCGCATGTCCCTCTTGTCGAAGATCACCCAGATCGCGACAGGCCGCGCCCCGTGGGCCCGCAGGTAGTCCACGACCTCGTGGAGGGTCCGACCCGTCGTGATCACGTCGTCGACAATGACACATGCGTGCCCGGCGATCGAGGCGAAGTTCCCGGAGATCGAACCGACCTTCTTCTCTGCAGGACTGTGCTTTGCCGGGTGGTAGATCGCAAGCCTCTTCTCCATATGGCTGGCGATGATCGTCGCCATCGGGACTCCGGAGAGGGAGATGCCGACGACGGTATCGTATGCGGCGGCATCAGGTCCGGGGAAGAACTGCCCACCCGTGGCGGCGCCCTCGTGCCGCCTGATCAGCATCTCCCCGAGAAGGTCAAGCATCCCGGCGTCGCTGCTCATCGCCGTCCAGTCGATGTGCACGTCCTTCGGCGCCTCGGCACTCCGCTGCTGGGTCAGGAGCCAGGTCACCGTCTCCATCGAGAGGGAGAGTTCGTCTGCGATCTGCTCCGGGCTGTGGCCGTCTGATAGGAGGAGCTGCGCTTTGTTGATCAGTTCGTCGAGGGAACTCATAGATGAGTGGTCTTCCGGTGGATATTTAAGCGTTTGTGGGACGCTGCCCCCGGAAGACCTATCGCCTCTTTCTCCGGATCACCGAACCGCAGACCGGGCACTCCCCCTCGTGCCCGAAGTACCGCCCGCACCCGGTGCAGCGGTACTTCCATGCGACTTTCGCCGCACGCCTCTGCTGGATAGGTTCTGTGGCAACACCGAGGCGCATTGCCGCGTTCTGGAGGGCGAAGTCGTCGGTGTACACCGTGGCCCCGAGTTCGCGGGCGAGAGCAAGGACTGAGAGGTCGGTCGGCGACAGGACACCGATGTCACGGCTCTTTCCTGCCGCCTCCCGTGCGGCGTGGGCATTCTCCGGGGACGGGCTGGCAATGGCAAGCCCCTCTGCGAGGAGAGCCTCGTACCGGCACTTTGCCCTGAGATCCACCAGTTCGGCGACGACTTCAGGCGTCGTGTACAGTTCCCCGGTATAGGGACGGTCCACGAAGAATGCCGTGGCATCGAGGACAGCCTTCATGCCGAGAACACCGCCGGTTTTGCGCCTGACACGGCGATCTCGTATCCAAAGAGGGAGAGAAGGCGGCAGGTCGTCGCCGCATGGCTCGATATTTCTGGCGCAGAGTACGACCCCCCGGCCCGTGCAAGGTAGACGAGGAGTTGATCGGCAAGGTGGACGTCGACGTCGCAGGCGACAGACCGGGCGGCGAGGAGTTCGTCCCCCGCCATCCAGCCGACCTTCTCCGCGGGGAGACCCCGCTTTCCGATGGCAACACCCCCCTTCGCCCCTTCAAAGACCGTCACCGACGTGCCTGTGCCCGGTCCGGGCGTCCGCTCGATCCGTACAGGAAAACCCGGGAGAATAGCGGACGCCGCCTGTGCCTGCCTCTCGGCCACGTGGTCAGGGAGGTTCTGCGAGCAGGAGACGATCCCGGCACGGGGAGGCACCCCCGCGATGGCGAGAGGGGCGATGGTCGATGGCCGCACTGTCACCCGCACCCGTCCCCCGCCGACAGGGAAGTATCCCCTCCCCAGGACCTCCACCTCGATCTTTGCCCCGTGGGCACGGAGGAGAGGCACGAGCACCTCGGAAAAATAGTCGATAGTCGGACTCTTCGAGACCTCGGTCCCGCCGGTGAGGGTGATCGTCCCCCCCGCTTTCAGGGCCACAGGCAACCAGGCCTGGAGGACGAGGGGGATGCTCCCGGCCGTGCCGATCGCAAGGTCGATCTCGGTCTCCCTGACCTCGCCGGGCGCAAAAGTCAGGGCTTCGCTCCCCTTCCGGCACCCCCTCATCTCGGCCCCGCAGGCGAGGGCGACCGCCTGTACTGCCGTGCAGTGCTGGGCCGCAAGCCCGGGCTTCGGGCGTTTCGCCCTGATCTTCGTGACCCTGATTGGGGTGGCGGTGAGGGCCGCAAGGGCGACCGCGTTCCTTACCACCTGCCCTCCACCCTCTCCGATGGACCCATCGATCTCTATCATTTCCGCAGTGCTGCCGCGATGCACCGTGCCGCCGAGACCCCGGAGCACGCCCGCTCGATCGTGTCCGAGCAGACGACACTCTTCACACCGGCACTCCTGAGGTGGACATAGGCCCCGCCGGTGAAGACGCCGTGGACGCAGATGGCATGGACGGCCGCCGCACCCTGGGCATAGAGCATCTTCGTCGCCGTGGCGAGAGTCCCGCCGGTCGAGATGATGTCATCGGTGATAACGACCTCACGCCCTGCGACGTCGAAGGTCTTCGGCTCCATCATGACCTCTTCGCCGGAAAGCCTGGTCTTTTTCAGGTAGTCGCACTGCCATCCGCCCACGGCGGCGATCTCGGCCGCAAAGTCCGCGGCCCCGGAGTCGGGTGCGAGGATCAGGGGCTTGTCCAGGTCCCTGCCCTTCAGGTACTCCCCGATCTCGGCTGCAAGAGAGAGGTCGTGGGCCGGGACTTTGAAGTGCCGGGCAATGTCCTTCTCGTGGATATTGACGGTGATCACGCTGTCGACCTCGTGGGAGAGGGCCCTGGCGGCGACGCGGGCGCTTATGGGCTCACCGTCCTTGAACTTTTTGTCCTGTCTGGCGTACCCGAGATAGGGGATGACAAGAGTTTTTTTCGTCATCTCACAGGCGTCGACGAGGAGCATCAGTTGAATAAATGCGTCATTATCGGTGACGCTCCCCACGATCACGGTCTCGTCGTCCAGGGGGTCGAGGACCTGCAGGTACAACTCTCCGTCAGGGAAGCGGGCAAAGCGGGTGTCGGCCACCTGGACCCCGAGTTCATCGGCGATCCGAACGGCGAGTATCTGGGATTTTTCTGTGCATACAACCTTCATTTCTGGTATTTCCCCCAGCTGAAACTACTTAAACTATCATGAAAATAGTATATAAGTATCATTGCCCAATGAGGTTGCACTGCTCATGCAAGACACTGTTTCTGACATCCTTGAGAAGAAAGCGGACGAGGATCTCCTTCAGGGATCTTCCATCACAAACTCCTCCGAGGTCACCGTCCCACCCCGGCTGATCGACCAGGTGATCGGTCAGGACGCAGCGGTGGAGGTGATCAAGAAAGCGGCCACGCAGCGCAGACACGTGATGATGATCGGCAACCCGGGAACGGGCAAGTCGATGCTTGCGAAGGCGATGGCCGAACTCCTCCCCAAAGAGGAACTCAAGGACATCCTCGTCTACCCGAATGTCGAGGACTCAAATAATCCTATCATCCGGACGGTCGCGGCCGGGCGGGGCAAGCAGATCGTCGCCGCCCACAAGGCTGAGGCGGCGAAGAGGAAGCAGATGAGGAACACCCTCGTCATGCTCCTGATCTTCGGCATCATCGGCTACGCCCTCATCGCCGGCCAGGCCCTGATGGGCATCATCGCCGCCGCCTTCATTTTCATGGCCCTCCAGTACTCCCGGCCGCGTGAGGAGGCGATGATCCCGAAGCTCCTCGTCTCCAGCGAACCGAACAGCACCGCTCCCTTTATCGACGCCACCGGTTCGCATGCCGGCGCTCTCCTCGGCGACGTCCGCCACGACCCCTTCCAGTCAGGCGGCCTGGAGACCCCGGCCCACGACCGCGTCGAGGCCGGCGCAATCCACCGTGCGAACGGCGGCGTGCTCTTCGTCGACGAGATCAACACCCTGACCCCGCACTCCCAGCAGAACCTCCTCACCGCCCTTCAGGAAGGGGAGTTCCCTATCACTGGCCAGTCCGAGCGTTCAAGCGGTGCCATGGTCAGGACCGAGGCCGTGCCCTGCCGGTTCATCATGATCGCCGCGGGCAACCTCGACGCCATGCAGGGGATGCACCCGGCCCTGCGGTCCCGTATCCGCGGTTACGGCTATGAGGTCTACATGCAGGACACGATGCCCGACACCCCCGAGAACAGGGAGAAGTTCATCAGGTTCATCGCCCAGGAGGTCAAGAACGACGGGAAGATCCCGCACTTCGACCGGAGTGCCATCGAAGAAGTGATCAGGGAGGCACAGCGCCGCTCCAACAGGAAGGGCCACCTCACCCTGAAGCTCCGTGAGATGGGCGGTCTGATCCGCGTTGCAGGCGACATCGCCCGGCAGGAGGGCGCGGAGGTGACCTCTGCCAGGCATGTGCTTGCGGCGAAGAACACGGCCCGTTCCATTGAACAGCAGATCTCCGACGAGTACATCCACCGCAGCCGCGACTACGACCTCACCGTTGTGACCGGGAAACAGGTCGGGCGGGTGAATGGCCTTGCTGTAATGGGCGCTGATTCCGGTTCCGTCCTCCCGATCGTCGCCGAAGTGACCCCGACGCAGGGGGCGGCAGGCACGGTCATCGCCACCGGTCTCCTGAAAGAGATTGCGCAGGAGTCGATCAAGAACGTCTCCGCGATCCTGAAGAAGTTCACTGGCAAGGACATCAAGAACATGGACATCCACATCCAGTTCATCGGGACGTACGGCGGTGTCGAGGGCGACTCGGCTTCCATCTCCGTCGCCACCGCGGTCATCTCGGCCATCGAGGGCATTCCTGTCAAGCAGGACCTTGCGATGACCGGTTCTCTCTCGGTGCGGGGTGACGTCCTGCCCATCGGCGGCGTCACCTACAAGATCGAGGCGGCGGCGAAGGCCGGGATCAAGACAGTGATCATCCCGAAGTCAAACCTCGACGACGTGCTCATCGAGGACCGCTACCGCTCCATGGTCAAGATCATCCCTGTTACGCACATCGAGGAAGTGCTCGAAGCGGCTCTGGTCCCGCAGAACCGCGAACTCTTCCTCGACAAACTCAAGAAACTCGCTGCTGAACCGGTGAAGAAGGCCCTCGAGTCCTCGACAGTCAGCAGCACCCATCTGGCGGCATAAGCATGGACAACGTCCGCTACTATGATATCAGGCACGTCCGCGGCTCGGCCACACACGTCGACATCGACAATGGCGTGGTCGAATCGGCGGGCACCAGTTTTTATGACCAGGCTGTTGTCAGGGTGCTCGGCCCGCAGGGCTGGGGCATCCTCACCCTGGAGAACTTCGACCCTGACGCACCCTGTGACCGGTTGATTGCACGGGCCCTCGAACTTGCCGCGATCACTGGCGACGAGGTCGAACTCTCTGACGCCCCGCAACGTGGCGTCCTGCCGGTGCCGAAGGCCAGCGAGGACCCGGCCGGGGTCTCTCTTGAGGAAAAGACGGAACTTCTCTCCTCGATCGAGGGGGCGGCGAAGTTGACCGGGATCGTCAATACCCGGGCCCGCTATGCCGAATCGATCGAAGAGGTACGCTTTGTCGATTCTTCGGGGTGTGAATACTCGTACACTATCCCGCGTTGCGGTTTTTCCGTGGTCGCCGTCGCCTCGCGGAACGGGGAGATGCAGATGGGCCGGGAGAGCAGTTACACGATCCAGGGCCTCAACCTCCGCCACAAGCAGGAGATGGGAGAGAAAGCGGCGCAGACCGCTCTTGCCCTCCTCGACGCGAAGGCGGCGAAGGGCGGCAGGATGCGGGCTGTTCTCGACCCCGAACTCGCCGGGGTCTTTGCTCACGAAGCGGTCGGCCATGCGAGCGAGGGCGACCTGATCCGCGAGGGGAACTCCGTGCTTGCCGGAAAGATCGGGGAGAGCATCGGCAGTCCCCTCCTCACCATCGTCGACGACCCCTCCCTCCCGTACTTCGGTTTCGAACCGGTGGATGCGGAGGGAGTCGCCGTCGGGAGGACCGAACTGATCAGGGGCGGCCGTGTGAACGCCTACATGCACTCCAGGCAGACCCTTGCTGCGGTCGGCAACGGTTTTGCCGGCCATGCCCGTGCCGAACCCGGTGAACCGCCCCTGGTGCGGATGAGCAACACCTTCATCGAGGAAGGCGATGCTTCATACGACGAGATCATCGCCGAGTGCCGGAACGGCGTGCTTTTGCAGGGTTCCCGCGGCGGCCAGGTCGACCCCGGCCGGGGCGTCTTCCAGTTCAATGCCGAGTATGGCTACATCATCGAGAACGGCGAGATCGGTACGATGGTCAGGGACGTCTCTCTCTCTGGAGACATCCTCGGTACCCTCCATGCGATCACGCTCCTCGGGAACGACCGGGAGATGCACGAGGGGTACTGTGGTAAAGGTGGGCAGAGTGTCCCGGTGAGCGACGGTTCTCCTCATGTGCTCCTTGAAGATGCGGTGGTGGGTGGCAATGGAACTGATTGATGCGATCCTCCGTGCCGGTGCATCAAAAGCCGACGAAGTGGAGGTCTATATCTCTGAAGGCGAGTCCATCTCCGCCGAAATGAAGCGTGACCGGATCGAGAATGCCGGGGGTTCGAAGGGCTTTGGCATCGGTATCAGGGTCATTGTCGGCGGGCGGATCGGTGTCTCCTCGACTGCGAACCCGAATGACTGGGAAGTGTGCCTCGCCGCCGCCCTTGCGAGCGCACGCCTCGCCCACCCGCAGGAATGGGGTGGACTTCCCTGCCCTGCTCCCCTCCCGGACGCCCCGCAGATCAATGACGCAACTCTCCGTCTGGACGCGGCGACGCCGCGGTCGATCTGCAGGGAGATGCTTGCAGGCGCCGCGGAGCACGACGCCGCAGTCACCGGCGGTTCTGCTTCCCTGGCACGGGGGAAGGTGACGATCGCGAACACCTCCGGCCTCCTCTACGAACAGGAGAGGACGAGCACGGGGTGTTCCCTTGAGTGCATCCATGAGCGCTCGACCGGGTTCGAGTTCGACGCCTCTCCCTTCATGGACCTCAACCCCCACCGGGTCGGAGAGCAGGCGGCCTTCTTTGCTGAGCACGGCGCCGGTGCCGGTGAGATCGCGACCGGGGACTACGACCTCGTACTCTCGCCGGTCGCCCTCTCCCAGTTCCTGGGCTATGTCCTCGAACCCGCTCTATCGGGGAGGAACGTCCATGCCGGTCGGTCCTGGCTTGCCGGGAAAATCGGCGAGACCTGTATCGGCGAGGAGATCTCGGTCTTCGACGACCCCTCCCGCCGCGGTCTGGGGAGCACGCGTTTCGATGCCGAAGGCGTACCCGCACGGAAGATCACCTTCTTCGACCACGGTGTCCTGGCGCATTATGCCTACGACCTGCGGACTGCCTACCGCTATGGGCAGGAGAGCACGGGCTCGGCGGTCAGGGACGGTCCGGGCGGGGCGCCCGCCATCGGCGTCCACACGATGGTTATCGACGGCCCGCGCGACACCGTTGACGACGACCGTGCGGTCTACGTGAACGACATTGTCGGGGCGCACACGGCCAACCCCCTCACCGGCGACTTCTCTGTTGAACTTTCCAACGCCACCTGGATCGAGGACGGCGAGTTCGACGAACCGGTTCGGAGCGCCATGTTCGCAGGCAATGTCTTCGACCTCCTCGGTGCCGTGGCGGCGATTGGGCGGGAGGAGAGGATCGTCGGAAGCGCCATTCTCCCGGCGTTAAGGTTAAATAAACAGCACCTGATTGGTAAATAAATGCTGGAAACCATCATTGCCATCGTTGTGGTGATCGCGGTCGCCGCCCTCCTCTACTACTTTGTGAAGGAAGGGATGACCCTGATCATCAATGCGGTGGTTGGCCTCATCTGCCTGTACCTCATCAACCTCTTCCACCTGACGGGTTACATTGGCGGGACAGACCTTGCTATCTCGTGGGCGACGGTGATCATCTGCGCCCTCGGCGGGGTGATCGGTGTTGTCCTCCTCGTCGTCCTCAACCTGATGGGGATCACCGTCTGATCTTTTTTTTCTGTGGGGACGCGTCCCGGTTCTTCTGTTAATGAGAGGGAGGAGTATTTTGGGGGTACTTCAGGCTCTGGAGAATCTGGCATGATCTCCCGGATCAAACATACCGGATGAAAATCTCGGCGTGCCTTCCCGCACGCTCGCCCCGGGAGCGCTGCCCCCGTCAGCGAAAACCTTCGGTCAACGGCAAATCAGAGATTTGCCAGAACAGAAAAATCTTCGATTTTCCATACATGGCAAATGGAACATTTGCCTGCTCAGAGAATCTTTGATTCTCTGTGTTCTCGAACTCGCTTGCGCTCGTTGCCCCCGGGATTGCGATAGGGTCGGGAAGGCAGAAGGCGGACTTTCCATCTCTGAAAGGGGATGCTCGATGAGAGTCAGAGCCTCGTGCAAACCCGGAGAGTCGTTCTCCCGGATCATTTTCATGGAGCATATCCCAAAACAGGTCAGAACCCTCTACCGTGCTGATAAAAAGACTCATGCTCAGGTCTGAAAAATATGGCTGTGTAGATATCTTTTTTTGATGTGTCTGAACCGGGAGACGACCGCACCCGGATAGGCGGGGGTGGCAATATCCATCCCCCGATATCCTGTTCGCGCTTCCCGGGGCCAATCCTGTTTCGGGGGTCCGGGGGCAACGAGAAAGCCGTTAGGCTTTCGAGGTGTGAACGAAGTGAACTAGAGAAGACGAAGTCTTCGAGCAGTCCCCCGGTGGAGTGTATGGGGAAGGCAGTGGGTTCACGCCGCTCGTCATGGAATCGAGAGCGGCATCGACCCGAACAGGAGATTTTCTCCAGGTCTCCACCAGCATGCGGCCTCACACAGTACCCCTCTCCAGACCCCTCAAAACACATTTGCATCCGAGTACACCTGCACCCTGTCGCGCTGGATCTCGTACGGTTTGATCTCCCGCGAGTGGTTTGAGCCCCGCATCTTTGCGACCTCGGCCGCCGGGTGGACCTCGGCGATCGAGGACGGCCGCACGTACCGCAGGAGTATGACGGTGTCGGCCATGTACTCGATAAGGGCGTACTTGCTCGCATAGAGGTTGCTCTGGCTCGTCTCTGAGGTGAGGATGAGGGTACACTCCTCGTCTCGCATCATCTCGACGAACCTGAAGAGTTCCTGCCGCCGTGTCGCCTCGTCGGTGAAGAGACCCTCGAAGAGGGATATCGGGTCAATGACAACTCTTGTCGCTTTCAGTTGCTGGATCAGTCTTGGGATCTCGTTTTTCATCTGGTTGACCGCGACCGTGAAGTCGGTCGGGTCGAGTTTGACCACATAGAGGGAGGTGTCCCTGTATGCCTCCAGGTCCCATCCTTTCCTCAGGATATCCCTGTAGATCATCTCTACCCGCTCGTCGAGGGAGATGAAGACCACCTTCTCGCCCCGCTTCAACCCCTCATAGATGAACTGGAGGGCGAAAGTCGTCTTTCCCGTGCCGTACGTCCCGACGATGGCGCAGATACTTTTTTCAAGGAGTCCACCATCGAGCATTGCATCCAGTCCCTCGATCCCGAACATGACCCTCTTTTCTTCCTCCATTATACGACCACCCTGATGTTGGATACCTCGAAACCGTTCCCTGCCGTGATCCGCACCGCAAACTTCACAAGGTTCCGCTCTTCGAGGTGGGGCATCACACCCCTGAATTTCTGGAGGGACATCGTCCGCTGCCGTCGCATCCCCTGCATCTCCTCCCATGCAAAGAGGAAGACCGCATCCGCGCAGTCCTGGACCTCGGTCTCCAGGAGAGGGGGGAGGACGCCGCGGGTGAGAGGGAGGTAGACAACCGATCCCCAGCGCTTCGCCACTCTCTGGAGGCCACGCAGGAAACTGCTGAGGGTCTTCCAGTGTTCTCCAGTCCCGGCCTGTGCGGCGAGGTCGGTGAGGGAGTCGATGACGATCACGCTCTGGTGCTCTGCGTTGGAGAGAGCATCTGAAAGTTCGGTGAGGAGATTTTCCCGCCGTGTATGTTTCTGCATCCGGGAGAGCACGTCACCCTCAGAATACCATTCCGGCGGTACGACGCTTGCATCAAAGTAGACCTTGGAGAGGTCTTCAAAATGTACACCTTTTTCGAGGAGAGGATAGATCTCCGGGCTCACGGAAAGTGCGGCCTCGGTGAGGACGTCTTCCTTGAGCCGCGTCATCGTGATGTAGAGGATCTCGCGGGGTGCCGGGTCCAGACCCTCCTGTTTCATCCGGGCGAGGGCGATGACTGCTGTCCTGACGAAGTCACTCCCCCCTGCACCGATCTCGCTGAGGAGCAGGACCATCGAACCCGAAGGGACACCGCCGTCCAGGATCGGGTCAAGGGACCCGATCCCTGTGGGAACCTTCCGGTCAACTCGTGCCTCCGTATCCATGCGAAGATTCATTCCCCGTGCTATAAAAGAGTAACAGATTGGGTACACTTTGAGCCAGATCGCGCCTTCTGCCACTGGCCGAAATAGGAGAGATAAAGAAGATCTTTGATCCACTCTTCACTATCACGGAGTCACCATGCATCTGCCGTTATTTGGGAAGGGGTCGGGAGACCAGGTAAAAAACTGGGAGTATGACCCTGCGAGAGATCCCCCCCTTGTGGAGGCCAGGGTCCCTGACGGGGGGTCCCTCGTTGAGGAGTACTGGGTGGAGAAGGGTAGGTCCCTCGTCGCTATCGTGCAGGACCGGCAGAGCGGGCAGGTCGAATACTATCTCTTCGAACCCATGCTCTCGCCATTTGAATACGAGATCCTCGAAAGACTGTACGAAGACCTGCGTGACGTCCTGATACTCTCTGAGGAGGAGATGGCAGCAGACCACCACCGGGTCCTCCTCGACCGGACACACGCCCTTATCAGGGAATATGGTGTCACCCTGGACCACCTGGCGCTGGCAAAGGTCGAGTACTACCTCCTGCGGGACTTCCTGGGATGGTCACGCCTTGACGGGCTGATGAAGGACCCGGAGATCGAGGACATCTCCTGCGACGGCGTCGGCGTCCCGGTCTTCCTGTACCACCGGCGGCACAAGAATATCAGGACGAACCTCGTCTTCGCCGAGGAAGAACTGAACTCCCTTGCCATTTCGCTGGCCCAGCGCTCAGGAAAACACGTCTCTGTGGGGAGCCCCGTCGTGGACGCCACCCTCCCCGACGGGTTGCGTCTCCAGCTCACCTTCGGGCGCGAGGTCTCGACGCGGGGCACCTCCTTCACCGTCAGGAAGTTCAGGGCCGAACCCTTCACACCTGTCGAACTCCTCGACCTCGGCACTTTCTCTGCTGAAGAGCTTGCCTATTTCTGGACGGCGATCGAGAACAACAAGAGCCTCCTCTTTATCGGCGGGACGGCGAGTGGCAAGACCTCGTCCCTCAACGCCGTCTCCCTCTTCATCCCGCTCCTTGCGAAGGTCATCTCCATCGAGGACACACGGGAGATCACCCTCTTCCACGAGAACTGGGTCGCCTCGGTGACGCGCGATACCCTCTCTGGTGAGGAGTCCTCTTCCATCTCGATGTTCGACCTGCTCAAGGCGGCGATGCGCCAGAGGCCCGAGTATATCCTCGTCGGAGAGGTGCGGGGGGAGGAAGCGCAGACCCTCTTCCAGGCGATGAACACAGGCCACACCACTTTCTCCACAATGCATGCCGGGAACGTCGACGCCGCCATTCACCGTCTCGAAAACGAACCCCTGAACGTCCCGAGGAACATGGTGCAGGCCCTCGATATCGTCAGTGTCCAGGCGCTCACCTACAGGGGGACAGAGCGTGTGCGGCGCTGTCAGGAGGTCGTGGAGATCGCAGGCATGGACCCCGGTACCGGGAACCTTCAGGTGAACACGGTCTTTGCGTACGACCCTGTCCGCGACACAATGGAATACACGGGTCGGTCCCTTGTGTACGCCCGCGTCATGGAAGCGCGGGGCTGGGATGCTGGCAAACTTGAGGCTGATATCTGCGAGCGGATACGTGTCCTTGAAGCGATGAAGACGCAGAAGATCTTCGATTACTCCCGTGTCTCCCGGATCGTCCAGGCCTTTACCACCACCCGCGCTGCAGTCCTCGATCATCTCGACGACCTTGCAGGGCTGTTCCCATGACCCCCCAGCCAGGCATCGGTCGCCGGATTGCCGACACCCTGGTACGGCGCGACCCGGTGAAATACGGCAACCTCAGAGAGGACCTCATCTCGGCCCGCATGGGCATCACCGTCAGGGCCTATCTCCAGAGGGCCCTGCTCATCTCCCTCTGTGCCGCACTATTCTGTGGGGTCGTCGCCTTCGTCCTCTCCGACATAACTGTCCTCCCTGTGGAGGGTGGGGTTGCCGGCCTTCTCCCCTTCTCCCTTCCCGACGTCGGTAGCGAGACCCCCTTCTGGTCCCTCCTCCGCGTCCTCGCCATCACCGCCGGCGCCCTGGCCGGGGGCATGCTTGCCTACTCCCTCCTCCTGAGGTATCCGTCAGTCGAGAAGGGCAACAGGGCGACAAAGATCAATCTCTCCCTCCACAATGCCGTCTCGTATATCTATGCGATGCGCCGGGGAGGTGCCGAGGTGATGGACATCTTCCGCTCTCTCTCGGAGAATGCCGGGATCTACGGGGAGAGTGCGCTGGAGTTCAGGCAGGTGGTGCGGGACACCGACTACTTCGGGTCAGACGTTTTCACCGCTATCAGGCACCTGGCCGAGACGACACCCTCTGTGAAACTGAAGGAGTTCCTGGAGAACTTCCTCTCGGTTGTTGAGAGTGGGGGAAATCTCGCCACCTATCTGGAGAAACAGGTCCGACTCTTTCAGGACGGGGCGAGGTTCGAGCAGAAACGGTTCATCACCACTCTTGAGTTCGTCGGCGAGGCCTATGTGACCGTCTTCGTGGCCGGTCCCCTCTTCCTCGTCATCGTCATGGTGGTGATGGGGCTGATCGGCGGGTCGGCGGTCACCCAGTTATCCCTCATTACCTATCTGCTCATCCCGGTCGGTTCCCTGATCATGCTCCTCTTCATAGACCTTATCTCGGTCAGGGAGGACGTACCCGAACGTTACACCCACGTGAAGGTACTCGACCACTTCAAAGACGTCAGGGTCGAGGGGAAGGAAGGTGAAGAACCGCTTTTTGCGCAACTTGCACGGTATGACCGGGTCAGATCTCTCAGGACCTTTCTGCGCAACCCCTTCCGTGCTTTTATCCTCGACGCCAGACTTACCTTCCTCTTTTCCCTCCCGCTTGCGCTCCTCTACCTTGGCGCCGTCGTTCTCTCCCTTCCTGCGGACCTCCCGGCAGAAACTCTCATCGCCCTCGTCGACGACCATGTGGTCATCGCTCTCCTTGTCGTCCTTGTCCCCTATGCGGTCTTCCACGGCCTCTGGAACAGGAAGGTCAGGGAGATCGAGGACAGTATACCGGAGTTCCTCTCCAGAATGGCTGGCATGAACCAGGTCGGGCTGACCCTCGCCCAGGCGATCGTCGTCCTTGTGCGGACGAACCTCGGCGTCCTCTCCTATGAGGTCAGGCGGATCGGCCGTGACATCACATGGGGTGCCAATGTCCCTGACGCTCTCGTCCGTTTTGAGAAGAGGGTACGGACCCCGGCAGTCTCCCGGGCCGTCACCCTCATCACGACGGCGACGCGTATGAGCGGGAACATCTCTGACATCCTCACCATTGCGGCAAAGGACGCCCGGATGTCGGCCGTACTCCGGGAAGAGCGGTCCTCGGCGATGATCCTCTACCTTGCGGTCATCTACCTCGCCTTCTTCGTCTTTATCTTCGTCGTCATTGTCATCGCCACCAGGTTCCTCCCTGTCCTCGGCGACGTGGTGGCCTCAACCGGCGGCGGTATGGATGGGGTGATGCCGGGCTTCACTTCTGTCTCCCTCCTTCCTTTTGGGCGTCTCCTCTACCATGTCTGCCTTGTCCAGGCAGTCTTTTCAGGCCTTGTGGCCGGGAAGATGGGGGAGGGTTCGGTGCGGGCCGGCGTGAAGCATGCCTCGGTGATGCTCGTCGTCGCCCTGATCACCTTCAACATGCTGGTGTGACCTGCGCCCCGGAAAAAACGAACCTCTTTTATATTGTGGGGACAATTCTCCCCTATGTGCTCTATAGGCGGAGGCACTGATATCGAACTGGAGGAACGGGTGAAGGGAAAGACCTACAAATGCAGGGAATGCGGCGGACATTTCAAGGCTGTCGGCAAACACCCGGTATGCCCGTCCTGTCAGTCGGAGGACGTCGAGCCAGCATGATCCTCCACCCGGGTGAGGACGAACTCGTCTTTATCAGGGCACCATCCTCTTCTTTTCTCCTTGCCGGCAGCGTCAGGGAGCGTTTCGCCCTTGTCGTCGACACGGTGGACGATGAGTACTGCGAACCCGTCAGACCAGGCGACCTTGTCTGTGTCTCGGCCCCGGAAGGGGGGTCTGTGCGGGCGGCGGCAATGCTCCTCCTCCTTGTCCGCGACCACCACTATCCGGTTGTCGCTCTTCCGAAGGACCATCCCGGTGTGAAGCGCATCCCCATGGTCGTCTCGGCCGCCCCTGCGGTCACCCTATCCTGCGGGATCGTGCGGGGCACCCATCCAGACCAGCGCCTCCTCTGCTCGTCGGGCGATCTCGCCGGCATCACTCTCAGGGGGGAGGGGAGAACTGTCACGCTCGAAGCCCTCCCTCCGGGGTGCACGATCTCCTATATATGTGTGAACCGTGCTCTGGCAGATGAATAACAACAAATATAAAGGTAATTTCCATCAAATATGTGTAGGCCGTGAGAGGAGGGTTGGATGAAGAGTGAGGTTTTGAAGAGCATCAAGCAGGCAGAAGAAGAGTACAAGTCAATGGTCAGCGCCGCTCAGCTTGAGCAGAAGCAGAAGATTGCTGACGCAAGAGCGGAGGCCGAACATATCGTCGAGAAGGCCACCGCCGATGCGGAGGCATACAAAAAGTCGCGTCTCGCTGATGCCGCAACCGCGGCCGCTAAAAAGCGTGCCGATATCCTGAAGGACGGCGAGCAGCAGGCCGCGAAACTTAAAAAGAACAGCCTTGCGAATCTTGATAAGGCGGTCGAGTTGCTCGTCTCGCGTTTCAAGGAGCAGCTGCATGTTTCAGCCTGAACGGATGACTCGTATCCTGGTTGCAGGATCGAAAGACCAGATGGATACGATTGTCCGGGAGCTGTACCACCAGAACACTTTTCACATCGAAGATTTTGTCGAGAAGGAAGACGAGGCCTACGAGGGATTCAAGATCGGCATGCCTCTTGCTGAAGCAAGTACGGCGTCCACCGAACTGATCAAGATCCGGTCCATGGAGAACATCTTCGGGATCAGTCCCGACTCTCTCCCTGCGACCCGGAAAGAGAACTCCTCTGTAATGAAAGCCGAAGTCGACCGGAAACTTGCCGCACTCGTCAGGGATGTTGAGGGTCTGACTGCACAGCGGTCCAGGCTTGAGGCACAGGCGAAGGCCCTCGAAGGGCGTGTCGTCGCACTCGAACCTTTCGCTGCAGTCCCCCTTGATATGGACCTGTATCACGGCTATGAAGGACTATCCGTCTTTGCAGGATATGTCGATTCAGATGTCGAGATCCCGGTCGCCCACGAGAAACACTTCGTCCCTGCTGGCAAGGGCGAGCAGAACTTCATTGTGGTCTTTGTCACTGCACCAGATGCGGACGCGGCAGACCGCGCCCTGCTCGAAGCAAAGTTCCAGTCTATCCCCATCCCCGAGGGCAATGGTCCTGTCAAGGACCTGATCTACGATGCCCGGGGGAAGATCGCCGAACTCAACGAAGAGATCGCGAAGATCGACCGGAACCTTGAGGAAAAGAAGAAAGAATACGGCGAATTCCTTGTTGCATACGACGAATACTTCACGGCCGTCGTGGAGCAGGCGGAGGCCCCGCTGCGGTTTGCAACAACGGAAGACGCCTTTGTGGCAGAAGGCTGGGTACCGTCGGAGCGGGTCGAGGCGATCAAGGCATCACTCACCCATGCGACCGGTGGGAAGGTCTATGTCACTGAGCTTGAGATCGGCGACGACCCGAAGGACGTCCCTGTCGAATACGACAACCCCCGGTTCTCACACCCGACCGAGCTCTTTATGGACATCTACGCGCGTCCGCGCTATGATGAGTTCGACCCGACGCTGCTCGTCTCGATCGTGTTCCCGATCTTTTTCGGTCTGATCCTGGGCGATATCGGCTACGGTCTCGTGCTCCTCGCGATGTCCTTTGGACTGCGGAAGTATTTCACCGGAGAGGCTGGCACCCAGCTCCTGGACACCCTGAGAAACTCCTCGATCATGAGTTGTGTCTTCGGTGTCCTCTTCAGCGAATTCTTCGGTACGTCACTCCCGTGGGATCCGATCATCTATTCCAGACACCTGAATATTGGCGGCGCGGCGGTCCACAACCCGATGGTGGCCGAACTGCTGATCGTCTCGGTCTGGATCGGTATCCTGCATATCACCCTCGGGCGCCTCCTCCATGTGAGGAACCTGAGGCATGCAATGCACAAAAGTCCCCGCGTGAATCGTGAGATCCTCGGCCAGTTTGGCTGGCTCGCCACGATGTGGGGTATCATCGTCGCAATCTGGTCCATGTTCCCCATCCCCCTGATGGTCGATCTCACCGGCTTCCCGCCGGTGGCGATGGGCCTGAACGCGGCGGGCATCTTTGGTGCCGTCCTTATCCTGCTCGGCATCGTCCTGATCGGTCAGGAATCTCCTCTCGAACTGATGGAGATCCCGACTATCGTCAGTCACGTCCTGTCGTACACCCGTCTGGTTGCGGTTGGTCTCTCCTCGGTCGCAATTGCGATGGTCACCAATTACATCGCCTTCGACCTGATCATCAGCCCGCAGCTTGCGTCACTCACCATTGCGGGAGTGGTCATCATCCTGATGGGTCTTGTCGTCCTGCTCCTCGGCCATATGCTGAACACAGCACTTGGCATCCTGGGCGGCGGCCTGCACTCTATCAGGTTGCACTATGTTGAGTTCTTCACCAAGTTCTACAAAGGTGGAGGAAAGAAGTACAATCCATTTGGCATGAAAAGAAAGTTTACGGAGGAATAAATTATGGCAGACCCAGTAGTTGCTGAAATGACTGTTGAAATGATTCAGGCATCGCAGGTTGGACTTAAGGCAGTAGGCGCAGGCCTCGCTGTCGGCCTTGCCGGTGTGGGCACCGGTCTTGGTGAGATGGGCATCGGTGCCGCCGCCATGGGTGCGACCGCCGAGAACAAGGACATGTTCGGTCTTGCACTGCTCTTCACCGTTATCCCCGAGACTATCGTCATCTTCGGTCTTGTCGTTGCTC
>NZ_CALFSA010000012.1 GCF_937919355.1 uncultured Methanofollis sp. | reverse complement strand
TGGCCATCTCCTCGTTCGAGGTGGAAAGGTCCGCGACGCGCCTGCCGACATCCTCAATCTTCTGGAGTGTCTCGCGGGAGAGGTCGGCGCACTTCTGGCTCGTGATCGCAACCTGCTCGGCGGCTTTTGCCAGCTGGTCGACGCCCTTGCTCGATTCGGACGTGCCGTAGTCGACCTGTTCGGCGATATGCTGGATCTCCCTGACGGTTTCGGTCATCCTGTCGGCCATGTCGTTCAGGGAGTCCTTGAACTTCTGGAAGTCACCGGCGACGACGAGGTCTTCGGAGATCCGCGGGGTGTAGTCGCCCTCAGCATAGTGGCCGGTGACCAGCATCGCCTCGTTGACCGGGGCAACGACCGAGTCAATCAACTGGTTGACGCCCTCGACGACTCCGGCGAACTCACCCTGGTGCTTCGAGGCGTCGGCGCGGGTCGAGAGCCTCCCCTCCCTGCCGGCCTTTGCGAGCATGTTCGCGTCGTCTACGAGCCTCCGGACCGCTTCCATCATTGTAATGAAGGCCGGGATCATCTGGTCGTTCTCAGAACGTTTTCCGGCGGTCTTGAGGTTCTCCAGTTCGGAGAGGTCGCCCCTGCTGATCTGGACCACGCCCTCCTGGATATGGAGGAGGCGGTCCTGGACCGTGTTGATCATATCTGCCATCCTGGCATAACCGCCCTTGTAGTGCCCTTCGACTCTCCGGGTGTAGTCGTTCTGTGCGATCTTCTGGAGGACGACATACCCCTCCTTCAGGCCCTGCATGCCCTCTGTGCAGGTGTTGAGGCTCTCCGCGAGTTTCCTGAAATCACCGTTGCGCTTTGTTGCGTCGACTTTGTCCGGGATCTGGCCCATGCCGATGAGTTCGGCATACTTTACAGCGCTCTGGAGGGGCGTGGTTACGGCGTCGAGGAGGTCGTTGATCTCCTGGAGGATGGCCCTGTACTCCCCCGTATGCCGGGTGGCATCGGCGCGGGTCGAGAATATCCCGTCCCTGGCGGCCTCGGTGAGCATGCCGATGTCTTCCTGCATCATGCCGAGGGACTCGAGGGTGGCCTCTGTCGCCCTGTCGATCTCAGCGATGAGGGGGGCGACTCTCTCCGTGTACCTGTCCGTCGCCCCCATTGTCAGGTCGACCTCCGTGCTTCCCTCCGCGATCTTGGTGAGGTTCTCCGCGATCCTCTGCGCCTCGGTCTCCAGGAAGGCGCTGACCCTCGTCATCTCGGTGATGTCCTGGGTTATCTCGATGTGACCGGTCTTTGTGCCCTGTGCATTGGTCAGGTAGGCGGTATCCATCTGGACACTTTTCCCGTGATCCTGGAAGAGCACCCTCTTCGTCCCGTTCCTGAGGGCGGCGACGCCGCACTTTTCGGTGTTACAGGGCTCGCCTTTGCATGAACTGCAGGGCTTTCCGAGGGCCTGCCGTCTGTCGAGGTGCAGCACAGACTCGAGCGCCCTGTTCATGAACGTCCAGTTCATGTCCATATCGGTCACCGAGATGGGGAAGGGGATCTCGTCGAGGATGGCCTCATACTGCCCGATCTTTGCCTCTGCCTCTGCCAGTCTCTCCCTGAGCAGGGCGTTTTCCTGCTCGCAGTCTTCGGGTGTCATGCTCTGTTTGGTCATTGATGGTTCTCGCTGATCCGGGGGGCATATCGAATTCGGGGTGTATTTTGTGGATGTATGTGTTCAGTCCGCACCCCGGGCGACGAAGCCTCTATTGAAGCCACGGAATCAAATAATTTAATTGGTTGGTGCTCTATTTGCTGATTATCCTTTTTTAAGGGCAAAAAAATAATATTGTGCCTATTTCTATTCTAAATCATAGGTTAAATGATGAATAAGACGTTTTTATGGCCGGTTCACCATCCCTGAGTGTCAGGACGTTCTTTCCGCGGGCAGGGGTACGATTTCCCGGCGGGAAAAAAGAGGTGTGTGGGGACTTGGCGCCTATCGCAGTCCGCCGACACCTTCGGCGATGAGCGTCACCGCGAGGGCCGCGAGTACCATACCGAAGACATCGGTCAGGACCCCGCTGATCGTCTCGCCGAGGGCCTGCTGGATGGCGTCGGCATATCTGAGGATGAGCCAGGTGAGTACCAGGCAGAGTATGACGGCCGGGATGGTGATGAGGATGCCAAGTTTTGTCGAGAGGAGGATCACCGTCGTGATCGAACCCGGCCCGCATATCAGGGGTGTGCCGACGATCACGCCGATGTTCTGCTGTTTCCCCCCTTCCGGCGGCGTGTACTCGATCCCGAGTGCCTGTTGCATCCCCACGATCAGGAGGAGGACACCGCCGGCGACCTCGAAACTCGGGAGGGTAATGCCCAGGATATCGAAGATCAGGGAACCGAAGAGGAGGAAGGTGAAGAGGAGTCCGCCTGCCACAGCCGTGGCTATGGTGGCCTGCCTGTTCTTCTCCTCCGTCCTGTATCCCCGGGTGAGCCCGAGAAATGTGGGGACCACGAGGAGGGGGTGGAGGATGATGAAGAGGGTGACAAACGCGTACGTAAAGGCGGTGAGGGGGTCGTCCATGTGTCTACAGTATATGTTTTTGTCTGGATATATCCTGTCCGCACCTCTTACCAGCCAAGCCCTATCGCCCCTTCGGCGATGAGTTTGACCGCGATGGCGGCGAGGAACATGCCTAATACTCTGGCTACGATATCGGTGATGGTGCTGCCGAAGATGCGAAGGATTGCGGCGGCGTACCTGAGGATGAGCCAGGTGATGGCGAGGCAGAGGAAGAGGGCGATGCCTGTGATGAGCGGGCTGATCTTTGTCGAGAGGAGGATCACCGTCGTGATCGCGCCCGGCCCGCAGAGGAGGGGCGTGCCGATGATCACGCCGGCCATGTTCTGCCTGCTCTTCTCGTCATGGGCGAACTCGATGCCGAGGGCCTCCTGCATGCCCAGGATGAAGAGGAGTATGCCCCCGGCGACCTGGAAACTGGCGAGGGTGATGCCCAGGATGTCGAAGATGAGGGACCCGAAGATGAGGAAGATGAAGAGGAGTACGCCCGCTACAACGACGGCGATACCCGCCTGTCTGGTCTTCTCCTCGGCCGATTTATCTTTCGTGAGCCCAACAAAGATCGGGATCGAGAGTATGGGGTCGAGGATGATGAAGAGCGTCGCGAAGGCATAGAGGAGGGAGGTGAGGAGTTCTGTCATAATCCCATCTATGGTCATGGAAGGATATATCTTTCAGGGCCAGTGGGGATCAGGGGCTGAAAGGGGCGGTTTTTTCGGGATCGCCTGCACGGTGAGAGGGTAGCGCCGCGGTTCGGGGGCGAGGTTTTTTCTCTCCTGCCCTCCTCATTTCCTTGATGTGCGAAGGCGACGTGATAAATCTCCTGATCGTCGATGACGACCCTTCTGTCCGTGAGCGTGCACAGGTGTTCCTGGAAGGGACGGGGAGTTTCTCCTGCACGACCGCGTCGTCGGCAGAAGACGCCTTCCCCCTCCTGCCGGGCCGGTTCGACGCCGTCGTCTCCGACTTCGAGATGCCGGGCCTCACTGGCATCGCCTTCCTCCGGGCCCTCAGGTCGCGGGGCATATCCCTGCCTTTTGTCCTTTATACGGGAAGGAGCCGCGACTCAGTGCTCGAAGACGCTCTCACCGCCGGAGCGTCCTTCTACGTGAGAAAAGGCGGGGGCACGCGGGCAGAGTTGCTGGAACTCGCCCACGCCGTGCGGGTGGCCGTCGCCCTCAGAGCATCTTCTTTTTGATGAGGACGAAGACGATCAGGGCCGAGACGATCATCGATATCCCGATGATGACGGCGAAGGCGAGGGGACTGTCCTGGAGGGGGATACCCACGTTCATGCCGAAGAAACTCGCGATCATCGTCGGCACGGCAAGGACGATCGTCACCGAGGCGAGGAACTTCATCACGATGTTGAGGTTGTTTGAGATGATCGAGGCGAAGGCGTCCATCGTCCCGGAGAGGATGTTCGAGTAGATGTTCGCCATCTCGATGGCCTGCTTGTTCTCGATGATGACGTCCTCCAGGAGGTCCTCGTCGTCGGGGAACATCCGCATCGGCTTGGAGCGGAGGATCTTTTCGAGCACCACCTCGTTGCTCTTCAGGGAGGTGGAGAAGTAGACCAGCGACTTTTCCAGGTTCAGCAACTGGATCAGTTCCTCGTTCCGGAGGGAGAGGTGGAGTTCTTTCTCGACCTCATAACTCCTCTTGTCTATCTGCCTGAGGAAGTTCAGGTAGTATGAGGCGTTCCGGTAAAGGATCTGGAAGAGGAAACGCGTCTTTTTGAAAGTGTAGAAGGTCTTCACCTTCCCGGCGATGAAGTCGCGGAGGATGGGGATCTCCTGGAGGCAGATCGTGAGGATATAGTCCTCGTTCATTGCGATCCCGAGGGGTATGGTCGAGTAGGTCCCTGCGGGTTCGCCTTCCACCCTGATCGGGGTGTCGATGAGGATGAGGGTCTTCCCCTCCTCGGTCTCCATGCGCGGCCTCTCTTCCTCATCGAGGGCGGCCCTGATATCCTCGGGGGCCATGCCCATGATCCCGGCGGCCCGGGCGATCTCGGCCTCGTCGGGTGCCGTGCAGAAGATCCATGAACCGGGTTCGACGATGTCCAGTTCTTCGATGAAAACCCCGTCGCCGTTCTGTCTGGTCTTGAAGATCTGGAGCATGACATCACCTGCAGGAAAAGCGTTCCTGCAGGTAAGGATCTGTCCTGAAGGGTGATGAAGGTGATGACCCGGGAAAAGAGGCCGAAAAAAGAAAAAAAATTAGAGGAACAGGGGGGCGAAGACCACTGCAACAATGCTCATGAGTTTCAGGAGGATGTTGAGGGACGGGCCCGAGGTGTCCTTGAAGGGGTCGCCGACGGTGTCGCCGGTCACACTGGCCTTGTGGGCGTCAGAGCCCTTGCCACCGTAGTGCCCCA
Source organism: uncultured Methanofollis sp. (assembly GCF_937919355.1). Lineage (GTDB taxonomy): Archaea > Halobacteriota > Methanomicrobia > Methanomicrobiales > Methanofollaceae > Methanofollis. Next base: position 32,920 of record NZ_CALFSA010000012.1, on the reverse strand, counting down.
TTTCGATATACTTCTTGGCGTTGTCCCAGGCGCCGCCGGCGTTTGCCATGGTGATGGCGAGCATGAAGCCGGAGACCAGGGAACCTGCAAGGAGGCCGCCGAGGGCTTCCTTGCCGAGCACGGCGCCGATGAGGAGAGGAGCGACGATCGCAAGGAGACCGGGTGCGATCATCTCTTTCAGGGCAGAGTGGGTGGAGATGGCGATGCAGGACTCGTAGTCCGGGTCTGCCTTGCCCTCCATCAGGCCCTTGATCTCCTTGAACTGGCGGCGGACCTCGACGACGATCTCGTATGCGGCCCGTCCCACGGCCATCATGGTCATGGAGGAGAAGAGGAACGGGAGCATGGCACCGATCAGGAGGCCGATGAAGACCGGCGTGTTGAGGATGTCGATGGCGAGGGTCGGTGCGCCGGCCGGGGTGACCGCGTAGACATAGGAGGAGAAGAGGGCGAGGGCGGTGAGTGCCGCGGAGCCGATGGCAAAGCCCTTGCCCATGGCGGCCGTGGTGTTGCCGACGGCGTCGAGGGTGTCGGTGATCTCACGCACTTCCGGTGTCTGGTGGGACATCTCGGCGATACCGCCGGCGTTGTCGGCCACAGGCCCGTAGGCGTCGACTGCAAGGGAGATACCCAGGGTGGCAAGCATGCCGACAGCCGCGATGGAGATGCCGTACAGTCCGGCGAACTGGAATGCGAAGTAGATCGCGATACCGATGACGATCACCGGGAGGAGCGTGGACTCCATGCCCTTTGCAAAGCCGGTGATGATGTTCGTCGCGGACCCGGTCTGGCAGGACTTTGCGATCTCAAGGGTCGGCTTCCTGTCAAAGGAGGTGTAGTACTCTGTGATCTGGCCGATGAGGAATCCGGCGACGAGACCGGCGATGGTGGCGACGAAGATGCCGAAGCCGTACTCGCCGAGCATTGCGTCCGTGATGAAGTAGGTGGAGGCGACGACGATGACCAGGGCAACAAGGAGGCCCTTGTTGAAGGCGAGGTGGATCGCACTCGACTCGGCCTTGTTCGTCGTGACGAAGAAGGAACCGATGATGGATGCGACGATACCGACGGCGGCGATGACGACCGGGAGCAGGATGACGTTCATCAGGTCGGCGTTCGGGAAGGCGATCGCCGCAGTCGAGGCACCGAGGAGCATTGTGGCAATGACGGCGCCGACATAACTTTCGTACAGGTCGGCACCCATGCCGGCGATGTCGCCGACGTTGTCACCGACGTTGTCGGCGATGACGGCGGGGTTGCGCGGGTCGTCTTCAGGGATGCCTGCCTCGACCTTGCCGACAAGGTCGGCGCCGACGTCTGCGGCCTTGGTGAAGATGCCGCCGCCGACACGGGCGAAGAGGGCGATCGAAGAGGCGCCGAGGGAGAACCCGGCGAGGATGTTCACGATGTCAGCCTGTGGTGCGGTCGGCATGAAAGCGGAAAGGCCGATGAAGGCGATGGAGAGGCCGAAGAGACCGAGACCGACGACCGACATGCCCATGACCGACCCGCTGGCGAAGGAGACCTTGAAGGCCTCGGCAATGCCGCGGCGGGCGGCATTGGTGGTCCGCACGTTGGCGTGGGTGGCGGTGTACATGCCGATGTAGCCTGCAGCCGCCGAGAGGGTGGCGCCGAGGACGAAGCAGGCCGCTGTGAGGGGCCCGTTCGGCAGCAGGACTGCAAGGACGATGGCAAGGGCAACGACGAAGACGGCGATGGCCTTGTACTGGCGGTTCAGGTACACCATTGCACCGGTGTGGATCGCCGCAGCGATCTTTTTCATGACCTCGGTGCCCTCTCCTTCCTTTTTGACCTTCGTGTAGGAGTACCCTGCAAAAAGAAGGCCCAGGAGAGCGCACAGGGGCGCAAGATAGACTATTCCATCCATGTTTTTCTATCCTCCGAGAACTGATTTCACATCAAAACTCGGGAATTGATTATTCAATTCTATGAGGCAGTTCAATAATAAAAAGCGAGCGATTTTTATCCTCTGTCCTGGTGCTGCCGGTGCATCAGGAGTATGGTCGGCGATCAGGGGAGGCGCACCGGTTCGCCGGGCTGGCTGAAGTCGAGCATCTCATGGTCCACGGTCCGGAGGTCCAGGACCACCGCCCGCGCCGGGGTCGGCACGGTGTTCATCTGTTTCTGGAAGGCGGTCTGGGACTGCCAGGTGCCGGCGTTGACCATGAGGACGCCCCTGTACTTTTTGATCCCGCTGATGTGGACGTGGCCGGTGAAGAGCACTTCGGGTACCGGGTCGATGATGAGGGGGTCACGTTCTGCCGGGGCGATCGGGGTCCGCAGCCCGAAGGTCGGGGCGAGGTGGCGCCTTTTGAGCATCTCTTCCATGATCTCCTCGGGGTGGCAGTACGACGCCCCCGGGATCATGCCGATCATGTCGTCGTACGACCGACCGTGGTACATCAGGACGTGGACCCCCTGCAGGGAGATGAGGGCCGGGTTTTCGACCCAGACGCAGTTGTCCGGGTAGCCCTCTCTGAACTCCTCCGGGATGGCGGGCTGAGGCTCTGCGCCCCGCACGACGTCGTGGTTGCCCGGTGCGAGGACGATCCTGAGGTGGGAAGGGAGGGTGGAGAGCATCCTGCCGAAGGCCCGGTACTGCTCGTATATGTTTTTGATCACGAGTTCCTGTTCCTGCCCCGGATAGACGCCGATGCCGTCCACGAGGTCGCCGGCGACGAGAAGGTAGCCGATCTCCGGGTGGTCCCCGAGCCATGCGGCGAAGCGGTGCCAGGCGTCTTCGAGGAAGGTGTCCGAGCCGACGTGGACGTCGGAGATGAGGACGGCGCGGCCGGGCTGGTCGGAGTGGATGGGTGCATGCGAGATGGGGATGTCGGGCCGCACAAGGGTGTCGGCAAAGAAAATGTTCCCGTCGCTGGAGAGTTTGCCCTTCACCCCGACCACCTCGTCGGGGAGGAGTTTCTCGGCCTCCTCAAAACCTTCCCTGCTCTTGTTGAAGAGCACCCGCATCGTGGCGGTCGGGTCTTCGAGTTCGGCCATCTTGTTCCCGCTCGCGGTGGACCGGACCTCTGAGACCATGCCGATGAAGGAGACGTCTTCGTCCCGGTAGCGCCCTGTCCTCTGGAGCGCCTCGATCGGGACGGGCTGGACCCTCCCCTTGAGGACGCTGGAGAGACGGGTGAACCTGTTCCTGAAGTAGGTGACGTACTCCTCGAAGTCCTGTATGCACCCGCAGTCCCCGTCTTTGCCCTGGAGCACTTTGAGGTGCGGATCGGCGAGGAACCGCATCCCGTCCCTCTCTTTTTTCTCTGCCTGGATACACTCTGGGGAGACAAAAAAGGCCCCGGACGGGACGGTCGCGATGATGCGGTCGATGAGGGCGGGGTCGTCCTGATCCCTGATATACTGGACCACCTCGGGGGCCACCAGCAGGTCGGTTTCCAGAAAACGGGCGACGATCTCCTTCTCGCAGAGCATCAGTACTCTGTTTGTCGTACGCCCTCATGATAGTCTCGGTGTCGCGCGAAATTTGGACACCTGGAAAACTTTATCGCCATTGCGGGCGAGTACCGGGCATGGCGGAGATCGACGGATTTGAACTCCCTGCGAGGAAATCTGAATTTTTAAAGGTCGTTTCGCTTTGTGGAGGGACGATGAGGACGAACGAGGTCGCCCATGAACTCAACGTCTCCCCCTCGACGGCGACGAAGGTGCTCGCCGACCTGGCGCGGGAGGGTTATCTGGAGCATACCCCCTATCATGGCGTTTGCCTGACCGCAAAGGGAGAGGAATATTCACGTTTTCTCGTCCGCCGCCACCGCATCGTCTCTCTTGCCCTGAGCCGTTTCGGTCTCTCGCCCGACGAGGCGTGCCAGGAGGCGAAGAACCTCGAGGGCCATGTCTCCCGCGCCCTTGTCGACCGGATCTGCGCGTCTCTCGGCCACCCCGTGATGAGCGGGTGCGGTCCCATCGAGCATGACGGCGACTGCTGTCCTTGCGGACGGTGAGGCGCGCAAGGTGTATATAGGGGTTCCATGATATTTGGATAGACACCAAATTTGAGGTTCCCACATGATGCCAGCAGTGCCATACGGGGGACTGGCGCTCTGCGGCGTCGTCTTCGTCTTCCTCTCCGTTCTTGCCTCGGGCTGCACGACCCAGGCGCCCGAGTCGGGGAAGATGCTCGTCGCCGTGACCATTCCTCCTCAGGCTGAATCTGTCGGGGCGATAGGCGGCGACCGCGTCGACGTCCTTGTCCTCGTCCCGCCGGGCGCAAGCCCGCACACCTATGAATTGACGCCGGGCCAGCTCACAGACCTCTCCCGCGCCCGCCTCTATGCGGCCGTTGGGTCGGGCGTCGAGTTCGAGACGGCGTGGATGGAGAAGATACGGGAGGTGAACCCCCGCATGACGGTCGTGGACTCTTCCGAAGGAGTCGCGCTCCTCCCGGACGGTGACCCCCATATCTGGCTCTCCCCCGCGAATGCGAAGGTCATGGCGGAGAATGTCTGCGACGGTCTCGTCGCAGCTGATCCTGCAGGGAAAGACGTCTATGAGGCGAACCTCGCCGCCTACCTCGCCCACCTCGACGCTCTCGACGCCGAGATCAGGGCAGAGGTGGGAGAGTCTGGTTGCAGGGCCTTCCTGGTCTCGCATGCCTCATGGGGCTACTTTGCCCGCGACTACGGGCTTGTCCAGATCCCGGTCGAGGAGGGTGGTAAGGACCCGTCGCCGCGGCAGATCGAGGAGACCGTCGCTCATGCACGGGCCGGGAACATCTCTGTCGTCTTTGCCGCACCCGAGGCGAGCACCCGGAGCGCCCATGTCATCGCCGACGAGATCGGGGGCCGGGTCGTCTCGCTGAGCCCCCTTGCAGGGAACTACACGGAAAACCTCAGGGCGGCGTCGGCGGCGATCGCGGGGTCGGTCTGATGGAGGGGCCTGTCATTGACCTCTCCGGGGTATCTGTCTCTCTTGGCGGCCGCCCCGTTCTCCAGGACATCACCTGGAAGGTGATGCCCGGCGATTTTTTCGCGGTCATCGGACCAAACGGGGGGGGAAAGACGACCCTCCTGCGGGCGATCCTGGGACTCATCAAACCCGCGGCAGGGACGGTGCGCGTGCTCGGTGGAAGTCCCGCAGAGAAGCGTCACCTCCTCGGCTATGTCCCCCAGTACCGCACCTTCGATTTCAGTTACCCGGTGAGCGTGCAGGAGATGGTCCTCTCCGGCCGCCTCGGTCATGTGCGGGGTTTCCCCCGGCGCTATAACCGCGAAGACCGGGAGATGGCCGCCTCGGCCCTCCAGACGATGGGGATCGCCGACCTTGCCGGCCGGGAGATCGGACGTCTCTCGGGGGGACAGCAGCAGAGGGCGATCATCGCCCGCGCCCTTGCCGCCGGGCCGGAGGTGCTCATCCTCGACGAACCGACGGTCTATGTGGACGCCCCGACAGGCGACCACTTCATGGAGATCCTTGACGGCCTGCGGGAGACGATGACCATCGTCCTGGTCACCCACGATATCGGAGCCCTCTCGTCCCATGTGACGAAGGTCGCATGCCTGAACAGGCACCTTTACACGCACAACGACGCCCGGATCACCGGCGACATGATCCAGGCGGCCTATGGGTGTCCTGTCGACCTCATCGCCCACGGCCTGCCGCACCGCGTCTTTGCCGACCATGGGGAGGGCGAAGAGCCATGATGGAGGTCTTCGCCTACGACTTCTTCAGGAACGCCCTTGCTGCCGGCATCCTTGCGAGCGTCGCCTGCGGCATCGTCGGCACCTATGTCGTCGTCAAGAGGATGGTCGCCCTTGCCGGCGGCATCTCCCACACGGCCTTCGGCGGGATCGGCCTCGGCTACTTCCTGGGGATCGACCCCATCCTCGGTGCGCTGGGCTTCACCGTCGCCTCCGCCCTCGGCATGGGCGAACTCTCCCTCACCCGCAAACAGCACCTCGACACCCTGATCGGGGCGTTCTGGGCGGCAGGCATGGCCCTCGGCATCCTCTTCGTCTTCCTGACGCCGGGTTTCGCCCCCGACCTCTTCGGCTACCTCTTCGGGAACATCCTCCTGGTGCCGCAGGGGGCGATCCTCTCGATGGCCGCCCTCGACCTTCTCATCGTCGGCGCCGTCCTCCTCCTGTACCACGAGTTCTTCGCGGTCACTTTCGACGAAGAGTATGCACGGGTCATGAACCTCCCTGTGCGGGCGATCACCCTCGCCCTCCTCGTCCTCGTCGCCATCACCATCGTGATGCTCATCCAGGTTGTCGGGATCATCCTGGTCATTGCCCTGCTCACCCTCCCGGCGGCGATAGCCCGCGAGTTCTCCCGGAGTCTACCGCGGATGATGGTCCTCTCCGTCGTCCTCGGTGCGGCCTTCACGACGGGTGGGATCGTCCTTTCCTATCTTCTGGACGTCCCCTCGGGTGCGACGGTCATCCTGATCAGCACCGCAGCCTACGGGGCGGCGATGGGGCTTCGAGGCCTCTCGTCCCGGAGTTAGGCCGGTCTTCTTTCCCCGATCCAGCAGTCACTGCAGTGGCACCAGGACTGCCATCTCTTCTCCTTCTTCGAGGACGACGCTGCCGGGTGGGGAGCGGATGATGGCCGCCGCTGCCCGGAGGTCGGCGACCGAACCGGCGGCATTGAGGGGGAGGAGGACGATGGTGGCAAATGCCCACGCGGGGGCAAGGGCCGTGAGCATGGTCCCGATTGCCGGGATCAGGACGAACGGTGCCATCAGGATGAATATGCTCTCTTTTCGTGTGTACGGTCCACCGGCCGAGCAGGAGCAATAGAGGAGGACAGACCTCCTGCCCCACCCGAAGGCCGGGCGTCTGTGCAGGAGGCGATATGCGACGCCGTGGAAGCCCTCGTGAAGGATACCCGTGAGGGGTATGAGGATGATGAGGACGATGAGGGGTAAGAGATCGGAGGGGCCGGTCATCGTGAAACTGAAGGAGTCGGCACCGGTGACCTGGATGTAAGTGAGGAGGGACAGGGCGAAAAAGACGGAGAAGAGGATGAAAGACCAGGCCGTGAGGAGGAGAGATGTCCCCCCGGAAAAGGTGAGGGTGCGGAACCGAGCGTATTTTTTCGGGTCGATGGGGTTCCCCGGGAAAATGCCCTGCAGGTCCATGATATTCTCAGGTCCGTACGCTTTTCAGGAATATATTGCTGTGGTCGGACGGCGTGCCGACTGCTCCCGCCCTTCCTCTCCCATATTTATATCAGATCCAAGTTCCCACCATCTCCCTACAGATGTCGGATAGAACGTCTCCTGAACCGAAACCCGGTCTGATCGAGCAGATCAGGACGAGTTCGAACCCGGTCGTTTCTTTTGGCCGCGACGTCGCCTGGGCGGTGGCGGTCGTCGGCGTCATTGCGCTGGTCCTCTTCCTGGTCTCCGGGACGTGGCCGGCGGTGGTGGCGATCGAGTCCGAGAGCATGGTGCCGAATATGAATGTCGGCGACCTTGTCTTTGTGGCGGCGCCCGATCGTTTTGGCCCCCTCCAGACCTTCCAGGAGGGGGAGGCGTCGGGCTATGAGAAATACAACCGGCCTGGCGACGTGATCATCTACCGCCCGAACGGGGACGGTTCGGTCCACCCGATCATCCACCGGGCCATGATGTGGGTCGCGGGGAACGAGACTGTCCAGATACCGCTCAACGGCCGCACTGCCATGTATACGGCGCCGCATGAGGGGTACATCACCTGGGGCGACAACAATCCTGCCCCTGATCAACTCTCGGTCTACCGCGAGGTCGGCGGGCAGATCGAACCGGTGAAGACGGAGTGGGTCGTCGGCAAGGCCCTCTTCGCCATTCCTTTCCTGGGGTACCTCCCCCTCCACCTGATCGAGACGGCGATCGTGCTGGTGGTGTTGATGATCCTGTACGACCTCGTGATGGGGGCGCGGGAGAAGGAGACCTCCGGCAAGAAGAGGCGATGAATGGCGCACGACGAGATCGGCACCCTGCTTTCCGACACGCTTGCCGGCCACAGGATGACAGAGGATGAGGCCCTCTCCCTCCTCAGGGTGAAAGATCGGCGGATCTGGGAGATTGCCGCCGCCGCGGACGAGGCCAGGCAGGAGAGGGCCGGCGACGCAGTCACCTATGTGCGCAACCAGAACATCCATATCACAAATATCTGCAAGAACCTCTGCGGGTTCTGCGGGTTCGGGCGGAAAGCGACGGACCCCGGCGCCTACATCCACGGGGAGGAGGAGGTGCGGCGGCGTGCGGCCCTTGCCCTCGACCGCGGGGTCACCGAGATCTGCTTTCTCTCGGGTGTCCACCCGGCTTTCGACGTCACCTCGTACGAGGAGATGATCTCGTGGGTCCACGAGGTCGCCCCCACGGTGGACATCCACACCTGCAGTCCTGAGGAGGTCTCCTATGCCGCACGGCGGAGCGGGATCTCCACGGCCGAGGTGCTCGGCCGCCTGCGGGCCGCGGGCCTCGGCACTCTCCAGGGGACGGCCGCCGAGATCCTGGTGGACAGGGTGCGGCAGGTGATCTGCCCGCGGAAGGTGCCGACGGCCGAGTGGGTCAGGATCATCGCGGAGGCGCACAGGATGGGGATCAGGTCGACGGCGACGATCATGTACGGCTCCTACGAGTCTGAGGCCGACAGGGTGCGCCACCTCGCCATCCTGCGGGAGGTCCAGGACGAGACGCACGGTTTCACCGAACTCGTCCCCCTCCCCTTCATCCACGCGAACACCCCTCTCTATAAGGCCGGGATAGCCCGTCCGGGCACGACCGGGCGGGAGGACGTCCTCCTCTTCGCAGTCTCCCGCCTCTTCCTGGACAACTTCGCGAATGTCCAGGTCTCCTGGGGGAAGGTCGGGACGAAGATGACGCAACTCGGCCTCCTTGCGGGGGGGAACGACCTCGGCGGCACGATGTTCGACGACGAGGTCTCCTCTGACGCCGGTGCAGAGGAGGCAGACTACCTCGACCCGGTCGAGATGCGGCGGATCGCGGAGGACCTCGGGCGTCCCCTCCGCCAGAGGACGACGACGTACGAAATCCTCTGACCGGTGTCGCCGCTATCATTTCTCTCTTTTTTGCTCCTCTCCTCTGGTTTTTGCTATCCTGTGGGTCATACCTGTATTGGCCAATATTCTCTGATGTACCTGAATAATCTGAATAAAATGCTATTGTGGCATCTTTATTATTTTTAAAGACCCTCCGGATCACCGCGCGGGGGATAATTATATATGCTGAAATAGATACCTCCCGGCATAGCCTTCCGGGTTTACCATGAAAACCACCTGGGTGGTTTTCACATAACCGCCTGAAACTTCGTTTCATGAGCGATTCTAACCGACTCGAGGGGCCCAGTACGGGGGGGAAATTTTCCAATGATATGCAATCCGAAGAAAAGAAGAGCGATAGCCAGCACTGTGCCGGTTATGACCGCATTCATCATCCTTACTGCCGTATGTGCCATCCCGGCAGCGGCACTTACATGGAATATCGAGGAAGTACAGAGGGGGACTCCCGGCAACTGGCCGGTCAATTATGTCGACTCGCTGGTGCTGGACTCCTCCGGGGACCCGCACGTGGTGTATTACGATCTGACGGACGACGACGCGGACCGCCTTGTCTATGGAGAGAAGATAGGGGACGACTGGTCTCTGGAGACGATCGAGACGATAGTCAATATGAGCCCGTATTCTGCTCTCGCCCTTGATCTTTCGGACACTCCGCATGTCTGCTATTTCAACGCCACGTCCCTTGTCCATGCCTGGCGCGAGGGCGGGGAGTGGCAGCGCGAGGTCGTCGGCACTTCGAGGGGGATGCACCTCTCCGGTGCCTTCGACCCGTCGGGAGACCTGCATCTGGTCTACTACAACACCACCCTCTGGAAGCGCGCCCTGCGGTACGCCGTCTGGGACGGGGGTGCCTGGACAGACGAGGAGATCGTCCCCAGGTCGAACCAGCTCTTCAGTTCCCTTGCGATCGATGACGACGGGGCGGTCCATGTCGCCTACATCGACGGGAATACAGGTGAACTGATGTACAGCCTGAAGGACGAATCCGGGTGGAACCCTGAGACCGTGGCCGACGGTGTGGGGGTGAATGACGGGACCAGTCCGGGTTACACATCGATCGCCCTTGACGGCAACGGCATGCCGGCAATCGCCTACTATAACCTTGACAGTGAGACTCTCGGTTATGCGTGGCAGGAAGACGGAGTATGGCGGCATGAGGACGTCGCAGCAGCGAAAGGCGACCATGGCGACCGTGCCTCTCTTGCATTCGACGGCAAAGGCCTGCCCGCGATCGCCTTCACCTCTGTGAACGCGACAGATGTGATGGTCACCTATGCCTGGAGAGAGGACGGGATATGGGAATTTTCCCGGATCATTGATGGGGGTCGCCAGGGTTCTGGTGGGTATCCCGACCTTGCCATGACGGCGGACGGGTCGCCGCGCATCAGTTGCCGGACAGGTCCTCATGATTCGGTCGAGTATATCTGGCCTGTGCCCGAACCTTTTGCCGCCAACTTCAGCGCCAGTGTCACCTCCGGGCACGCGCCCCTGAATGTGACCTTTACCGACGAATCGACTGGCGGGCCTGACACCTGGGCCTGGGACTTCGGCGACGGCGAGACTGCGATGGAGAGGCACCCCGAGCACCTCTATCCATTTGCAGGAGTTTATGATGTCTCTCTCACCATCTCGGGTGCATCCGGCGATGCCACGCTCGTACGGGAAGGCTACGTGACCGTCCTCCCGCTCGCCCGTTTCTCCGCGAACGTGACCTCAGGTCTGGTGCCACTTGCCGTGCTCTTCACCGATGAATCGACTGGCGGGCCTGACACCTGGGCCTGGGACTTCGGCGACGGGAACACCTCAACCGAACCTGAAGGGGTCCATGTCTATGAGGAGGTCGGGAACTATTCGGTCTCCCTGATGGTTGCGAAGGGGGAGTTGAGCAACACGACTGTCCTTGCGGATGAGATCGTCGTCCTTGCCGAACCCACGACCGAACCCACGGCTGGACCTACGACCGAACCCACGACCGAACCCACGGCTGGACCTACGACTGAAAAACCTCCGTCGCAGTATTCGGGCGGTGGCGGTAAAGACCGGTCCTACGCGTATGATGCGGTCTTCGGCCTGAAGCCTGGTGAGAATACCACCCTTCACTTTGACCGCAGTGCCATCTCGGAGTTCACCTTCACTGCGGTCGAGGGGATCGAGGGGATCATGGTGACTCTCGAACCGGTGGGTGAAGCTCCTCTGGATTTCGACGGCCCGGTGTACCAGTACATCGAGGTCACGCTCTCGTACGCCGATGAAGACGCCCTCAAAAAGACGACGTTCTTCTTCGACATCCCGAGGAGCTGGCTTGCGTCGGAGGATCTCGGTACCGGTGACATTGTCCTCTGGTATTATGATAGCGGAAAATGGCGTCCTCTCGTCACCGAACTGATACGGGTGAACGATGACCGGGCGTACTACCGCGCCCATTCGACCGGTTTCTCGTACTTCGCCATCGCCGCGGGGGAGGGGATGACTCTCCTTGCGGTCGAGAGTTCTGCCTCGGCAGGAGAAGTAGTCGAGGTTACCACCGAACCGCCGGTGACCTCGGCCCCGACGACGTCTGAACCGCCCCTGACAACGGTGGCGGAGACGACCGCAACGACCTCGCCCCCGGCGACGGCACAGCCCTCTCCTGCTGGCTTTGCAGCGTTCCTCGTCTCTTTCGTCCTTGTGGTCCTGGTGCTCAGGCGCCGGTAAATCCCCTTTTTTTAAAATGTAATCTACCGCTCTGCCAAGGTCAGTTCGGCCTCCCGGTTCCCGGAGAGGTCTGCGGTCAGGAACCCGCCTTCGTTAGGGAGAGAGAGCCTGATCTCCGGGGTGATGTCCAGGGAGACGGTGGCATGCTCCACCGTGGCGTCGAGGAGGTGGCCGCCGCCCGTACGGTCGTCGGCAAGGTAGTGGAGGTGGAAGCCCGGCACATTCACCCCTGCGAGGTACTTCGGAAGACGGAAACCGACGAGGCTCCCCTCGCCCCGGCCGAAGGTGAAGACGTGCTGGTTTTTCGTCGCCTCTGCAAGGAGCGGGTAGGGCTTCTCCTGCCTGTCGACGCTTCGTGCGGTCACGTTCGTGAACGCGCCCTCCACGAGGACAGCGCAGGGGAGGTTTACCGAGGGGAGTGCGGCCTCGATCGAGGCCTCGAGGTCGGCAAGGGTCGTGGGGCCGGTGACCTCGAAGACGATCTCGGGCTCGAATGTCGTCACCGCGGCGAATGGCGTCTTTGCACTCCCTTCCACCTGCACGACCGTCCCGTCGCCCTTCACCTGCCATGCCTCGCCGTCGACGACGATGAGTTCGCCGTCCAGTCCTTCGAGGGTCCCGATGCCGGTGTCGCCGCGGGCGAGGATGCTGTCGATATCGGCGGCGCCGTCATAGACGCCGTCGAGGAGGGCGTCGACCGTCGAGACCAGGTAGAGTGTTTCGTCGGCGGAGGCACGGTCCCCCGACCACCGGACAGCTGTCGTGGCGAAGAATGCCGCCGAGACAACGAGCAGTGCAAGGAGGACGGCATACCGCCCCTTCTCCGGGATCATGTGCCATTACCCCCGCCGATGGGGGTGACCGTCGTCTTCCTGCTGATGATGATGGAGTAGGTGTCGGCGTCCCTGTTGTACCTGACACCGGCATTCCTGATCGAGAGGACTTCCCCGTATTTTCCTGATATCAGCGCTTCGTTCCCCTCGTTCCTGGCATAATCTGGGAGCACTGCAAAGACTGGCGTCTTTGTCGTGCCGTCGCAGATCTTCACCACATGCCTCTTCTCGTCGCCGATGTCGGGCGACATCCTGGCGGCACGGACATGGATCTGCCTGCCGACGTGGGAGGAGAGGGCACCGAGGCGTGCCGCCTTGTCCTGTTTTCCGATACGGTACGGGACGCGGGTCAGGCCGTCTTTTCTGAGAATGGCGTAGGAATACTTGATGTCGGTGTTCCTGAAGCGGTAGCCTTCCTCGCCGCTGGCGAGGGCCTCCATCAGGCGCGGCGGTTTCACCTCCGGGCCTGTGGCGAAGGTCCAGCACCTGTCTGGCCGGCAGACGTCGCCCCACAGGGGCGTGCAGGGGGCGTAGACAGAGAGGTCGCGGGAGGCAAGCGCCGCCTGGACCTCCCTGAGGGCGGTCGATCCTTCTTTCTCCGCGGGTTCGATCAGGACGACGGACCCTTCGGGCGAGAGGAGGTCGGCGTAGCGGGCGACAAGGTCGGCCTTCCCTTCGGCGTCGAGGCCGTTCATTTCGTTCAGGACGTTGGAGAAGACGATGAGGTCGTAGGGGCCGGCGAGTGCGGGGTCGTCCCTGAGGTCGGCGAGGATGGGGGTCGAGACGGCGACCCGCCCCTTCTTCTCGGTGTACGGGGTGACGAGGGCGGTGTAAGCCTCTGTATTCTCGTCGGAACGGTCGATCGCGGTGATAGTCGCCTGTGCGGTGTCGAGCCGACCGTAGTAGTCGGCGATGGCGAGGGAGACGACGCCGGGGCCCGAACCGGCGTCCAGGGCCCGCAGGTGACGGGGGACGAGTCCGTCCTGCACCAGGTCATGGAGGAGGAGTTCGAACTGTACCAGGTAGACGGGAAAATGGTACGAGAGGTAGGCGAGGACGTCGTAGCCGCGGCCGTAGAAGATCTTTCTCTTCTTTCCCTTTGCCCAGTACCTCCCTTTCTGGGCGATGACGGCCTCGCGGATCCGGCCGAGGACGACGGGATCGTTCCAGGTCTTCCCGGTCTTCTTTGCAATATATTCCTCGATCAACCGCTCCATCCGCCGCGGCACCCGCGGGGAGGCGAGGAACTCCTCCTCTTTCCTGGTCTCGTCAGGCGAGAGGACGAGGGGATCTGAAGGTCGCGTCATGGGAGAAGGTTTCTCCGCCTCTCCTCATAAACACCTTACCGGGTGGGGGAGAGGAGGGTCCCCGAGGAGACCATGCCGGTGATCGCCCCGCTGTCGTCACGCACGATGGCGTTGTGCCAGAGGATGCAGACCTCCTCTCCGTCGCGCCCGAGCACCGGACTCTCTTCCTCGTCCGGGGGGACGACCTCGCCGGCCATGATCTTTTTGAAGTTCGCTTCCAGGCGGGAACGGAGGTGTGCCGGGACGAGGGCTGTAAACCAGTTCTTGCCGGTGATCTCCCCCTCTTTATACTCCAGGATGCGGCACCCCATCCTGTTCATCCGCTCGATCGTCCCGTCGGGGCCGATGACCGCGATCATCACCCGCGCCACGTCAAGATAACGCTGGGCGCGGTCGCCTTCGGTTTTCACCGTTTCCTGAGCCCTGATGCGGCCGATGACGTTGGCAACGAGGGCGGTGGTCGTCTCCAGGGCCCTGATGCCATACGCCGGTATCTCGGCGTGGCGGCGGGAGGCGACCAGGAAGACGGCTATAGGGCGGTCGCCGCCCATCACCGGTACCGCCGCCACGCCGGCGATCCCTTCCTCTTCGAGAGGAGCGAAGGCCGGGTCGAGGGTCGGGAGGTCGCCGGTCTTCCAGGAGACAGATGCCGGGCCTGAAAGGAGGGAAGCCGCCGCGGTGCCGGCACCAAATCGGCCCACTTTTGCGGTCAGGGTCGGCGGGACGCCGGCGGTGTCGGCAAGGACGAGGTCGCCGCTCTCGTCGTCTGCCATATAGACGGCGCCGGCGTCGGCGCCTGCCGCCTTCACCGCCGCATCCAGGCAGAGGGCCAGCGCCTCTTCGAGGGTTGTGGCGCTTCCGAGGGCGAGGGCGAGATCGCGCTGGCCCCGCAGGAGGGTGTCGGCGCGCACGTGGGTGGTGACGTCGCAGACGATCGTGAGGATGTACTTCAGCGTGCCGTCTGAACCGGTGATCGGGATCTTCTTGGCCTGGAGGTAGCGCTGCTCCCCGCACCTGAAGGAGACGGCGGTCTCCGGGCACTCGAAGGGTTTCTTCTCCGCGAGCACCTGCTCCTCGCCGCAGGTCATGAAGGGGACGAGGTCGGGCGGGAATATCTCGGCATCTTTCTTTCCTGTGAGACTCTCGGAGGTGTTGCCGGCAAAAGCCTCGGCAGAACGGTTGAAGAAGACGTAGGTGCCGCCTTCGATCTCCTTGACGAAGACCATGTCCGG
The DNA here is from genome assembly GCF_937919355.1 of uncultured Methanofollis sp. Classification (GTDB taxonomy): domain Archaea; phylum Halobacteriota; class Methanomicrobia; order Methanomicrobiales; family Methanofollaceae; genus Methanofollis. The sequence continues at coordinate 17,797 of NZ_CALFSA010000012.1, read as the reverse complement.
GATATTCTGGACGATGCAGTGGAGGAAGGACTTCCAGCCGCGGACCCGCCTCTCGGCATGCTGCCTTTCGGTGACGTCCCGCGCCACCATGCGGAATCCGTCAAAGTCACCGATCTCGTCGAAGTCGGGGGTGCCGCTTGCCTCGAAGATGAGGCGGCGGCCGTTCCGGTGGAGGAGGGGGATGGAGAGGAGGGAAAAAGGTTCTGCCGATGCAAAGGGTGCGGAGAGTTTTGTCCCGACTTTTTCACGCTCGTTTTCCGGGACGAAGTCAAGGAGAGAGCGCCCTTCCATCTCGTCGGGTGCGTATCCGAGGAGGTCGAAACTCTTGGGACTGACATAGGTGAAGGCACGGTCGCTGTCCAGGTTCCATATGATATCGTTGATGTCCTCGACAAGTGCCCTGAACTTCGCTTCACCGGCACGGAGGGCCTCCTCGGACTGCTTCTGCTCGGTGATGTCCTCCAGGATGATGGTGATGCCGGGACTGCCGTCATTGAAGGCGGTCGGCAGGATCTTCATCCTGAAAAAGAACTCCCCGTCTGCCTGGAGGAAGCGGATCTCCTCGACGACGTCCTCACCGCCAAGGGCGTCGTCGATCCGCGCCCTGATCAGGGGGTGGTCGAAGGCCGAGAGCGCCGACTCCCCCATCGTCTTCCCGATCACCTCGTCGCGGCCGGTGTGGACGATAGAGAGGATGCGGTCGTTTGCCTGCACTACAGTGAGTTTGCGGTCCAGGATCACGACGCCGTCGGAGGCGAAGTTGATCATCGCGGAGAGAGGGACGCGCTGGGATGGGTAGAAGACCTTCGCTTTGCCATAGGTCCGCATCTCCACCTCGCCGGCGATGAGGAGCATGTCAAGATAGCGCGAGACCGTGTTTCTGTTGATCCCGAGGTCTCCTGCGAGGTCGGTGACCGACATACCGCGGGGGTTTGCCTTCAGACGCTCAAGGATCTTCGGGATCTCTTCAGGGTAGGGTCTCATGCCATATCTGATCTGCACCCGGTCAGTACTTATCGATTTCGTCGTCGTAAGGCATTATGCGAAGCCTCATGGGTAGCATCAATGCCATGCAATACCCAAAATGTTTATATGCCATTGCGATCAACACATGATCGCCGACATCCCATCCGGGGGTGGGGAAATCCCGGATGGAGTGGCAGAAATCAGGAACACCATCGACAGGCACCGTCACCTAACTCAAGCATACCTTCACATGCACCTCAAAGGTGCCTGGCACGCACATCACCTCTCGGTCATACCGGTTTGAAGGGGGAGGGCGGCCCTCCCCCTGTGCAATCAGGACACGTACACTCCTTTCCGGGGGTGGCAGGCCCCCGGAACCCTTTTTCCACTCTTGCGGATCAATACGAGTATCACGCCGGAGTGCATAGTGTTCGTACACGAGGTACGACGAGATGGACACGACCGTTGCACTGAACTTTTTCTGGGAACAGACGTGGACTGCATGGTGGACGGGGAAGAGGGCCGACCCCGCGACTGCGGCGCGTCTCCACCTCTTCCTCCTGAGGCGTGCTCGTGACATCGGTTTTGCCGCCTGGACCGCCGCCGGCGCATATGCCGACGACGGGGCGCGGGAGGCTTTCGGGGCGGCCCTGGAGAGCGCCCTCTCAGAGAACGCTCCCGCGGGCGGGAACAGGGCGGACTATCTCTGGCACCGTTACACTGCCCTCCTCGCCGCCGGCAGGGTCGAGGAGGCGGGTTTCGTCGAGACGATGCTTGCCTATCCGCGGGCCGGGACTCCCGACGCCTACCCGGCCCCGCCTGTCCCGGCAGGCGGGCACCCCACGGTCAGGGCATGGGAGCAGGCGGAGAAGCGGGCTGTTATGGCGGGAATCCGGTGGCCTGACCTCTACTTTGAGACCCCTTTCACCACCGGTTTCCCGCACACCCAGATCATCCCGGCCGAACTTGAGATCACCTCCTTCGCCTTTGCGGCCCTCAGGGATGCGCTGGGCGGGAGACTGCCGGCAGGCGGTGCAGGGTCCTTCGAGCACTTCGTCAACGATGCCGTGACCGTCATCACCTTCGCCTGGTTTGCGGCGAAGACGCCGGACGAGCAGACGGAAATCCTCAATGCCGCCTATCCGTTCACTCTCGAAGAAGAGACCCTCGACGCCTTTGTCGGCATCTTCGACGACTACGAGACCCTCCTCGGGGAAGCTGGAGGTCTTGTGAAGAGAGGTTTTGCAGACGAGGCAAAGACCGTCTATGCCTATACGGTCCTCCACACCGACGACCCGGCCCTCCACAACGTCGCCTACGAGAACCTCGCCGTCCTCTTCAGGGAGGAGGGGGAGTATGAGAAGGCCGCCGGGTGTGCGGAGAAGGCGCTCGCGATCAGGGAGGGGATGGCCGACCGCGACCTCTTTGCGATCGCCATTGCAAAAAAGAACCTTGCAGAAGTGCTGTACCTTGCCGGTGAGACTGAACGCGCCCGGAGCCTCACCGTTGCGGCGCTCGACGCGGCCGGCGGTATCGAGACGGGGAAGGCTGCGACCCTTCTCTGGGCGATGGCATCTTCTTTCAGGCGGACGGGGCGCTTTGAAGAGGAGTACGCCCTCCTCACCCGTATCCTCGACCTTGATGTGCAGGGCGAGGCGACGGACGCCGCGGTCGAGCGTCTCTTCTCGATGGACCAGTACGCCCGCCCTGACGGAACCTTCGACCTGAAGGGTCTGGCGGCGGTCGAGGAGAAGAGGCGGTACCTCGACCTCTTCGGCAAGGGTGCGGTCCTCCTCCAGGCCTTCCAGTTCGACCGGGCCATCAGGTGCTTCGAGGCGGCCCTCGCAATATCGCGGGACACCGACCTCCTGCGGAACATCGCCATAGCCCACCGCCTGTACGGTTCTCCCGACGCCGCCCGGCGGTACCTGGAAGAGGTCCTCGCCGCCCGCCCCGGCGACCTCTATGCCCTCATGCACCTCGGTCTCCTGAAGGGCGGGGAGGAGGGGGGTGTCCATATCAGGGAGGCGATCGGGCGGGCCCTCGACGCCGGCGCCGACCTCGCCCTCGTGCTCTACCCCCTGGTCAGCGGCCTTGTGGCCGGGCCTGACGATACGGTCCTTCCCGGCATCGAACGCTTCGGCGACCTCCCATCCCATGACGGGGCCCGCGCCCTCTACTTCCTCGGCGCCGGGACGATCCTCTCAGACCTCGGGTGCGCCGACGCCGCCGCCACCTGCTACAGGCGGGCCCTGAAGGCGAACCCCCCGGCCGCAGTGCGCGGCCGCGTCCTCAGGAACATGGGTGCCCTCGCCGCCGACGGTTCCGACCCTGCACGGGCGGCAGACCTCCTCGGCCAGGCCCTGAAGTTCTCCCCTGAAGACCCGACGGTCTGGCACCGTCTTGCCGGCGTGCGGGCGGCGCTCGGCGATGCCGGGGGTGCTGCCGCGGCGGCCCGCGAGGCTGTGCGCCTCCTGCCGACAGATGCCGCGTTCAGGAGGGAGAAAGCGCTGCGGGAGGCACAGGCGGCGGTTGCACCCCGCATGCCGGCCGACAGGACGGCGGCCGCCCTTGTCGCCGCGGCAGAACGGATGATCGAGGAGGAGGGGAGCGCCCCCCTCGCCCTCAGGGCCTATGCCGCGGCTGTCGAGGCGGCCGGCGGCGAGGCGCCGGACGTTCCGGCGCCCTCGGGTTACGATGGGGCGCTCGCCGCAAGGGAGCGCCTGATCGCCGCCCTCAACCGCGCCTGAAGGCCTCTCCGATGGCAGGGACGATCTCCCCGACGGCGGTCACGACTGTCGAGGACTCCTCGAGCATCAGGTTCACGTGCTCGTTGTGGCCCGCCCGCCTGAAGTCTGTCCGCAGGGCGATGACCGGGGTGCCGCGGGCATGGGCGTAGCCCATCTCCCATGCGGTCCCCGAGTCCGCGTCCGCCCCGTCGACGACGGCGACAACGGCGTCCGCCTGCTCGATGGCCTCGACGTCCCGGTGGAAGATCTCACGCTGGGAGGAATGTGTCCGCCCGGCGTCGGTGTCCCCGACTTCCTGCGGGAGGAATACATCATAATACGCTTCTTCCAGCATATCCCGCACTTTTTTGTTGAAGTCCCGCTCGGCCTCGGAGAAGAGGGGGGCGGCAAGATAGATCCGGTAGCGTGCGAACTCCTGCACGTCGACGGCCCTGACCTCCGGGAACCGCCCCAGGAATGCGCCCCTCCCCTCCTTTTTTTCGTCGTGCCAGGTGGTGTTCACACCGCAGCACGGCGACGAGTCGACGCCGACGATGCAGAGGGGAGGCCCCCTCTTTTCGACGACGGCCCGCACCTCCCCCTCCATCCTGTCGAGGACGGCGGCGAAGGCGGGAGTGTCCAGGCGCTCCACGAAGGTGCCGGGCGACCGGCCGCGGCCGAGGTAGGCGGTCTCAGGGCAGGGGAGGGGGACGACCTCGATCCCGAAACGCCGGCAGCGCTTGAGGGCGGCCGCGAAGGCCCGGAGGTCCGACTCTTTCGTGATCCCGTCGGCCCTCAGGGTGGGGTCGAGGAGGCAGGGAGTGACAAGGACATACATTCATCTCCACTCTGCGCCAAACCGAGATAGATGATACGCCTCTTTGCCTTCAGGGACAACTCCTGCGACCCCAGGAAGTGCACGGTGAAGCGCCTGGAAAAGTGGGGGATGGTGAGGGTCTTCGACTCCCTCGCCCGTATCCCGAGGTCCTCCCTCATCCTGGACCCGACGGCGGAGCAGGCCCTCTCCCCGGCAGACAGGAGCGTCCCCTCGATCACCGCCCTCGACTGCTCCTGGGAGGTGCTCGACACCGGCGAGGTGGCCCGCTGGCCTCTCCGCCGGGCCCTCCCCTACCTCGTCGCCGCCAACCCGGTGAACTTCGGCCGCCCCCTCCGCCTCACCTCGGTCGAGGCCTTTGCCGCCGCCCTGTACATCGTCGGCGAGACGGAGCAGGCGAAGGCCGTCCTCTCGAAGTTCAACTGGGGCCTCCACTTCCTCGAACTGAACGCCGACCCCCTGGCCGAGTACGCCGCCGCGAAGAACTCGACCGAGGTCGTGGCTATCCAGGCGGCGTACATGCCTGAGTGAGGGGCGTCCCCTCACTTTTTCGCCGGGGAAGGCGGTGTATTGATGTATCGAGCCGGGGGGCATGCCCCCCGCACCCCCCTCCTCAGGATAGGGACGGGACGGCAATCTCCCTCCTCAGGATCTCTACTCTCCCTTTCCGGGGCCAATCCTAATTTCCGGGGACGAGCATCAGCGAGTTCGAGAAATCGGAGGTTTTGAGTTCAGGGGGCAACGAGAAAGCCATCAGGCTTTCGAGATGCGAACGAAGTGAGCTAGAGAAGACGAAGTCTTCGAGTAGTCCCCCGGTCTCGATTATGGGGAAGGCTGTTGATCGGTGTTTCTTGCACTGGAGTCTCCCCGGCCTGTGCTAAGGGGAAGGCGAGAGGTTGGTCTCTCCCTTCTCCTCACCTCTTCTTCTCCTTCTCCATGATCTCCCTGACCTTCCTCTCCTCCCAGTCCCGCCCGAAAAATCCCTCTTCCACAAAGGTGCTGTAGGCATGGACCAGCAGGCCGATGCCCCAGAAGATGACGACCCAGTAGAACCACCATGTGGTCGGGCTCGTGAACCAGTTGATCAGGAAGAGCATCGTGTTTATGATGATGTAGACGGCGAGGTGGCCGTAAAAATCCTTGATCTCCTTGACCTGCCGGAGGGCGCGGTCATAAGAGGTAGAGTCATGGTCTCCGTCCTGCATTACTCTCCTTCCCTGCCGCCGTGGGGAATAAACTTTCCGTTTTGCCTCCTTCACCGGATCACCGGGATGCCGGCCGCGGCCAGGATGCGGGGGTAGTAGCGGTGCACGTACTCCTTCACCATCCTTTTTGCCGAGAAGGCCGGGGCATTGCTCCGTATCGCCTCCTTCATCGTCTTCACCCAGCCGTGCGGGACGCCGTGGAGGTCTGTGGCGTAGTAGAGGGGGACCACCTCCTTCTCCAGGGTCTCGTAGATGGCGTTGGCGTCGGCCGCGTCCCTCTCGCCTTCGACGACCTCGCCGCCGAAAGCCCAGCCGTTCCTCCCGTTGTAGCCCTCGGGCCACCACCCGTCGAGAATTGACAGACTCGGGACCCCGTTCATCGCCGCCTTCATGCCCGACGTCCCGCTCGCCTCCCAGGGCGGGAGGGGGTTGTTGAGCCAGAGGTCGACGCCGTGGACGAGGTACTGGGCGAAACGCTCGCCATAGTCCTCGATAAAGGCGACCTTGCCGCCGAATTCATTTGAGCGGGCGTACTCGTAGACCCTTTTGAGGAGGCGCTGCCCCTCGATGTCGTCGGGATGGGCCTTGCCGGCGAAGATGACCTGGACGGGGTACCACGGGTTGTTCACGATCCTCTTCAGCCTCTCAAGGTCTCGGAAGATCAGGTCGGCCCTCTTGTAGGTGGAGAAGCGGCGGGCAAAGCCGATGGTGAAGATCATCGGGTCGAGGAAGACGCCCTCGGCGACGATGTTCTCCGGGGTGTCAGAACCGTCGGCCCATGCCCGCCTCTCCATCTCCCTGATGCGGTTGAAGAGTTTCGTCTTGAGCCAGAGGTGGAGGCTCCAGAGTTCTCCGTCCGGGATCTCGTTGACCAGTTCCCAGACGACCGGGTTGTCATGCTCCATCTGCCAGTATGGGCAGACGGCACCGATGTAGCGGTCGAAGAGCGCCTCCATCCTGGGATTGAGCCAGGTGGGCAGGTGGACGCCGTTCGTGATGGCGTCGATCGGCACCCTCTCCGGCGGCAGACCCGGCCAGAGGGGTTGCCACATCTGCCGCGTCACCTCGCAGTGCTTCTTCGAGACGGCGTTGTGGTAGGCGGAGAGGCGCATCGCGCAGGCTGTCATGTTGAAACCGGCGCCTGGGTCGTCGGGCCGGGTGCCGAGGGCGAGGAAGTCCTCCCGCGAGATCCCGAGGCACCGGTAGTAGTTCTGGAAGTAACGGTCTATCATGTCGTGCGGGAAGATGTCGTGCCCCGCGGCGACCGGCGTGTGGGTGGTGAAGACGCTCGTGCCCCGCACCAGTTCGAGCGCTTCCTCGAAGTTCATGCCCTGGCCGACCCGCTCCCGCACTCTCTCGACAAGGGCGAAGGCGGGGTGACCCTCGTTGAGGTGGACGCCGGTGTAGTGGACGCCGAGGTAGGAGAGGACTTTTCTCCCGCCGATCCCGAGCACGATCTCCTGGAGGAGACGCTGTTCCCTGTCGCCTGCATAGAGGCGGTGGGAGATGGAACGGTGTTCCGGCCTGTTCTCCTCGATGTCGGTGTCGAGGAGATAGAGGGGTACCCGCCCGACCTGCACTTTCCAGACGGCGACATGGATCGGGGGCTCGATGTGCGGCACCCGCAGGACGAGGTGCTCTCCCGACGGGTGGAGCACGCGGGTGATCGGGGCGCTGTCCCGGTCGAGTCTCTCCTCGATATTCAACTGCGAACCGTCGGGTGCGATGTGCTGGCGGAGGTAGCCGGCCGAGTACATGAAGCCGACGGCGACGAGGGGGACGCCGAGGTCGGAGCACTCCTTCAGGTGGTCGCCGGCGAGGAAGCCGAGGCCCCCGGCATAGAAGGGAAGGGAGTGGTGGAGGCCGTACTCCGCGGAGAAGTAGGCGATGGTGACGGGACGGACGGCCGGGTACTGCTCGGTGAACCAGGTGTTCTTCCGCCCCATGTACTCCTGGTAGCGCTCCATGATGATGTCGTAGCGGCGGAGGTACTCCCGGTCCCGCGTCACGCGGCTGAGGAACTCCCCGGGGACCTCGCGGAGCATCCTGACCGGGTTATGCCGGCTCTCTTTCCAGGCCTGGCCGTTCACCTGCTTGAAGAGGACGCGGGCGGCAGGGTGCCAGCTCCACCAGAGGTTGTAGGCGAGGTCGACCAGTCCCGCGATCCTCTCGGGGACGCGGCTGAAGGAGACCGGGTCGGTGGTGTCCATGGTCGGGGCGATAGATCGGGAGAGCGGTATATATTGGTATGGGACGACGTTTCCCCCTGTCCGGGGGAGACGTCTCAAAGCCATTCATATTCTCTCTGATATCCATTTAAGCATGCAATAATTTGTTAAATGTTGATATGGTACCTGCTTCACCGGGAAAAGTATATATGTCAACATCGTATTTACTCACTGAGACCGCCGGTCCGGGGAGACACCCCGGTCCGGGAGGTGAGGACCATGCAATATGTGTTGACCACAATCATCGTACTCATTGCCGTGACCTGTACGGTCACCGGCATGGCAATCGTCGCTACCTTTCCGGGATATTTCCAGATGGGGGGAAATGATGCGGGCGCGGGTTCTTCCGATCCCGGGGCTTCCGCCGCTTTTCAGGCGGTGATGGCCTGCCACGGCATAGACTGCAGTGCGGGGGCGCTCGCCGCCGCACCTGATACCATGACGGTACCGGAAGAAATGGCCCTTTCGGCGAGGTCCTTCGGCCTTGCCGCGCGGGTGGAGACGGGTCTCTCCCTCGCCGACCTGGGGGAGGTCGTCTACGAGAATGGGCCTGTGATCGCCGCCCTTGATGGGGGGGAGTACGCCGTGGTCACCGGCGTCGGCGGCGGGAATGTCACTCTTGAATCTGGAGTGTCTCTCAGCGCCACGGATTTCAAGGATCTCTGGGCAGGCGGGGAGTGCCTTGTCATCAGGGGACCTGAGTCCTCTTAACTCTCTTTTTTCCCGAGCCAGGCGGTGAGGTCGGGAACTGCCTCGTCCCTGATAGCGTACCTGACCGTCCGCCCTGACTTCTCCTGCTCCACGATCTGATCTTCCATCAACCTCTTCATGTGCCAGGTGACGGCCGGGGCCGAGACCCCGACGGCGTCGGCGATCTCCTGCCTTGACGGTGTGTCTCTGCGGAGAAGTTCCTTGAGGATGGCGCGGGTGGTCTCGTTTCTCAGGTGCCTGAGGACGGTCTGCTGGGCCGCGGTGTAGGTGCCGCTGTTCTCGTAGAAGTGGAGGTGGCCCCCGTCGTCGAGGGTGGTGATCGTGTGGTTCTCCTGCAGGACGCCGAGGTGGTAGCGGAGCGTGCTCATCGGTGTGTCTGTGGCCGCGGAGAGGGCGCGGAGGTGGATGCCGGGCGTCTTCCTGATCCTGTCGAAGATCTCCGACCTGACCGGGTTGCCGAGGAGTTCCTCGCGGCTCATCTGACGGCACCTGAGGGATATCCATGTCCAGAACCCGGTGAATGTCTCCAGGGGGAGGGTGCAGAGTTCGATGAGGATGACCCAGAGGGGGAGTTCGAGAAGGGAGACCTCGCGGGGCGTCAGCGGGAGGCCGGACGGCGGGTTCAGGTGCCCTGAACTCACCGTGTAGCCGGCTGAAACCGTCCTGACAAGGGCGAATGCGAGGAGCAGGAACAGGGTCTGGCGTCTCATCTCTTCACTCAATATATGTCTGGATGGTGGCATTCTCCCGTGAGGCGGCGAGGGGGGCGGTCATCTTGAAGGTCCATGTGCCTGTCCCGACGCCGCCCTCGCGGGAGAATCTGAGGAAGATCCGCCCGTCCTCCTGCCCGTCGCTCCCGTCCCTGAAGGTACCGAGGAGTCCGCCGGGGTGGTAGACGGTGAGGGCATGGTCGCCGTCGCCCTCCCATCTCATGTCGACCCAGAGGGTCATGTCCGGCGAGGAGACGTCCTGACTATAATAGCGGGAGAGGGAGAGGACGGGGACGGCGGGTTGTGTGAATGCGGCCTTTCTCTCTTCGACAGCGCCGCCGGCCTCCTTCGCCGCGGCGCCGGTGACGGCAGGGTAGATGGTGATATAGTCTGCTTCGTTGATCGCGCTGTCCCGGATCTCAAGGGCGACGGTCCCCTCATCCTCTATCTTCGAGGCGGGAATGGTAGGATAGGCTATGATGTAGGTGTCGGTGCCTCTGTCCGTGATGATCATGCTGTCGCCGGAGTCGACCAGCACGATCTCCAGGTGTGTAGAGGTGGTGATGGGCGCGGCCTGTAGCGTCGCCGCCCCCGCGCCGGGCGCGAGGAGAAGGGCGAGCAGGAGTGCGAGCGCCAGCGTCCCTATCCACCTGTCCATGGGTATGATCTGCACGTCCCTCCATCTTAAAGGATCTGGCACAAATGTTTACGGGTTCTCCGTCTTTGATCCGACGCGTAGACGATTGTGCCATAACGACTTTTATATCCGGCATCCTATGCATCTTCATTATCCGGAGAATGGACTGAAGAACCATGATACGATGCGAACACCTGACAAAGGTCTATAACGGCGTCCCTGCCGTCGACGACCTCTGCCTCGACATCCCGGAGGGTGAGATCTTCGGGCTTCTCGGGCCGAACGGTGCCGGGAAGAGCACGACAATCCTGATGGTTATCGGCCTTATCGAGCCGACCTCGGGGGCGTGCTATATCGACGGGACAGAGGTCGCCACCAACCCGATCGAGGTGAAGAGAAAGATCGGGTACATGCCCGAGGACGTGGGCTTCTACGCGACCCTCACCGCGGAGGAGAACCTCGAATATTCTGCGAAACTCTACGGGATGGACGGTGCGACGCGGCGGAAGCGCATCCCCGACCTCCTCTCCCTTGTGGGCCTCGAGGGGGTGACGAAGGTCGTCGGGGGGTACTCGAAGGGCATGCGGCAGCGTCTCGGGATCGCAAAGGCCCTGATCAACGAACCGAAGGCCGTGATCCTTGACGAACCTACGGCGAACCTCGACCCGCAGGGGGTTGCCGACTACCGGCGTATCATCCGGGAGACGGCGGAGAACGGGACGACGGTGCTCGTCTCCTCCCACATCCTTTCCGAGGTGAGCAAGGTCTGCACGTCTGCCGGCATCCTCTCGCACGGGAAACTCGTGGCCTCGGGGCGGTGGGAGGATCTTGCCCGCGCCGGCGGGAGCGGTCACGTGATCATCCGTGTCGAGACGAAGGCGCCGATGCCGGAGTTCTCGCACCCCTCCCTCATCTCGGCGGAGTATGCGGACGGCCACCGTGCGGCGCGGCTCGTCGCCGAGACGGACATCTGCGACGCCGTCGCCGAGGCGGCGGGGCCCGCCGGGATCCGGCGCCTTGAGCGCGACGAACCCGACCTCGAGGACGTCTTCCTCTCCTACTACCACGAGGAGGCGACCTCGTGAGGTCGGCAGGACTGAAGGTGATCGCGGGGAAGGAGTTCCGCGACCACCTGCAGAGCAGGAAGTTCCACCTCATCTTCGGGGTCTTCCTGGTCATCGCCGTCATCGGGCTCATCGGCGGTGCCGTCGAGTACCAGAAGCAACTTGACGACTACAACAAGAACCTGGCGGATGTCTCGGGCGACGAGTTCGAGTCGCACTCGTTCTTCTCCTGGAAACCGACGATCCTCTCGGCCTTCAACGAGATGACCACGTTGATGACGACGATCGGCGTGATCCTCGGGATCGCGATGGGCTTTGACCTGATCACGCGGGAGAAGGAGAGCAAGTCCCTGAAGATCCTGCTCTCGCACCCGATCTACCGGGACGAGGTGATCAACGGGAAGGCCCTCGGCGGTGTGGCGGCGATCGCCCTTGCAATGGGGATCGTGCTCGTCCTTTCCCTGGCGGTCATGCTCCTCTTCGGGATCGTCCCGAACTTCGAGGAGACGGTGCGGATGTTCCTCTTCGGAGCGCTCTCGTTCCTGCTCGTCTTCTCGTTCTTCGCGATCGCCCTCTTCATGTCGACGGTCGCAAAGGACAGCGGGAGTGCGATCATCTACACCCTGATCATCATGATCGTGCTCTCGTCCCTCCTCCCGATCTTCACGTACGGCTCGGTGTACACGGCGGTCTTCGGGCAACCCCCCGACCCCCCCGACACCTCCTCCATGACGCATTACGGCGGCTATGGCGGCATGTACATGACGTCGGCGGTGGCGGTCGACGCAGAAGGCATGGTGAGCGACCCGGAGGTCGACGAGGCCTGGCAGGAGTACGAGGAGAAGTCGCGGGCCTACTGGGAGCAGAGGCAGGCGGTCTACGATACCGTCTCCCTCCTCTCCCCGACGAACAACTACCAGAGACTGGCCATGGCCGTGACCAACCCGCAGATGGCGAAGATGATGATGAATAGTTACGATCCGATGTCTGCCGACGAGGAGATCCCGCAGGACGGGTTCTCGGCGCTCTTCGCCCTCCTCGGCGATATGGCAAAGAACATCGCCGCCCTGATCATCACGCCGGCCCTCTTCTTCGGGCTTGCGTGGGTGCGGTTCATGCGGGAGGACGTGAGATGACCTCAGGATACGGGGCGCCCGCCCTCCTCCTTGCCCTCCTGATGCTTGTCGCGACGGTGGTGCCGGTAGCGGCTGAGGGGACGACTGCCGGGTCGGTCTCGGTCACCTGCGACTTCCCCGGTCAGGTGATCGAAGCCGGGGAGACGGCGACCTTCACCCTCACCGCAACGAAAGGCGCGAACGCGGCCGGTGGCGGCGACATGATCAAACTGTGGACGGAGAAGTTTGTCGGGAGCAGGAACTGGGAGATGCGTTTTATTGACGGCAAGACCGAGGTGAACCGCGTCTCCATCCCGTCGGGCGGGTCGAAGACCGTCACCCTTGAAGTGGAGACGGCGGCCGACACGCCTGTCGGCGACTACCCGGTGAAGGTGCATGTCGGCGACGGTTCGATCTGGCTGTATGTCACCATCTCGAAGACGCACACCGGCGAACTCGGCACCCTGCAACTCCTGGTGACCGACAAGGACGGGGAGAAGGTGAAGGGGGCGACGGTCGAGGTCTTCCGCGGGAACGAGCACGAGGCCTTCGACAGGGTGATGACGACGGCCGACGGCCGGATCAGCACCGGCCTCCCGCAGGACGTCTACCGTCTTGTCATCTCGAAGCCGGGCTACCGCTCTGCCGAGAAGAAGGACGTGAAGGTGAAGTGCGGGATCACGACCGACGCCGGCACGGTGATGCTGGACAAGTCCTCGTATGCGGCCGAGGTGACGGTGAAGTCGTCCCTGATCACGACACCGGCAGGGAAGAACCCGACCTTTGAAATGAAACTGCGGAATGTCGGGAAGGCCGACGACACCTACAGGCTGACGGCCGACGGCCTCCCCGAGGGCTGGTATGCCCGGTACAAGGAGAGCGCCTCGGACACGAGCGACATCTCGGAGATCCTGGTCCCTGCCGGAGAGGATAAGACCCTCTTCCTGGAGGCGATCCCGCCGTACGGCACGAAGGTCGGCGACTACTCCTTCAGTGCCGTCATTGAGTCCTCGTCCGACACCTATACCGAGGACCTGACCGCGAAGATCAGCGGGAGTTATGAGATGAGGCTCTCCGCAGACAGGTACAGGTATGAAGCGAACATGGGCGAGACCGTCGACTTCAGCGCTTCGGTGCGGAACATCGGCAATGCCGGCGCCCTGACCGGTATCAGGTTCGAGGTGAGTGCGCCGCAGGGATGGAAGGCGACCGTGACGCCGACGAACATCACGAGTCTCCAGCCCGGCGAGTCGAAGAAGGTGAGCGTGAAGGTGGTGCCGCCCCCGAATATCGTCGCCTCCGAGTACAAGGTGACGGTGAAGGCGATATCGGACCAGGGTGAGCAGAGCGACGACTTCAGGATCGTCGTGAAGGAGCAGTCCTTCGCCGCCATCCTCGGCCTCCTCCTGCTGGTCGGGATCGGTGGCGGTGTCTGGTACTACTTCAGGAAGTACCAGCGCCGCTGAACTCCCCTCCCTTTTTTGATAGATAGAGAGTTTACACAGAATTGTTTTATAATTGCGACTCCATGGATCTCCATAATCCGAAAAAAGGAATGGAGAGCCATGATACGATGCGAACACCTGACAAAGGTCTATAACGGCGTCCCTGCCGTCGACGACCTCTGCCTCGACATCCCGGAGGGTGAGATCTTCGGGCTTCTCGGGCCGAACGGTGCCGGGAAGAGCACGACAATCCTGATGGTTATCGGCCTTATCGAGCCGACCTCGGGGGCGTGCTATATCGACGGGACAGAGGTCGCCACCAACCCGATCGAGGTGAAGAGAAAGATCGGGTACATGCCCGAGGACGTGGGCTTCTACGCGACCCTCACCGCGGAGGAGAACCTCGAATATTCTGCGAAACTCTACGGGATGGACGGTGCGACGCGGCGGAAGCGCATCCCCGACCTCCTCTCCCTTGTGGGCCTCGAGGGGGTGACGAAGGTCGTCGGGGGGTACTCGAAGGGCATGCGGCAGCGTCTCGGGATCGCAAAGGCCCTGATCAACGAACCGAAGGCCGTGATCCTTGACGAACCTACGGCGAACCTCGACCCGCAGGGGGTTGCCGACTACCGGCGTATCATCCGGGAGACGGCGGAGAACGGGACGACGGTGCTCGTCTCCTCCCACATCCTTTCCGAGGTGAGCAAGGTCTGCACGTCTGCCGGCATCCTCTCGCACGGGAAACTCGTGGCCTCGGGGCGGTGGGAGGATCTTGCCCGCGCCGGCGGGAGCGGTCACGTGATCATCCGTGTCGAGACGAAGGCGCCGATGCCGGAGTTCTCGCACCCCTCCCTCATCTCGGCGGAGTATGCGGACGGCCACCGTGCGGCGCGGCTCGTCGCCGAGACGGACATCTGCGACGCCGTCGCCGAGGCGGCGGGGCCCGCCGGGATCCGGCGCCTTGAGCGCGACGAACCCGACCTCGAGGACGTCTTCCTCTCCTACTACCACGAGGAGGCGACCTCGTGAGGTCGGCAGGACTGAAGGTGATCGCGGGGAAGGAGTTCCGCGACCACGTGAGGAGCAGGCGTTTTCTCTGCCTCCTCGGGATCATGCTCGTCATCGCCGCCGTGGGTCTGGTCTCGGGCATGGTCCAGTACCACAAGGACGTCGAGAACTACAGCCGGGCCTGTGCGGCGATCAGCGAGAATGAAGGCGCAACGATACCTTTCTTCATGAAGCCGTCGCCGCTCGCCGCCTTCTACCAGATGGCTTTCCTCCTCTCTTCCCTCGGCGCCGCCACCGGGATCGCGATGGGTTTCGACCTGGTGACGCGGGAGAAGGAGAGTCGGTCCCTGAAGATCCTCCTCTCGCACCCGATCTACCGGGACGAGGTGATCAGCGGGAAGGCCCTCGGTGGCATGGCGGCGATCGCCCTTGCTGTCTTCATGCTCATAGCCGTCTCTTTTGCCGTGCTCCTCCTCTTCGGGGTCGTCCCGAATCTGGACGAGACGATACGGATCCTCATCTTCGGGGCGCTGTCGTTCCTGATGATCGTCGCGTTCTTCGCCCTCTCCCTCTTCTTCTCGACGGTGACGGAGACGAGCGGGAGCGCCCTTGTGTCCACGCTCATCGTCTTTATCACCCTCTCGTCTGTCGCCTACCTGATCACGTCGGGCGCGGGGGTCACCGTCCTCGTCGGCGACCCGCCGAAGATGCCGGGGGAGTCCTATGATTATACTGTCCGGACAGGGCCGGATAGCGAGACAGGTTTCTGTGGTGTGTCCGACGGGGGGATGGACCCCGAGGAGTTCAAGCAGAAGTTGGAGGAGTACGAGGCGGCGATGACGGCCTACCAGGGGAAGAGGCAGGCGGTAACCGATGTGTTCGCCCTCCTCTCCCCGGACAGGAACTACGAGAAACTCTCGTTTGCGGTGGCAGAACCCGGCATGGCCCTGGCGTCCCGGCTGGACCCGGGTCAGGAGGTGCCTGAAAGCGGTCTGTCGGCGCTCTCCGGTCTTCTCGGGAGTCTTGCAGGCAACATCGTCGCCCTGCTCGTCTTCCCCGCCGCCTTCTTCGGGCTTGCGTGGGTCCGCTTCGTGCGGGAGGACATCAGATGAGGACGGGCGTCCTCGGGACGATCGCGGGGAAGGAGTTCCGCGACCATGTGCGGAGCAGGAGGTTCAGGACTCTCACCGCGATCCTTGCTATCATTGCTGTCACCGCCCTGATCGATGGTGCGTTCGCCTACCAGCAGAACCTGGACCAGTATAACGAAGCGCAGGCTGTCGCATCAAGCGAGGACGGGGGTGGTATGGGCGGGTATTCGAGCTTTAAACCCTCGGTTCTCATGGCTTTCGAGCGGATGGGTTACCTGCTCTCGACGATCGGGGCGGTCCTCGGGATCGCGATGGGTTTCGACCTGATCACCGCGGAGAAGGAGAGCAAGTCCCTGAAGATCCTGCTCTCGCACCCGGTCTACCGTGACGAGGTGATCACCAGCAAGGCCATGGGCGGGGTTGCGGCGATCGCCCTTGCGATGGGGGTCGTGTTCCTTCTCTCCCTTGCGGTCCTCCTGATCTCAGGCGTCGTCCCTGATGTCGAGGAGATGGTGCGGATAATCATCTTCGGCCTGATCTCGTTCCTCTTCGTCTTTTCGTTCTTTGCGATCGCCCTCTTCATGTCGACGGTCGCAAAGAACAGCGGGAACGCCCTGATAGGATCTCTTGCGATTCTTATCATCGTCGGCGTATTCTTTCCGTCCTTTTTCGGCAATGCCGCCATGACACATGCCATATTCGGCGCCCCGCCCGAATCGCCCCAGATGGGCGGTGTCATCTCCTTCAACGATGCGGAGTGCGAGCAGATGTGGAATGAGTACAGGGAGAAGAGCGTGAGGTATCAGATGGCGTTGCACGGATACTATGACCTGACCGCCCTCCTCTCTCCCACCAAAAACTACATGCAGATGGCGATGGCGGTGGCCGACCCGCGCGATACGGCGGCAATCGTATCGGGAGCGATGTTCCAGGACTGGGACGAGACGCAGGAGTTTTACGCGGATCTCCCCGACAGCGGGCTTGCGATCCTCGCCGGGATGCTCGGCTCCCTTGTGAAGAACATCGTCGCCCTGCTCGTCTTCCCCGCCGCCTTCTTCGGGCTTGCGTGGGTCCGCTTCGTGCGGGAGGACATCAGATGAGGACGGGCGTCCTCGGGACGATCGCGGGGAAGGAGTTCCGCGACCATGTGCGGAGCAGGAGGTTCCACCTCTTTCTCGGCGTCATGCTCGTGATCGTCGTTGCCGGGATGGTCACGGGGGCGGCCCAGTACAGCGCGGACCTCGCCGCCTATGCGGAGACGCAGGCGGTGGTGTCGGGCGAGTCGGGCCCGTCCGCGGGCGGGCCGAGTGTGCTGTCGTTTTTTTCCGGGATGTTCATGAGCACGGCGCAGGTGGGTGTTTTTCTCGGGATCGCGATGGGCTTCGATCTGGTCACGCGGGAGAAGGAGAGCAAGTCCCTGAAGATCCTGCTCTCACACCCGGTCTACCGGGACGAGGTGATCAGCGGGAAGGCCCTCGGTGGCGTGGCGGCGATCGCCCTTGCGATGGGAGTCGTGCTCATCCTCTCCCTTGCGGTCATGCTCGTCTTCGGGATCGTCCCGGGCCCCGACGAGGCCCTGCGGATTCTTGCCGCGGCTCTCATCTCCTTCTTCCTGATCGTCTCTTTCTTCGTGCTCGCCCTCTTCTTCTCGACGGTGGCGGAGACGAGCGGGGGGGCTCTCGTCTCCTCTTTTCTCGTCTTCATCATCGTCGCGGAGGTCGTCCCGGTCCTTACCGTCGGTGCAGGGTCTTCCCTCCTCACCGGGCCGTCCCCCTCCCCGCCGGCAGAGTCCGGGGACCTCGTGTCCGCCGAGGAGATGGAGGCGTATGAGGAGGCGTCGCGTGCCTACACGGAACGGATGCGCCTTGTCAGGGACGCTGGCGTCCTCCTCTCCCCGCAGACCAACTGCAAGGGGATCCTGAATGCCGTGACCACGCCGGGCGTTCCTGTTCCTCCTGACTTCGCCCGGAACATCGTCGCCTTCGCTGTCTTCCCGGCGGCCTTCTTCGGGCTTGCATGGGTGCGTTTCCTGCGGGAGGACATCAGATGAGGA
>NZ_CALFSA010000011.1 GCF_937919355.1 uncultured Methanofollis sp. | reverse complement strand
ATCATCCTCTTCAGGATCCTTGTTCTGTCTTCCCTGAACCAATCCCGAGCGGGGAACGAGCTTTAGCGAGTTTGAGAAAACCGTAGGTTTTCGATTACGACCGGAGGGAGTCGAGAAAGCCGGAGGCTTTCGAGAGCTGGGGGCTGCGAACGGAGTGAACGCGAGAAAATCTCTGATTTTCGGCGTAGTCTCCCGGCGAAGGATAGGGGGAAGGCGTCGGTTGTATCAACGCCTCACGCCAATCCTCTCACGCCTTCCCTTTCCTCTTCTCCACGACCCTGATCCCCTCGATCCTGGTGACCGGGTACTGCCCGTTTTCGTCCTTCTCCGCGGACTTCACCATGTCCCAGACGGTGAGGAGGGCGACGGAGACTCCGGTGAGGGCCTCCATCTCGACGCCGGTCTTGCCGTACGAGCGGACCTTCACCCGTGCGGTGATGCAACCATCCCCTTCCTCGAAGTCGGTCTCCACGCCGCCGAGGGCGAGGGGGTGGCACATCGGGATGATGCGGGAGGTGTCCTTCACCGCCATGGTGGCGGCGACCCGCGCCGTCGCCAGGACATTCCCCTTGATGACGGTCCCTTCACGGATCGCCGCAAGAGTCTCATCCCGCAGGTAGATCCGGCCCTCCGCGACCGCCGCACGCATGACGTCGGGTTTGTCGGAGACGTCGACCATGCGGGCGCGGTCGTCCGCGATATGGGTGAACTCAACCATAGAGTACCTCTGGAATCCGGCCGAGTATCTCTGTTGCGGTCATGCCGGCGTCACGCCCGGCGGCAGCGGCCTCCCCGGCGAGGCCGTTTACATAGGCCGCGACGCACGCAGCGTCGAAGGCCGGGAGGCGGCAGAAAAGGCCGGCCGCGACTCCGGCAAGGACGTCGCCCGTCCCGCCGACGGTCATTGCGGGGCACCCTGTCCTGTTGAAGCGGACCCTCCTGCCGTCTGAGATGATGTCGACGGCACCCTTCAGGAGGACTGCGGACCCTTCGGGCACGGCACCGCGGACAGTGCGGGCGCGGTCGCGCAGGGGTTGCGGGAGAGGACGGCCGAAGGCCCGGACGAACTCTGCTGCATGGGGGGTGTAGACGGTCTCCCCCCCCAGGGGCAGGGGGGTGCGGAGGGCGTCGGCGTCGAGGACGAGTTTCTTTGCAAGGGGTGCGAGGGCCGCCACCACGCCGTGGCTCCCCGTGCCGAGGCCGTTCCCGCAGAGAATGACGTCGGCCCTCTCCAC
>NZ_CALFSA010000010.1 GCF_937919355.1 uncultured Methanofollis sp. | reverse complement strand
CCCGCCACTACCGGTACCCGGTGCCCGATGTCTATGACGACAGGATCACTCCGCACACGGCGGTGGGGGACGCCGCACGGATCTTCCTCCTTGCACGGGAGTTCTATGCCGAGAAAGAGGGGTTCCTCGCCGCGGCAGGAGAGTATCTCGCCGAGTGCGCCGCACTGACGGCGAAAAATCCAGACGGATTATAAAAAAAGGAAGAGGGGATCAGGCAACCTTCAGCGTCAGCAGGAAGGTGTCCTCGGTCTCGGTCGCGTTCTCCCAGGGGCGCTTGTAGATCCCGGAGAAGGTCTGGTTCCCCGCGGCGTCGGCACGCACAAGCCAGAGGTGGGTGCCGCCCACGCCGACCATGCCCTCAGGGTGGGGGTCGACGGTGTAGGTGTCGTTCAGGAGGGTCAGGCCCGCAGAGAGGGTCACATTCCAGCTGTACCCGGTCGTCGGGTTCTCCTTCAGCCTGACACCGACGATGTCGCCGACCGTGGCGTTGACCGCGGTCCCGTTCGCCGTCTCGTTGTAGGCTCCCATTGCCGCACGGTAGACCGCCCACTCGTCGGCCTCCGTGCCGTTGCCGAAGATGCAGACGCCGTACTCGTTGCCGGCCGCATCTTTCCTGGTCTCAGAGGTGTAGCCCTGCTCCTGGCACCACACGGCGGCCGGGTTCGGCATGCCGATGACGGTGCCGGTCTCCGTCGGGGTGACAGGAGCGGTGGTGTTCACGGGCACCGGGGGGGTCGTGTTCACCGGTACCGGAGTGGTTGTGTTCGTCTGGGCCGGCCCGGTCGTGGTGCAACCGGCACCAAGGATGCAGGCGCAACAGAGGAGAGCGATAGCGCCCAGGATGACATTTCGTACCATACATGATACAGGAGACATGATAGGAGATAAACCATACGAAAACTACCAGAATTTTCGTCAGCACATATCTCATACAATGGATATCACGATTTATCCGGATATTATCGATTTTTTTCCGGGGCTGGAACCATACAGGGAGTATATTCCGAGACCATGACTCCCGGATTATAGATAGAATTATATATGTGTCACAATAACTACCCCCTGATGTCCCCACCCACAAATGGCCAGATCCGGGTCCTCGTCGTGGACGACGATCCCGCCCTCCTGAATGTGATAGGACTTTTCCTGGAAGCAACAGGTGAGATCAAGACCACTCTCGCCCGAGAAGGCCGCGAGGCCCTGCACCGGATGGAGAACGAACACTTCGATGTCTGCATCTCTGATTTCGAGATGCCGGAGATGGACGGCATCAGCCTCCTCAACGAGGCGAGGTACCGCGGGATGGACCTTCCCTATATCCTGATCACCGGCGGAAGGCACGGCGACGTGTCCTCCCGCGCCCGGACCGCAGGAGCGGACCTGGTCATCAAGAAGATCGGAGATGGCGACAGTTTCTTCCAGAAGTTGATCGACGCTGTCATGACGGCGACAGGGAAAGGAGAAGGCGGGCACTCCCTCTCCAGAGACGATCACGCCCGGATCGTCCACGCATAAATCGGTCACAGGCCTGCCGGTGTTCAGGCACCGGGAGATAGAGTCCTGTTGCCCCCCTTGATATAGAGAGACGGCACATCTTTTCTGTATGGTACAGTGCAACGCATCCCAC
>NZ_CALFSA010000009.1 GCF_937919355.1 uncultured Methanofollis sp. | reverse complement strand
CCGACTCAGGATTGATCCGGGAAGAGAGAAAAGGAGATCGAGGAGGAGACTGCCATTCACTCCCTACCTGATGGCAGGTACGACATTCTCTTCCAGGACTCTGACCCTTTCTTCCCGGAACCTATCCTGAGCGGGGAACGAGCGATAGCGAGTTCAAGAAAATCTCTGATTTTCGGCGTAGTCCCCCGGCGGACGGGAAGGGGAAGGCAGAGGATCAGGACGCACGATCTACCTTTGTAGGAGGATATCTACAGAACCTGATTTTCGATTGAAACCCCGCCACATACGTCAAGAATAGAATATCTCCAGATCCGTTTCATGAGCGATCCTCCAGGACCTTTGCACCAGCAATCCGGCAAAAACCCTGTTTTTTTCCATTTACACCTGGTTTGCACCAGAGAGAGAAGCAACCCGCGGCCAGGGATCGATAAAAGAGACCACTTAATCCCGTTGATCACCCTCGTTTGCACCACCCCGGATTTCACAGGGAGGCACACACCGCGGCCGACCATGCCGTGTGTTCTCCGGGTGGTGTGCAAATTTACCGGGGTATCTGTACACACTTCTCTCTCTATACTCTGTACGCACATACACCTCAGGAACGCTCCCCTTCTACATCCGGATCATTTCCACCGCCCTGGTGCAAATCAGGCGCGAAGGTGGAAAGGGTCGGCCGCGTGTCGCCGTCCATCCCCGATCATGAGAAATGAGGAGAGGAGAGGAGAGAAGGGCTTCCTCTCCCCACCCGAAAAAAAAGTTTCAGATCCTCTTCCAGATATAGACGAACCTCTGGAGAGCGGTGTAGTGGCCGAAGATCCCGAAGAAGACCAGGAGCCACCCCAGGTACGGCATCCCGTAGACCGTCATCCCGAGGAAGAGATCGAGGAGCCCGGCGATCATGAGGAGGACAAGCCTGTCGGCACGCCCGAGGATGCCGCCGTAGTAGCGCCCGACACCGAGGGCCTGCCCCTGCGTCCCCATGTAGGACGACATCAGGACACCCGTGAGGGCAAAGACCCCGATCTCCCACGAGGCCGCACCCCCGGCGAAGATGCCGGTGATGATGGCAATGTCGGCATAGCGGTCGGCGACGTGGTCGATGAAGTCGCCGCGCAGACTTGCGACCTTGAGTTCGCGGGCGAGGGCGCCGTCCAGCGCGTCAAAGATCGCGTTGACCGCCACAAGGACAATGGCGACCGCGAGCATCCCCTGATAGAAGGCGAGGCCCGCCGCAAAGGCGGCGAGGAGAGCGCCGACGGAGAAGAAGTTCGGGGTCAGGCGGAGGGCCCTGGCCGCATTGATCGCCGGCGTCAGGAGACCGGCGACATAGGGACGGAAACGGTCGAGTGTCATAGCCCCTCCAGCAGGTACGACGACCAGTCGATCGAACCCGAGGAGGGCGGCACCGTCCCGGTTGCAAAACCCGTGATGAGGTCGGCGGCCTCGTCGGGTGGGGTCGTCGTCGTATCGATCTCAAGCACCTGACTCTCTTCAAAATTTTCCCGTGTCTCGACAAGGATCACATCGAGCGCCTCGGCCTCGGCGTTCTCCCGCACCTTCGCCTCAGCATATCCACGGGCCGCGAGACGGTCCTCCAGGACATCGGGCCTGCACCTGAGGACAACGACACGGTCGCAGGGGAGGAGGTGGGCGAGGTGCCCCTCGACAAAACCGTCCACCGGAGTGAACGCCGCCGCCCATGCCTCCTCGTCCACGATCTTCGTATCGCGTGCAGGGTCGTCACCGAGGACAAAAGGCCCGACAGTCTCGCTGGCGCGGACGACCACATGGCCACGCCGCTCCAGGATCCCGGCGATGGTGCTCTTCCCCGTCCCCGGCGTACCCGTAATACCGATCATCATAGTCCTGTAATCCCGCGTAGAAACAGTTCGTTCTCCCAGTCCGCACCGATACTGACCCTGATATAGTGGTCGTCAAGGCCGGGGAAACTCCGGCACGACCTGACAATCACACCGCGGGCGGCGAGGCGCTCCATCGCCTCATCACCGCTGAGAGGTGCGACGTCGACGAGGATAAAGTTCGCGTCAGACGGCGTCACCGGCAGGGGGATCCCGGCCATGAACCGCTCCCTCCACCTCCGGACATGCGCCACGGCCTCTCTGATGTGCGCCCGGTCGGACAGGGCCGCACCTGCCGCTGCAAGGGCGACGGTGTTCACGGCAAAAGGCGTGGACGCCCGGTCGAAGGGGGGGAGGAGACCCTCCGGGACAAAGGCATAGCCGAAGCGCAGACCGGCAAGGGAATAGGCCTTCGACATGGTCCGCCCCTCGATGAGGGTGTCGTACTCCTCCATCAGGGGCCGGTAGTCGATATCAGAGAACTCGATATACGCGTTGTCCAGGAAGAGGAGGCAGTCGATACCGTCAAGGATCTCCCGCACCGTCTCGACAGGGACGGCGTTCCCCGTCGGGTTGTTCGGCGTGCAGAGGAAGGCGAGTTTCGCGCCGCGGCACGCCTCGACGAACCGCCCGGCATCGACCGAGAAGTCCGGTTCCCGCGGCACGTTCACGACCTCCGCACCCTGCGCCGCCGCCGCAAGACCGTAGAAGGAGAAGGTCGGAGTGGAGACGACGACACGGTCGCCGGGTTCGACCACCGTCCGCACGACCGTCTCGATCACGCCGTCCATACCGTTCCCGATGATGAACGCATGGTCGCCGTGCACCGCCTTCAGCGCCCTGAAGATAGCGTCGGGGTGACCGGCAGGGTACCGGTTCCCCTCCTTCAGGGCGGCGAGACCGGCGGCGACCACCGCATCTGACGGCGGGAAAGGGTTCTCGTTGCTCGCCAGGCGTGCGACGCGGTCAAGCCCGTTCTCGCGGGCGATCTCCTCCGCGCTCTTTGCAAAGACATACCCGCCGGGCGCGGCGTACTGCCGTCTAACGAAGCGCCGCATTGATGACCCCGACAGCCGTGTCGATCTCCTCGTCCGAGATCACCAGGGGCGGGACCAGGCGGATGTTCCCGTCTGCCGCACAGTTGATCAGGACACCGTGCTCGGCGCAGTACGCCTGCACCGCAGGACAGCGTTCGCCGAGGGTGAAACCGATCATGAGGCCGCGCACCCGCGGGTTGTGGGCGGCGAGACCGCGGGCGAAACGTTCCGCCTTCTCCGGGATCGACGGGAGAAGCCCTTCGATGACGGCGATCGTCGCCCGTGCCGCGGCGCAGGCGAGAGGCCCGCCGGCGAAAGTGCTGCCGTGCTCGCCCTTCTTGAACTCAAGCCCCTCGCGGGCGACAAGCGCACCCATGGGGAAACCGCTCGCAATGCCCTTCGCCATCGTGACGATGTCGGGCACCGCCTTCGTGTGCTGGAAGGCGAACCACTTCCCGGTCCTGCCCATGCCGGTCTGGACCTCGTCGACGATCATGAGAGCGCCCTTCCGGTCGCAGACCTCCCTGATCCCTTCGAGGAACCCATCGGGAGCGGGGATGACACCGGCCTCGCCCTGGATCGCCTCGACGATCACGCCCGCCGTGTCGGCGTCCACCGCCTTCTCCAGGGCGGCGAGGTCGCCGTATTCGACGAAGGTGCAACCGGGCTCAAGAGGCTCGAAAGGTTCGCGGATCGGGGGCTTGAAGGTGACGGCAAGCGACCCCATCGTCCTCCCGTGGAAACTGTGGGTGAAAGAGACGAACTTCTTCCTGCCGGTGGCAAGGCGTGCAAGTTTCAGCGCACCCTCGTTCGCCTCGGCCCCGGAGTTCGAGAAGAAAGCCTTGCCGTTCTTGAAGCCCGATATCTCGACGACCTTCTTCGCAAGTTCGGCCTGGTTCGGCACATAGTAGAGGTTCGAGCAATGGATCAACTCGTGCGCCTGCGAACAGATCGCCTCCACCACCGCAGGGTGGCAGTGGCCCGTGCTGCAGACAGCGATCCCGGCCACACAGTCGATATACTCCTTCCCGTCCGCGTCCCAGACATGCGCACCCCGCCCGCGCACGACCTCGATCGAGCGCGAGAAGGCGGGCATGTAATAACGGGCGTCCAGTTCACGATAATTCCGTGATAACTCCATCATAATACCGTCCCTCACTCGTATTCTATGG
Organism: uncultured Methanofollis sp.; assembly: GCF_937919355.1. GTDB lineage: Archaea > Halobacteriota > Methanomicrobia > Methanomicrobiales > Methanofollaceae > Methanofollis. The sequence goes on along the minus strand of NZ_CALFSA010000009.1, from coordinate 10,655 downwards.
TCGCAGGGGGCTTGGGAGTTACGTCGTAGACGACCCTGGAGACCTCCGCGATCTCCGAGGTGATCCGGCCGGCAATGGCGGTGAGCACCGGGAACGGCACCTCCAGCGGGTCGGCGGTCATGCCGTCGCGGGAGTTCACCGCCCTGACGGCGACGACCCAGCCGAAACACCTGACGTCGCCCTTGACCCCGGTCCCCCGACCGAGGAGAGCGGCAAAGCACTGCCACGGCTGGTAGCGCTCCACCAGTTCCTCCTCGACGATGGCGTTCGCCTCGCGGGCGACCGCAATCTTCTCGGGCGTCACCTCGCCGAGGACGCGGACCGCAAGGCCCGGACCCGGGAAAGGCATCCTGTGCTGGATCTCAGCCGGCAGACCGACGGCCCCGGCAACCTCCCGCACCTCGTCCTTGTACAGGTCGCGGAGGGGTTCGATGACCTTCTCGAAGAGCATGTGGATAGGCATACCGCCGACATTGTGGTGGCTCTTGATCCCGCCCTCGCTCTCGATCCTGTCAGGGTAGATCGTCCCCTGCAGGAGGTACTTCGCTCCCGTCGCCTTCGCCTCGCGCTCGAATATCCGCACGAACTTCTCGCCGATGGCCTTCCTCTTCTCCTCGGGGTCGGTGATCCCCTTCAACGCCGCGAAGAACTCGTCGGCCGCATTGACCCTCTTCAGACCGAGGTCGCAGAAGAGTTCGCAGATCCGCTCGCTCTCCCCCTTCCTCATCAACCCGGTGTCCACGTAAATGGGGACCAGGTTCTTCCCGATGGCGCGGCTCGCAAGCACTGCGCACACCGACGAATCGACACCGCCGGAAAGGGCGACGACGACCTTCTCGTCCCCGGCCTCCCTCCTGATCTCCTCGATCGCGGTCTCGATGAACTTCTCTACCTTCACCATTGCCTGCACTTCCTCTACTGTTGTTTCTCTTTATTTTCCCTGCACGCGTTCACGAACCCGAGATACGGCGGCGACGGCCGTGTCGGCCTCGACCTGAACTCAGGATGGAACTGCGTCGCAAAGAAGAACGGGTGGTCCGGCAGTTCCAGGATCTCCATCCTGTTCCCGTTCCTGCCCGAGAAGACGAGCCCCGCCTTCTTGATCTCCTCGATATACGCGGGGTTCACCTCATAACGGTGGCGGTGGCGCTCGACGATCTCGGCCTGCCCGTAGAGGTCCCGGGCCCGCGTGCCGGGCGAGACATCGACGGTGCAGTTTCCAAGACGCATTGTCCCGCCGAGGTCTTTCACCTCTTCCTGCTCCGGGAGAAGGGCGATGACCTGCGTGCCCTCCCCGAACTCCTCGGAGATGGCGTCCTTGTAGCCGAGGACGTCACGGGCGAACTCGACGACCGCCATCTGGAAACCAAGGCAGATGCCGAGGAAGGGTATCCGGTTCTCCCGCGCATACTGGATGGCGCGGATCTTGCCCGGCACGCCCCGCGGCCCGAACCCGCCCGGCACAAGGATGCCGTCCAGGTCGGAGAGGTCGGTGCCGTTGAAGGTCTCGGCGTCGAGCCACCTGATCCGCACCTCGGTCGAGAGGGCGCGGCCGGCATGCTTCAGCGCCTCCTTGATCGAGAGATAGACGTCCTCGATCCCGTACTTGGTCACGATCCCGATCGTCACCCTGCTCGTGTACTCGGCCGTCACCGTGTGGTACCACTCGGAGTCCACGCCGCGCTTTTCCAGGCCGAGAAGGTCGAGGAGGACATTTGCCATACCCTCTTTCTCCAGTTCCATCGGCACCTGGTAGATGTCGGGTGCGTCGGCCGCACTGACAACCGCACTGACCGGGACATCGCAGAAGTCGGAGATCTTCCGCCTGGAATGGCCGGGCAGGACGCGGTCGCTCCTGCAGACGATGATGTCGGGCCGCAGACCGAGTTCGCGCAGCGCCTTGACCGAGTGCTGCGTCGGTTTGGTCTTGAGGTCGCCCATTGTGTCTGCCGGGACCAGAGTCACGTGGACGAGTGCGGTGTCCTGCGCCGGGAGTTCGCGGCGCATCTGCCGCACCGCTTCCAGGAACGGCATGCTCTCGATATCGCCGACTGTCCCGCCGACTTCGACGAGGCAGACCTCGGCCCTGTGACCGTGGTTCTCGAAGGCCTCGGCAGTTTTCTCGATGTGGCCCTTGATCTCGTCGGTGATGTGCGGGATGATCTGGACCGTGCTGCCGAGGAAGTCGCCGTGGCGCTCTTTCTCGATGACAGTCTTGTAGATCTTCCCTGTCGTGATGTTGTGGGGCCGCGTCAGTTCGATGTCGAGAAACCGCTCATAGTTGCCGAGGTCGAGGTCGACCTCGCCGCCGTCGCTGAGCACGAAGACCTCGCCGTGCTGGGCGGGGGCCATCGTGCCTGCATCGATGTTCAGGTAGGGATCGATCTTGATGGCCGTGACCTGGTATCCCCGGTTCTTCAGGATCCTCCCTATCGATGCCGCAGTAATGCCCTTGCCAAGGCCGCTCATTACGCCGCCAGTAACGAATATATACTTCAAAACAAATTCCCCGCGGATCTCGTCGTACCCTATTATGTCTCTCCGGAGGATTATAGTTCTTAGGATGAGGATATCCGCCTCTCTATTTGTCTCAAATCAAGAGAGGAAACAGAGGTGGAGGATGCAACGCCGGAGGTCGTCCTGGAATTGATCAGGACCCCTCTATGACGATAGGGAGACGGAGTGCAATCTCTCCCGGCAGGATGGATCTCCATTCTGTCTTCCCCTGTATGAGGACCAGACCCGAGTCCCCGATTCTATCTCGCTCGCTCACGACCTCTCTCTCATGACGGCAAAGGAGGCGGCCGTCCGCGCAAGGAGGGTGCCGTCGGCGCCGGCGATCTCGCCCTCGACAAAGGCGACGGCATGGCCTTTTCTGACGACACGGGCCGTGGCCTTCACCGTGCCCTCCCGCACGCCCTTGAAGTACTGCGTCGTCTCGGAGATGGTGGCGATATGCTCGCCCCCGGCGAGGAGGGTGGTGAGGGCGAGGGCCATCGCCTCGTCGGCAAGGGAGGTGTAGATGCCGCCCTGCAACCACCCCGCACCATTGTGCATCTCGGGCCGCACCTCCATCGAGAGCACGGCCTCGCCCCCGCCGAAAGATACGACGTCAATGCCCATCAGAACAAAAAACGGGTTTGCCTCCCGTCCTTTTGCCTCGATCTCCTGGAGATATCCCATGGTCAGGAGTGGGACCGTCTCCGGCATAACAATTCCCTGACCCTGAAAAAACCATAAAGGAACAGGCCCTATTACCCCATCATGGACACCGACGAGAAAGAGATGCTCAAAGACCTTATCTGGCTCAACGCCGTGATCGCAACAGAACTGATCCAGATCACGGAGAACACCTCGCAGATACTCAGGAAAGAAGCGCCCCCGGCAACATGCCGTGCCGACCACCAGGCACTCCGCGAGACAGCGCTTGCAATGGCGGAGAAGTACCGCCCCGGCACCGCCCTGCCCCGTCACCTCCGCGGCCACCAGTGATCTGACCTGTCCCAACGGTCGTGCCGACCGCCTGTCTGCAAAGATAAAGTTATTGGGAAAAATCTCCCATTGAGTGATATGAAACTCGTACTCGCCATTGCACCGGACAGATTCCGCGACGAAGAACTCTTCGTCCCGCAGAAAGCATTCGCAGACGCGGGCGTGGAGACCGTCATCGCCTCGACGAAAACCGGCACCTGCGAGGGGATGCTCGGCGGTGCGGCAGAAGCGACGACGACCTTTGTGGAGGTCGCACCCGAAGCATACGACGGGATCGTCATCGCCGGCGGCATCGGTTCGCAGGACTTCCTCTGGGGCAACAACGACCTGATCAGGCTTGTGCAGACCTTCGCAAAGGACGGTAAGGTCGTCGCCGCGATCTGCCTCTCACCTGTCGTCCTCGCCCGCGCAGGCGTGCTGAAGGGTAAATCGGCGACCGTCTTCAACAGCCCGGCCTCGGTCAGCGAGATCAGGCGGGGAGGGGCGACGCTGACGGACAGAGACGTCGTCGTCGACGGAAAGGTTGTCACCGCAAACGGTCCGTTCGCTTCGAAAGCCTTCGCCGCCTCGGTCCTCTCCGTCCTCTCCCCCATCTCCCCCTGAAGACCTTTTTTTTCGGGCTCCGGAGAGACCCCCGGAATCCGGTCGCAGTATCTCATTCCCCCCTGCGCAACTTTGCCGGGATACAAAAGCGCACGAGAGGTGCACGGGAGATGGTTTGCCACACTGACCTGAGAAGAGAGACGGCACAATAGAGGGACACTCCCGGCAATAAAGATAGGGGTGACGGCAAATGGGAAATACACAACTATTATAAGTGCTGATGGCTACCTCGTCCATAAGGGACGTGGGAGCGGATAGTGTGGAGAGTTCGAATATTGACCGTCTGGAGTCAGGGATTTCCCACCTGCTCCTGACGATGGACCGTTCCGGGGACGGCATCCTGATCAGCGATCAGGAGAGGACGATCATCTATGCCAACAATACATTCGGCCATATTTTTGGGCTTTCTCCGGGCGAACTCCTCGGGAGGGACGTCATGGAGGTCATGGAATCCGAACTCACCCCCCTTTTCGAGGACCCCGAATCCTTCAGGGTCAGGGTCGAGGCGGTCTACAGGAAGTCCCGCGAGTGCAGGGGGCCGGAGTTGTCCCTGCGCGGCGTCGGGTCACGGTGGATCACCTACTCCAGTCATGTCATTACAGGGAGCGCCCTGCAGGGCCTGAGGATCGATATCTTCCGCGAGATCACCGGGATCAAACGGGCAGAGGACGTCCTCCTCCAGAAAGAGAAACAGGTGAAGGACATGGCCGCAGTTCCGGGCAACGCGGCCACGGATGCAGGGGTGTCCTGCCTCTCCACTCTTGCCTCTCTCTGTCAGGACAGGGCGCACACCGCCGGGGATGTCACGGGAAGGGCCGCACACCTCGTGCTGGAGGCGGCCCCCTGGTGCTCGTGGGTCGGGATCGAAGCACCGGGCATCCCCGCAGCATCGGCGGGACGCCGGAAGAAGAAAGATGCGGAGACCACCATCCCCATCCCTCTGGAGGGGGAAGGGGGAAGACTCCGCATCAGGCACGGGGCAGACCGGTCCCTCCCCGCCGGCGGTGACGCCTTCCTCCGCACCGCCGCGGGGATGATCGGGATGTACCTCGGGGAACAGGCGGTGCGGGAAGCGGCGCGGCAGTCGGAGGTCACCTACCAGACGCTCCTTGAGACCACCGGCACCGCCACCTTCCTCCTCAACAACGAGGGCGAGATCCTCAGGGTGAACTCTGAGTTCGAGCGCACCTACGGGTATGCCGCCGCCGACCTCAGGGGCGGCTTCACGTGGGCCTCCTTCGTCGACGAGGAGGACCGCCCCATGGTCAGGCAGTTCCACGAACTCAGACGCACCGGGGCTGCGGACATACCGAAGTCCTACGAGTGCCGGACATACACGAAGGACGGCACCCCGAGGGACATGATCGTCAACGTCTCCCTGATACCGGGGACGAAATACTCCATCATATCCCTCGTCGACATCACCGAGCAGAACGAGACCGAGGTCGAACTCAGGGAGAGCGAGCACCGCTACCGACTGATCACCGAGAACGCCACCGACGTCATCTTCACCCTCGACCCGGACCTCAGGTTCGCCTACCTGAGTCCGTCGGTCGAACGTCTCCTGGGCTGGCCTGCCGCAACGATGGTCGACCGTCCGGTGACCGACGTCTTCCCCGCCGGCAAAGACAACTCATTCTCCGAGATCGCAGGCGAGATCCTGACGGTCGCTGACGAGGGAGGGCCGGTCTCGCGCGTCCTGGAGCAGGAAGTGCACCGTGCCGACGGCAGCGCCGTCTGGGTCGAGGTACGGGTCAATCCCCTGCGTGCAGGCGACGGGACTCCCTTCGGCATCATGGGGGTCGTTCGCGATATCAGCGACCGGAAACACGCCGAAGAAAGGGAGATCCAGTACGTCAGGGAACTCTCCTTCCTCTCCAGTGCGGCAATGGGATTCGTCGAACTCCCGCCCGAAGAGGAGATCTACCGGTATATCGCCGACCACCTCTGCGGTCTCCTTGAAGACGCCCTTGTCATCGTCTCCCGGTACGACGACCTTGAAACGACCCTCACCGTGCGTGCGGTCTCCGGCATCGACGAAGACCGTTCTCCCCGCCTTTACTCCCTGGCACGCGGTTGCAGGGGCATGACTGTCACCGTGCCGCCCGACCTCATCGAGAACCTCGGGAGGGGCGTTGTCCTGCCACTCGAAGGGCGGGAGAAGTCCACCCTCCTTGCAGGCCCGGCCGGGACGATCGTCGATACCTTCGCAAAAGGCACAGGCAGGAAAGAATACGTCGTCGGGATTGCACGGGGCGACGAACTCTTCGGGTGCGTGGTCATCGTCCTCAGGGACGAGGTCTGCCTTGAATCGGTCTCGACGATCGAGACCTTCGCCCACCTCTCCTCGGTGGCGCTCCAGCGGCGGTTGCTCGAGGTCGAACTCGAATCGACAAAGTCGCGTCTCCAGCACATCCTCTCCTCAAGTCCCGTGGTGATCTTCTCGGCAGAACCGGCGGTCACAGGGCACGGCATGGGCCCGATCACCTTCGTGACCGAGAACATCACCGGCCTCATCGGTTTCGAGCCGCAGGAGATCATCTTCGACTCCGCATTCTGGTCCACCTACATCCACCCCGCCGACCGCCTGCGTGTCCAGGGGGAGGAATATGCCGCACTCATGGAGGATGGCAGGCAGACCTTTGAGTACAGGATCAGGCACAAGGACGGGAAGTACCGCTGGGTCCACTCAGAAGTGCGCGTCATCCGCAATGACGAAGGGAAGGTGGTCGAACTCATCGGGTCGGCGATCGACATCTCGGAGAGGAAGCGGATCGAGGAAGCCCTCAGGGTCATGGACAGCGCCATCACCTCCTCGATCAACCCGATCATCATCACCGACCTCGAAGGCGACCTTGTCTTCGCAAACCGCTCGGCCCTGAAACAATGGGACTACGACGACATCCAGAAAGTGGTGGGAAAACCGCTCGACAGGTTCTGGGCCCAGAAGAAGCAGGTCACCGCAATCCTGGACCGCATCGATAAGGACGGCGGGTGGACGGGCGAACTGGTCGGGAAGAAAAAGGGAGGGAAACGTTTCCACGCCAGCGTGTCGGCAAACATGGTGACGGACGAGGAGAACGAACCTCTCTGCATCATGCTCTCCTTCGCCGACATCACCGAGCGGGTCGAGATCGAGCAGGAACTGGCAAAGTACCGGACGCACCTCGAGGAACTCGTCCTCGAAAGGACCGAGAGACTGACCCGGGCGAACGAACATCTCGCCGCCGAGATCTCGGAGCGCAAACGCGCCGAGGAGCATGTCAGGGCACTCAGTTCGTTCAGGGAGAGCGTCATCGAGAATGCCATGCTCCTCCTCACCGTCATCGACGACGACGGGTGCGTGAGTGTCTGGAACAAGGCGGCGGCCGAGATCACCGGGTTCGACAGGGAAGAAATGGTCGGAAAGCCTGTCGGCACGGTCTGGGACGTCCTCATCCCCGACACCGTCTCGCGGGACGCCATCATGAACGAGATCAGAGAGAGGATCGCCACCGGGGGACGGATCGAGAACATGGAACTCCCGATCCGGGCGAAGAGCGGCGACGCGAAGATCCTCGTCTGGAATGCCCGCCCGCTCGCGGACGACAGGAAGAAGGGAGTTGTCGCTCTCGCCGAGGACATCACGGTGCGCAAGAAAATGGAGGAGGAGATCAGGGCGAGCGAGGCCCGCTACCGTTGCGTGGTCGAGGACCAGACAGAATGGATCTGCCGGTTCGGGCCGGACCTGCGCCTCTCCTTCGTGAACGAGGCGTGTTGTCGGTCTTTCGGGCGCAGCAGGGACGAGATGATCGGGTCCTCCGTCGCCACACTCCTCCCCGACGACTGCAAGGACCTCCTCCCCTCCCTTGCCGGGCAGGGTGCGGGAGGCAGGCAGAGCAGCGTCACCCTGGAAGGCACTGCACGGGACCCGGAGAGCGACGGCGACCTGCGGTGGCACCAGTGGACGTTGCGGGCGATCTTCACTCCGGGCGGCGCCATATCGGAGTATCAGGCCGTCGGCCGCGATATCACCGAGATGAAGAAGGCCGAAGAGGAGTTTGTCAGGACAGAGAAACTCCTCTCCCTCTCCGAACTTGCCGGCGGGATCGCCCACGACTTCAACAACATCCTCACCTCGATCATGGGCAACCTCAACCTCGCCCGCATGAAACTCGCCCCTGACGATTTCGTCTACCACCGCCTGACCGAGGCCGAGGCGGCGACGATGCGGGCGGGAGAGATCACGCGGCAACTCTTCAGTTTCTCCGACAGGACAGAGCCCAGGAAAGACACGCTGGAGGTCGCCGGCATCGTCCGTGAAGCGGCAAATTACGCTCTCCGCGGCTCGAAGAGCACATGCAGGTTCGACCTTGCGCCCGGGCCGATGCCCGTGGACGCCGATCCGGCCCTGATCCTCCAGGTGCTCCAGGCACTGATCATCAATGCCGACCAGGCGATGCCCGGCGGGGGTGCGGTGACCATCGGGGCGGAGGTCGTGGAGGTGTCGGGGAACAACCCCGTCCCCCTCCCGATCGGTTCGTATGTGCGGATCACGGTGAAGGACGAGGGGGTCGGTATCTCGAAGGAGCACATGGGGCGGATCTTCGACCCCTATTTCACGACTAAGAAGCATGGTTCCGGCCTCGGCCTTGCCGTTGCCCTGCCCATCATCAAGAACCACGGGGGGTGGATGGACGTGACGTCAGAACCCGGCGCCGGGACAACCTTCTCCCTTTATCTGCCATCGTCAGCACATACTATACCTGCAGAGATGAAAACCGAGGTCATACCGTCGGGCAGGATCGGTTCGATCCTGCTGATGGACGATGAAGCAGGCATTCTCGAGACCACCAGCGACATTCTCCGGCACCTCGGCTACACGGTGACGACGGCACAGGACGGCGAAGAAGCGGTGACCCGCTTTGAAGAGGCGCTGAAGGAGGGGAAGCCCTACGACGGTGTCATCCTCGACCTGACCGTGCCCGGCAGGATGGGCGGGGAGGAGACGTTCAACCGCCTCCGCGAACTCGACCCGGCGGTGAAGGTGGTGGTGTCGAGCGGGTACCTGAACGACCCTGTTGTCAGGGACCCGAAGAGGTTCGGGCTCTTCGGGAGTATCGGGAAGCCGTACAGGATCGACGAACTCTCCCGCATCCTGCAGAACCTCCTCAACACGTGAGTTTCTGGTGACGGGAGAGCCAGACTTTTTTCATTACCCTTATTGGTGCGTGCGGTGAAGGTACTCGCATCCACGCATGACCGATCAACCACCAGCCGATGCCGGGAAGGAGGCCTTCGCCCTCTATGAGGCAGGGAAGTACAGGGAGTCGATCGACCTCTGCACCCGTCTCCTGAACGGTTCAGACGACACGTCCCTTGCTGTCCTCGTCGCCACAGACCTCTTCGCCCTCGGGGAATACGGCGATGCAGAGGCGCACATCCGCGACCTTCTCAGGAAGATGCCGGGTTCTTCGTATCTCCACAGTTTTCTCGGCCGGGTGCTTGCGGCGCGGGGGGACGGGCGGGCGATCGCCGCCTATGCCCGCGCCGTCCAGCTCGACCCGGCAAACGAGGAGGCCCTCAGGGCCTACGCGGCATATTTCACCGGAAAAAGCGACCAGATGTCGGCTGTCCCGATCCTCTCCGCACTCGCACGGGCTTCGGGGAAGAAAGAAGACGCACGGGCCCTGGTCCGCGCCCTCATTGAGTGCGGGCGCGGGGAGGAAGCGCTCGACGCCTACCAGGAACTCCTCGACGGGAGCGGGGCCGATGCCGAGTACATCGACGCCCTGATGGTCGCCGGGCGGCACCGCGACGCCGCGGCGACATCGGTCGAGATGTTCAGGAAGACAGGGGACCCGGCGTTCCTGCGGCAATATCTCGCCGCTCTCTCCGCCTCCGACCGCCCGGCGGCTCTGAGGATCTTTCCCCGGTACCTGGAGGACACCCCGGACGACGACCTCCTCTTCGACTATGTCCTCCTCCTCAAGTCGGAAGGGATGTGCCGCGAGGCCCTGGAAGCCTGCGAACGTCTCCTTGCCCGGAGTCCGCACCCGATCCACCAGCTCGTCGCCTGCGAACTCATCGCGGCGACGGGGCAGACAGACCTTGCGCGGGAGTGTTATGAGGCGTTGATCAGGGAGGAGATCGCCGGGATGGACGACCCCGAGACCCTGGAGATGGCCGTCGCCGCCTATGAGCAGTTTCTCAGGACAGCGTACGCCCCGGAGACCGTGCCGGCGTGCTACCTTGAGACCGTTTCACAGGACCCCAATGTCGTCAGCCTCACGCGCACAGGCCTCTTCTATGCCTCTTTCGGCGAGATGGACACGGCGCGGGACTGGCTGTACCGGGCGTACAGGCTCGACTTCCTGAACGGCGGTATCGAATATGCACGGTTTCTGGTGCGGAGGGGTGAGACGCGGGAGTGCGAGAAGATCCTCATCCACATTCTCACGAACACGCAGCGGGTCGCCGACCTCGTGAAGGTGGCGGAGGCCGTCATCGACGGGGGCGACGGAACTGGAACCGGGACCGGGACCGGGGGCGGGGGGAGGCGGGTCCTCGACGCCCTTGTC
>NZ_CALFSA010000008.1 GCF_937919355.1 uncultured Methanofollis sp. | reverse complement strand
TTTTTCCTCGAAGATCTCTTCGGAAGGCACGTCGACCTTGTCGATCAGGACACCCTCAAACCCGGTCTCGCACCTCACATCCTCCGGAGCGTGCGATATGTCCCGGGACTATAACCTCTATCTCCGGGACATTCTTGAGGCCATTGTGAGGACGATATACACGGGGAATGGATTACGAGGAGTTCGTGCAGAGCGATCTTGTGTAAGATGGGGTGATCCGGAACCTCATGGTCATCGGCGAGGCGGTCAAACTCATTCCTGAACCGCTCAAAGCGGAGCATGGCGATACTCCCTGGAGAAAGATTGGAGGCATGCGGGACATCCTCCTTCACGCCTATTTTGGAGACCATACCGAGATCGTGTGGGACGTCGTCCGGAATAAAATCCCGGATATGTAGGCTGCGGTCCGGGAGATGCTTGATTCGGTCTGAGGATGGGCGTCATCACATGTGCCGTGGTGAACATGGTGTACATCCGGCGCACCCCTTCGGTCTCCTGCCGGGAGAGTGTCTTCATGGCATCTTCGGACTTTGCCACGTAAATATGTCCTCGCTCATCCGCGAGTGACGTCTCGACGACGCACTCTCTGCGTCAGGGAGGGATCTGATCCGCGCCCGGTGTACGGCCGGAGCAGAATGTTTATGGGTCTTCTCCAGAGAATAGTCTGGTATATGCGGTTTGCCGTCCCCTTCCTCCTCCTTCTCCTTCTCCTCGTCCTCCCTGCCGGTGCCCTGGCAGAGACCCCTCTCTGGACATACTCTGCACCCGCAGAGGTCGCCGACCTCTCCCTCACCCCCGACGGCTCGCACGTCCTCATCGGCGGGGAGAGACTCTGTCTCCTCTCCGGCAATGGCACCCCCCTCTGGGCGCAGTGGTCGGCGGAGATGACGGCCTCGTCCGCAGACGGCCGCCTCATCGCTGGCGCCAGCGGCCTCCAGCTCACCCTCTATACCAGGGACGCCTCCATCCTCTGGAGGGTGGATATGCCCTCAGACTGCGTCGCCCTCGCTCTCTCCCCTGAGGGGAAGAGGCTCGTCGTCGCCGATCTCGTCGGTACGGTGTACTTCTATGACACCGACGGCACCCGCCGGGCGAAGGCCGAAACGCGGGGCGACCCAGACGACGAGGAGGCCGAGGTCCAGTCCCAGGTCCATGCCATCGCCATCTCGGGGAAGGGGACGTACATTGCTGTCGCTTCGAGCCGCGGCCTCTTCTATTATACAGGCACAGGCAGGAAAGTCTGGGCGCGCGAGGGCGCCCTGGAGGGGGGCACTGCCGTCGCCGTCTCCGGGACAGGGGACGAGGTCGCCGTCGCCTCCGATGCCGGCGTCCGCCTCCTGAACCGCACGGGCAGCCTCCTCTGGACGCACATGTCCCATCGCCCTGTCACCACCCTCGCCCTCTCCGAGGACGGGTCCCGCGTCCTTGCCGGTGCGCAGGACAACACTCTCATCTGCATCGACAGGGAGGGAAAGACACTCTGGACCTTCACGGCCGACGGCTGGATCCGGGACGTCGCTGTCTCGAAGGACGGCTCCCGCATCCTTGCCGGGTCGATGGACAGGCAGGCCTACCTCTTCGACGGCGATGGTCATCTCCTTGAGGCGTACACCCTCGGGGGCTGGGTCAATCATGTTGCCCTCACCCCAGACGGCACTCAGGGCGTCGCCTCCGCCTCCCGTCAGGTGATCGGCATCTCGACACCGTCGCAGACTCCCGCACCGACGACCGAGATCCCGACACCGTCGCAGACTCCCGCACCGACGAGAGAAAGACCCATCGAGGTTTCTCCCCCTGCGGGCGTACCCCTCCTTCTCCTTGCCTGTCTCCTTGTCGGGAGCGTCACCCTTGGTGCTAGTTACCTCCGCAGGCATCGGAGGGAGGTTCCTCAGACCCGCGAAGAGGCGGCGCCTGCAGAGGTCGGCCCTGAGGGTGCCGAGGAAACGCCAGCCCCACTCCCCTGGGAGGGCTGCCTGAGGGAAGGGAAGATACGGGAGGCGGCCAGGATCATCGAGAAGCAGATGACCACCCTGATCGAGGAGAGTACCGAAACCCGCCTTTTTTGTATCGCCGACGCCCTGGAGGCCTGCCCTGGCCAGAGGGAGAGACTTGCTGCATTCTTTGCAGAAGCCGACCGCCTCGCCTATGCCAGAGACGTCCCAAAGAGAGAGGAGGTGGAGGCCCTGGCAGCGGCGTACCTCCGTCTTGCCGGGGAGATCAGGCCTCCCCCTGAATGACCCCATCTTCCCGGGCACGGCGTCTTCACCCTCTTCTGGTTCAAGATTGCTGTCCTGCCGGCCGGCAGTGGTCTCTCCTGAGAGATGAGGGGTGGCCAGGTATTATATCTCACAAGTGTTATATTTGTGAATTGCATATACCGGCAGACCATGGCAGTACCACTGTCCTCATATGTCAGGGAAGGGATGAAAGAGTCCTCCCGGATCTTCTATTCGGGAGCCTCCAGACTGAATACATCTTTTCTTTTCCATATACCCTATTGCCCGACGACCCTTGTCTTCAATATCACCGACAACTGTAACAGCCGGTGCATCACCTGCCGGCAGTGGCAACATGCCTCTGTCGGGGAACTGGATACAGAAGAGGTCGGGGAAGTCCTCGCCCAGGCGAGGGACCTCGGGATCAGGAATATCGAGTTTGCCGGGGGTGAACCCCTCCTGCGCAGAGACCTGCCTGCGGTCATAAAGATCGCCGACGACCTCGGATTTGCCGACCTCTCCATCACCACGAACGGACTTCTGCTGACAGAGGAGAAGGCTGTCTCCCTCATCGAGAGCGGACTCGACGGTTTTTCCGTCTCTATCGACGGCACCGCCGCCGTCCACGACTCTGTCAGGGGTGTGAACGGCGGATTTGACCGGAGCACCGGAGCACTCAAGACCCTGATCGGGCTTCGGGACTCCCGGTATCCTGACCTTGCCATCACCATCGGGACGACGGTGATGAAACCCACCTTCCCTGAGATCCTGAACATGGTCAACCTTGCGAGAGACCTCAGGATCACCTGCGGTTTCAACCTCCTCAATAGTTCTCTCTACTTTTTCCGGGACATCGACACCTCTGACCTCTGGATCCCCGCGGAAGATCGGGATAGACTCGACGACCTCGTCGCCGATCTCCATCAGATCAAGGCCATGCACCCCGGCCTGATCAGCAAGAGCTACTCCTCCCTCGAATATATGAAGGAGTATTTCCAGGACCCCAAGAGGGAGGACATCCCCTGTCATCTCGGCTATGAGAAAGTGTACGTCGGTCCGCACGGCGAGGTCTATTCGGGGTGTTGGGCCCTGCCCCCAATGGGCACAGTCAGGGAGACACCTCTCACTGAGATCGTCGCCACAGATGCGTACAGGCAGAGGCTCAAGGATATGTTCCTGAAGAAGTGTCCTGGCTGCAGCTGCAACTACTCGACAAATCTCCTGTACCACATCCCCTCCCTCTGCCATGAACTGAAGTGGCGGGTGAAGGGACGGCTGGCCAGGAGGAACTGAAAGAACAGGTAGCCTTCCCCCCCCATGTCCTGGGCTGGCGCCGAGATTCACGATGCATCCTCACTCTCTCCTGAAGTCGTCGTCGAAGCGGGCGATGTCGTCCTCTGTGATGTATTCGCCGTTCTGGACCTCGATCACCTCGAGGGGTATCATCCCTGGGTTTGCGAGGCGGTGCCTCGTCCCTGCCGGGACAAAGGTGCTCTCTCCCGGACGGACGAAGAAGGTGCGGCCGTTGTTCGAGACCTCAGCCATCCCCCGCACCACCACCCAGTGCTCGCTCCTGTGGTGGTGGAGTTGGGCGGAGATACGCCGTCCGGGGAGGAGGGTGAGGCGCTTGATCTGGAAGGAGTCGCCCTTGAGGAGGACGGTGTACGAGCCCCAGGGACCATCTTCATTGGGGGACGAGCCGCCGGCTGAAGAGAGGATTGTATCGGATTTCAACCGAAACGCTGCTCAATCTAGACATCAACGGTGTGATCAGGCTGGGTAAAGGGGTGGAGCGGGGTCGCTCACATCACCATTTGCAGCACGTGTACGCCCTTCCTTGGAACCTGTGAGGGGAGGCAGCGGTGCACCCTGGTGCGTGACCGGATAGTTTTTGTATATCTTTGAAATTATACCCCCTTTTAGATACTGTGTGTGCGTGTGTGTATCTACATGCAAGCGAAAATACTAAGAGCAATGCGAACATCCAGTGGTCGGGATGATCCACTCAAAAGATGACTACTTATTCTACATCCAAGCGGACAAAATCTCTTCTGGAATCACCCGAAAGAGACCAAAACCTCTGATCGGAGATGATATCTGGAAATTCCAGTTGCTGATGAGGAAGTGCGAGTACTGGAACAACTGCCTGAAAAATAGCAGCCCTGTCCACAGATCATTGTACTACCTGCTCTTGTATCGCTATCATCAGATGTCGGTGCGCCTGGGTTTCACCATCCCCCTCAACGTCTTCGGGCCCGGTCTCTCCATCGCCCACTACGGCCAGCTCGTCATCAACAGCGCTGCCGAGATCGGAGAGAACTGCCGGATCCACCCGGGCGCCAATATCGGCTCCCATGACGAAACCGCCCCGAAGATCGGGAAAAATGTCTATATCGGCCCTGGTGCGAAGATCTTTGGCAACATCAGGATAGCGGACGGCATCGCCATCGGTGCCAACAGCGTTGTTAACAGGTCTTTTCTTGAGCCGAACATCTCTATTGCCGGTGTTCCTGCCAGGAAGATCTCAGATAGAGGGTCGCGTACCTATATTGTCCAGGGCACCGATATCCTCAGAGGGCAGACACTCTGATCTTCCATAGCACACCCCCTCTCAGGTTCTGATTCCCTGAACACCACCGTACATCTGCCAGGTCATCCAAAGGATAATATAGGGCAAGTTGAATCTACCACCATACCCCATGTCGAGTTTTGTCACAAATGTCCTGAAACTTATCTCTGGCAGCATTGTTGCTCAGGCGGTGGGTATCCTTCTCATCCCGATCATCAGCCGCCTGTACACCCCTGACGACTTTGGGGTCTTCCAGGTCTTCCTCTCCATCGCCGGCATCCTTGCCATCATCTCCTGCTTCTCCTATCAACTGGCTATCATGCTCCCGAAAGAGGACAGAGATGCTGCCAACCTCGCCGCCCTCAGCACCGTACTTGTGGTTGCGACATCGACCGTCAGCGGTGCCGTCCTCATCATCTTCGCCGAAAGCATTGCAGCCACCCTGAGCTTCCCTGCCCTTGCAGGATATATCGGCCTCATCCCCATCCTCGTCTTTTTGAATGGCCTCTTTTTCATCCTGAACTACTGGCTCTCCAGGCGGGAGAAGTTCGGCACCGTTGCAGGGGGAAGGGTTGCGAACTCTCTTGTGAACAAAGGAGTGCAGATCGGGGCCGGCATCGGTGTTGCCTCTCCTCTCGGTCTTATTGCCGGGGCTGTGACCGGCTACCTCTCTGCCAACCTCATCATGCTGTTTGAGGTCAGGAAAGACCTGGCTCTCTTTTCGTCGGTCACCCTGACGAGGGTTAAGGCCCTTGCCTTCAGGTACAGGAAATTTCCGATCTTCACATCTTGGTCGACCGCGGCAAATGAGATCTCCCGGCAGATCTCCCCCATATTCCTTGCTTTTTTCTTCACCCCGACAGTCGTCGGGCTGTACTCCCTCGCATACCAGGTTGTGAGCCTCCCTCTCAGCCTTGTCGGCACTGCGGTCTCGCAGGTCTTCTTCCAGAAGGTGAGCGAGGTCCGGAAACAGACAGGGAACATCGGCCCCATTGTGGAGGAGGTACACAGGCGGCTTGTTACGATCAGTATCTTTCCCATGCTCCTCCTGCTTATCATAGGCGAGGAATTATTCGTCTTCTTCCTCGGTGCCCAGTGGTACGACGCCGGGTTCTATGTCAAACTCCTGGTCCCCTGGCTTTTTTTTATGTTTGTTTCATCGCCGTTGACGGCCATCTTCAACGTGCTCGAGAAGCAGGGGGCCGGCCTCGCCTTTGAACTGGTCCTCCTTGCGTCCCGGGCGGTCACCCTCACGATCGGCGGCATGAGCGGGGACCCGGTCATTGCGATCCTGCTCTTTTCCCTGACAGGTGCGCTCTTCAGCGCCTTTATGAACATCTGGCTTCTGAAACTGGCAGGTCTGGACTATGTAAGGGAGTGCTATCTCTGGTGCGCCGACCTCCTGACAGGCGTCCTGATCACGACGCCTCTCATTGTAGCCAAGTTCCTATCCTTCTCTATCATGCTCCTCTTTGCCATTGCCATTGCTGTGAGCCTTATCTATTATGGCCTGGCTGTTGCACGGGATCCTTTTCTGAAAGAATGGGTCGCCGAATTTTTTCAGGGGATAAAAAGGTTCATTAGTCAGTCATCACGATAGAGGGGTGATGCCTATGAGGATCGTATGTACGGGGGATTTTTCAGCAAGCGGCGTTTTTTTTGACCAGGTCCAAGCAGGAAAGGAGATCCTTGACGACGAGATCAGGTTCCTCTTCAATAACGCTGATATCCGCCATATTAACCTTGAGAACCCCATCACCGATGCCCCTCCCCGCGAGAAGGGATATGGCGGTGCCAACCTGAAGGCGCCCCTGAATACGGCCCGCTACCTGAAGGAGCGACATATCGATATCTGCACCCTCGCAAACAACCATATCATGGACAGTGGTCTTCCGGGTGTGGAGGAGACGATCCGACACCTGGAGGAGAGTGGTATCCGCTTTTACGGCGTCGGAGGCTATCCTGAGTATCTGATTGCCAGCCATGGAGGGACGAAGGTCGCCTTCATCGCTTCCTCTCACCGGGAAGGCCCTCTCTGGGATGGGAGGATGACAGCGCCGTACTCCTTTGACATCAAAAAGATCCGCGCCCTGATCAGGGAGGTGAAGGAGACCGAGGATCCCGTTGCGGTCATCTACAACTATCATGGCGGCACCGAGTACAATATCGTCCCTGAACCAAAGAGACGGGCCTTTTTCCATGAGATTGCCCGTGCCGGGGCTGACCTGGTCATCGGCCACCATGCTCACGCCCCGCAGGGCATTGAGACGATCGGTGGGAGGACTATTGTTTATGGCCTCGGAAACTTCTGCTTCGACGTGCCGACACACCACAATATCTCGCACACCTGCGATTCATACTGCCTTGGCGTGGACATTGCGGACGATGGTGAGGTCGCTCTCAGCCGCTATTACTATCATATAGACCTGGAAAAGAAGATGATCATCCTGACGAAAAACGAAGAGAGGGAGGAATTTTTCCAGCGGCACCTCCAGGTCTTCGGCTCAGAGGAGCACTATAGGCGGGAGTGGTACAGGGATGCGTTTCGGGTCTATTGCACGAACCGGTTCCCGAATGTCTCACGCACCCCTGCCCCTGTGGGAGGGGCGAGCGGACCGATCGAAAAACATGCGTTCTTCAGGAAGATGCAGGAGAGGGGGCTGGGCAACGTCCCCGCGGCGGCGATACGGACGGTGGTGTCTGACCTGAGACACGAAAGCCTGCGCCCCTTCTTTTTCGGCGCGATCCGACACCTCCTCAGGGAGAGGGCTGGTCACACCCGCTGAGGGTCTGCTGCTTGGATCGTCCGGGCAAGGCCCTCCTCAAGCCCCCATGCAGGTGTCCACCCGAGTGTTTCCCGCGCCCGTGTGATGTCGGCACACGAGTGCCTGATATCGCCTGCCCGCGCCTCTGCGTGCCTGACCTCCACGGTTCTCCCCGCGGCCCGCATCATCGTCTCTGCGAGGGCGTTCAGGGTGGTCGTGCGGCCGCAGGCGATGTTGAAGACTCCTTCGACGTTGCCCTCCATAGCACGGAGGTTGGCCCTGACGACGTCGGCGACGTAGACGAAGTCACGCGTCTGCTCGCCGTCCCCGTAGATCGTGATAGGTTCGCCTGCGAGGATGCGGTCGGCGAAGATCGAGATCACGCCCGAGTAGGGGGACGAGGGGTCCTGCCGCGGGCCGAAGACGTTGAAGTAGCGCAGGCAGGCGGCGTGCAGTCCGTACAGCCGCGAGAAGGAGGCGGCGTAGTGCTCGCCTGCGAGTTTGGAGACGGCGTACGGGGAGAGGGGTTCGGGGAGCATTCCCTCCCTCTTCGGGAGTTCGGGGCTCTCGCCGTAGACGGCCGAGGAGGAGGCGAAGACGACCTTGCGCACGCCGGCGTCACGTGCGGCGAGGAGGACGTTCAGGGTGCCGGTGAGGTTTGCCTCGTGGGTGGCGAGGGGGTCGGCGACCGACTTCGGCACCGAGGCGATCGCCGCCTCGTGGAAGACGCCGTCGGCGCCGGCGAAGGTCTCCTTCAAGAGGGGGAGGTCGGCCACGCTCCCCTCGACGAGTGTGACGTCGAAACCCCGAAGGTTCTCGGGGTGGCCTGTCGAGAAGTCGTCGATGACGACGACTTCGTGCCTCTCTGCGAGTGCCTCGGCGATATGGGAGCCGATAAATCCTGCGCCGCCGGTGACGATATATTTCATCGAGAGGTGATGGGGTGCCTGATGACATAGAGATGACGGTTGGTGTGCCGCTGTTCTCTCCGGAGCGTCAGGATAGGGATGGGATGGTCCCGTTCCCTTTCGTGATCTCCTCTCTAACATTCCGGGGCCAATCCTGAGGGGGCTGTGAGCTTGAGAATATCTTTTGTCTTATCGACTCCCTTCGGTCGTTCTCCCGGGCAATCGAAAACCTTCGGTCCGTGGCACATCGAAGATATGCACGCACAGGAAAATCTTCGATTTTCCGTATTCTCATGCTCGCTGTCGCTCGCACCCCGCTCATGATTGGACCCGGGAGGAGTAAACACGATATTCTGAAGAGGAGTCTGCCATCCACTCTCCTATCGTAATGGTGGGGGGACCGGGGGTGAAACCCGCCGGAACAGGCACCAGAACAGGATTTTCAGAACAAAATGCGGGGAATTTCATCGACATCACAAAGGTTTCTGGTCAGTTTTGGGATGACCTCTTTGATAAAAAGTTTTGGAAAAAGCCCTGTACTTTTGCCGGATGCTACTCCTGATTCCACAGGGAGAAGTGCGGATCCCCTGCCACACCCTGAAACCCAGATATTGAGCTTTTTACGACTTCGCTGCCCTTGCCGGCAGGGTTTCCGGGGCGACACTCTTTTGCAGAACTCCTATATAGTGCCAGATACTATTCCCCTGTGGAGGAGGGATCGATTGTCTGATATTCGTCTCCGCTACACCGTTCTTATGGAGCAGAATGAAGACGGAGGGTACACCGTAACGGTTCCCTCCCTCCCGGGTTGCATCAGCGAGGGGTCTACCTGGGAAGAGGCGCTGGCACATATTGAAGAAGCAATCTCGGGGTATATCGAGGTCGCCAGAAAGTTAGGGAAGCCCATTCCTGTTGAGGTATCTGTACCCCTGAATACGAGCAACGCAGCATGAAGCTCCCGAGAGCAACGGGGGAGAAAGTGGTCAGGGCCTTGAAACGAGCAGGCTTTGAAGAGGTCGGCATGCGGGGCAGCCACCAGTACCTCCACCATCCAGAGCGTGGCATCATCGTCACCGTTCCTGTTCACTCTGGAAAGACACTCGCTCCAAAGACGCTTCAGGCAATTCTCTTTCAGGCGGGGATCTCTCTTGACGAATTTTTATCTCTTTTGTAGCAGGTTGCCCCTCTATCGCCGGTTTCGTGAAGAAGTGCTGTCGATGGTGATGGGGACTCCGGCCGCGTCCCCGTCGGTGTCGAGGAGGTCGGGATCGGTGGTGTGCGGGTTGCCGAAGCCGTCGATGAAGCCGTTTTTCTCTTCGTCGTCGAGCAGGCCGTCCCCTTCCAGATCGTCGTTGTTCAGGGT
>NZ_CALFSA010000007.1 GCF_937919355.1 uncultured Methanofollis sp. | reverse complement strand
GCGCATGGCCGGGGTACCAGTCCTTCGGCGGGTGGATGGCGAGCGGGGCGACCGGCAGAGGGTCGGGAGGGCCGTATTATCTCCTCTCTTTCCTCAGGGAGCAGGCGAGGACCTCCCTCTGACCCCCAACGTTTTTCCTCTCCCCCCTCCCATCCCCGCTCATGGCAGGTCATGGCAGGCGCTGGTCTCTTCCCGACCTCGAGGCGGCGGTACGGTGGTGCGAGGAGAGGAACCGCCAGGGCATCACCTGCAGTATCAGCCCCCCTGGCGAGTACGTGCAGGACCGCGACGCCGCCTGGGAAGCCGCATCCGGGTGCCGTGCCGCTGTCAGGGCGGTCGAGGCGCACGCCCTCGACGCCTCGGTCGCGTTGAAACTCTCCGCTCTTGGTGCGGTCTTCGACAGGGACGGGTGCACGGCGCACCTTGGACGCATCATGGACGAGGCGAAGAGGCGGGGTGTCAGGGTGGAGATCGATATGGAGGGGCGAAACCTTGTCGATTTCACCCTTGCGGCGACAGGACGCATGGCCGGGGAGGGGCACCGGTTGACCCTGGCCGTCCAGGCCTATCTCCAGAGGACAGCCGACGACCTCAGGGCGATGGAGGCGGCCGGGATCAGGCCAAGGCTCGTCAAGGGGGCATACCTCGGCGACACCCGCAACTTCGGGTTGATCCAGAGGCAGTTCCATGACCCCGACCTGGTGGCGTGGCTGACCGCACACGCGGAGAGCCGCAACCTGGTGGAGTTCGGTTTCCTGATGGGCCTTGCTGACCTGACCAAGAGGGCGATGGCCGACGAAGGCTGGAAAGTCCTGGAGTACGTGCCATATGGCCGGAGAAGGTCGATATATGAGGCGCGGCGGGCTCAGTACCTCAACCGCCTCCGCGACCTCGGCCGGTCGCCCCTCCCCTGACTCACCACCACTGTGTCTGTGCGAGGGGTGCGATGAGTGAGGGGTCGTCGTTTGCCGGGTCGTTGACCCTGCTCCCCACCGCCGTGGAGGTCATCACCTCCGCAGGGACAGGCCCGAGGAGTCCGGCCGGGTCGTCCCCGGCAAGCCATGCCACCTCCCTCTCCCGCCCCAGCACGGCGGGCATACGGGAGTGGACCTGCGCCACGAGAGTGTTTGCGGCCGTCGTGACGATGACAAAAGATCCCCTCTCATGGAGTCCCACTCGTAGAAGCCGGTGGCCGGGACAAGGCACCGACCGCCGTTGAGGAGGCGGGAAAAGGTCGGCCTTCCTGCGAGGTCGCCGGCGCGGGCATTAATGATCAGGGGCGTGCCCGGCAACCCCCAGCGGGCAGGGAGGATACGCCGCTTCCCGTCCCCCGCAACGACGGGGAAGACCTGGCCGGGTGCAGTATTGTAACGCGGCCTTCTGAGGAACTC
>NZ_CALFSA010000006.1 GCF_937919355.1 uncultured Methanofollis sp. | reverse complement strand
CCGCTCTTCTCCGGGTGGAACTGGACGCCGAAGACATTCCCCTTCCGCACCGACGACGAGAAGCGGCAGATGTAATCGGTCGTCGTCATGGTGTGCTCGGGCGCCGCCTCCGCATAGTACGAGTGGACGAAGTAGACGTACGAACCGTCGGGCACGCCCTCGAAGAGGGGTTCGCCGGGCCTGATCGAGAGGGTGTTCCAGCCCATGTGGGGCACCTTCATGCCGGGCGTCCGGGGGAAGCGGCGGACAGGGCCGGGGACCATGCCGAGGCCGGCCGAGAGACCGCCCTCCTCCGAACTCTCCATCAGCATCTGCATGCCAAGACAGATACCGAGGACCGGCACCTCCCTCGCCGCCTCGCGGAGAGTTTCCTCGATCGGGCCGAGCATCTCCATGCCGTCCCTGAAGGCGCCGACGCCGGGGAGGACGATCCCGTCCGCGGCGGCGATCCTCTCCGGGTCCGCGGAGATGACCGGCGACGCCCCGGCCTTCTCCAGCCCCTTCCTGACGCTCCGGAGGTTGCCAAGACCGTAATCAATTATAACTATCGTCTTCATCTCTGCCCGACCCTCTCTTCCGCCACAGGTCTTCCTCGGCCCAGTCCGCCGGCATACCGTGGGCGTCTCCCCAGGCCGTCAGTTTCTCCGTCCACATCTTCCAGAGGTCAGGGTAGGCCGCCTTTATCCGCACCAGCAGTGCCCGGTCGCTCGACGGGCACATAAAACAGCCGATCCTGTCGAGACCCCTCTCGTAGAGTACATTATAGGGAGCGTGCTCCTTGAAGAGATAGAGCCAGACATGCATCGCCGACCAGTGCTGGATCGGCGCCGCGGAGATCTGGTTCCCGACAATCCTGTTCCGCCAGACCCGCGGACTATTCTTTCTGTTGAGAGACTCGTACTTCCTCTGGCCGATGAAAGACAGCGCCTCCCCCCACCTCTCCTCGATCACCTTCGACACGGGTTCGAGTTTTGCGACGCGGCAGCACCAGCGGGCATTGACCGCCGGTGGCCCCTCAACCTCGAAGTTCTTCCAGAACGACTCCCCGGTCTCGGCCCGCACGACCTCGACGCCGTAGCGCTCGGCGACGGCGGCGACATTCTCCTCCGTCTCCGGGAACTCCAGGCCCGTGTCGGCATAGAGGGCCGGCACCTTCCCGATCGCCTTCAGCACAAGGATGAGGGTGACAAGACTGTCCTTGCCGCCCGAGTACGAGACATTCGCCGGCAGACCACTGTTGTTCTCCCGCACCCGCCTGATGAAGTCGATTGACGCACCCTCATAGGCGTCGAGGATACGGACATTCGCCTTCACCGCGTCGTCCCAGGTGGCCTCGCCGGGCACGGCGTCGGCGTCCTTGCTCTTCCGGGTCCGCACCACCGCACCCCTCTCCATCGTACGCGCCCCGGCCGCGTCGACCCGGGCGCGGCCGACACCGATGCACTCGCCGTCCCGCGAGAGGAGGAAGACCTCGTCGCCCGTCCTGACCGAGTCCTCGATCTCCACCAGGCCCGGCGCCAGCAGACTCGACCCCCCGTCCCGGATCGGTGCCACTGCACCGTCGTCGACGACGACGTACCTCTTCGTCGGTTTCATGTACTGGCATGCGGAGATCCGCGGCAGGGGTTCCCAGACACCCTCGTCGGGCAGGTACTTGATGGCCGCAACAACCGTGCCGCCCATGATCACCTCCTCCATCCTGTCGGGGTCGGGGACCTTGTTCAGGAGGGCGAGGTGCCCCTCGGGGATGAGGGGAGCGCCGAAGTAGTCGTCGAAGATGCTGTTGATGAGAGCGATGTCGGACGCAAAAGCCGGGCGAGCATCACCCGGCGGGGTGATGGAGACCGGGTGGGTCTTCGCACCGCAGGCGCACTGCTCCCCGAGGACGGGGGTATGGCAGGCATCGCACCAGTTGAGCGGGATCTTTCCGAGGTATGACGGACGCATTGCATGTACCATGGGGATGCATAGGTTAAAAGAGCAGGGATCATGCCGGGGTCGGGATCATGATAATTATTAATCAGGAAGGTCTTTTACACTTTTGAGCGCGCAACAGAGAGTACGATCAGATCTGCGGCCAATCCGGCCACTAAATTATAATTGAATATCATGAGATAGATAATCTCCGTCTCGTAATCCCCTGTCAAGAGGCCGGAACCGGTGAGATGACGGAGAATACTCGGCAGATAAGGCCCCGATAGGATCGGTCTTTCGCATGGTTAATAAACCCTAAAACTCCATGGGATAAGTGAGGGATTGGGATGTACGACCTCATATTCCTGATACTATTCCCCTGTATCATTGCATTCATCCTGCTATTGCTCAATAATAACAGGATCCGGCATGCAATCGTCGCTCTTGCGGCGCTCGTCATCTCGGCGGGATCCATCTACCTGCTCGTCTCCTCGTTTACTCAAGGAACGGTGTACTACGCCTTCCCCTTCGAGCCGACGAGTCTCGTGATGTTCGCTCTAGAGATGGGTATAGCACTCCTGCTCCTGTACCTGGGGGTCAGGTTCAAACAACCAGTCGCCGTACTGCTCGTGCTCGTCCAGACGGTGATGATGATCTACTACGAGATCACGTGGGGCATGACGGTGGAGCCTGAGATGAACCTCTTCATCGACCAGTTCTCCATCATCATGGCCCTGCTCATCGGCATCATCGGCAGTCTCATCGCCGTCTTTGCCACCAGTTACATGGACACCTACCACAGCCACCACCACGAGGTGCGTGACCGCCGGCGGATGTTCTTCTTCGTGATCTTCGTCTTCCTCGCCGCAATGTTCGGCCTCGTCTTCTCCAACAATATCCCGTGGATCTTTTTCTTCTGGGAAGTCACGACCCTGTCGTCTTTCCTCCTCATCGGGTATTCTGAGACCGAAGAAGCGACGAACAATGCATTCCTCGCCCTGAAGATGAACCTCCTCGGCGGCATCGCCTTTGCCGGGGCAATCCTGTATCTTGCATCCGTCGACCCCTCGGGCGGCCTCCTTGAACTCGACGCACTCCTTGCCTCGGGCCAGGCCGCCGCCATCATCCCTGCGGTGCTCATCTGCTTCGCGGGGCTGACAAAGAGCGCCCAGATGCCGTTCTCGGCCTGGCTTGTCGGCGCCATGGTCGCACCGACCCCGGTCTCGGCCCTGCTCCACTCGAGCACCATGGTCAAGGCCGGCGTATATATCATCGTCCGCTTTGCGCCGGTACTCGCCGGAAGCCTTGCCGGCATCTCGATCGCACTCGTCGGCGCCGTGACCTTCCTCCTCGCCTCCGGGATCGCCATCTCCCAGAGCAACGCGAAGAAAGTCCTCGCCTACTCGACAATCGCGAACCTCGGCCTGATCGTGGCCTGCGCAGGCGTCGGCACGCCCCAGCTCGTCTGGGCGGCGATATTCCTGATCATCTTCCACGCCGTTGCGAAGTCGCTCCTCTTCCTCTGCGTCGGCACTGTCGAGCACCGTGTCGGCAGCCGCGACATTGAGGACATGGACGGCCTCATCGTCCGTCTCCCGAAGATCGCCGCCATGATGTTCATCGGCATGGCCGGCATGTTCCTCGCACCCTTCGGCATGCTGATCTCGAAGTGGGCCGCGATCGAGGCCTTCGTCGTCGCACCCTTCGGTCTCATCTTCGTGATGATCCTGGCCTTCGGCGGCGCCGTGACCGTCTTCTTCTGGGCGAAGTGGATGGGCAAGATCATCGAGGTCACGCCCTTCGGCGAGAACATCGAAGACACGGTCTCCACCGGCAAGTGGGTCGTCCTCGGGAGCCTCACGGCCATGACCGTGCTTGCGGCACTCCTCTTCCCGCTGATCTCCTCATACCTCGTCGAGCCCTATGTCCTCGGCATCTTCGGCGAGACGGCGCGGCTCGCCCAGGACAATGTCATCATCATGGTCCTCATGATCGCGCTCCTCCTCGTCCTGCCCCTCTCGTATCTCTCCTACCGGAAGCAGGGGCGGACAATGCCGGCCTACATGGGCGGTAGACCGACGACGCCCGACATGAAGTTCCTCGGGTCACTCGGCATGGAGCGTGAGATGACGACGAGGAACTACTACTTCGCCGAGTACTTCGGCGAGGCAAAACTCCTGAAGGTCGGCAATCCCCTCTGTATCCTCCTGATCCTGGCGGCCGTCGCCGCCATCGTGGGGGTGGCACTATGATCTCCGTACTCACCGCAGTCCTCTACCTGCTCCTCGCCCCGATCGCGGGCGGGTTCATCGCCGGTATCGACAGAAAACTCACCGCACGCATGCAGGGCAGGGTCGGACCGCCGGTCCTCCAGCCCTTCTACGACGTGGCAAAACTCTTCGAGAAGGAGGACGTGACGGTCACGCCGTCGCAGAACTTCTACATCCTCTCGTACCTCGTCTTCATGGCGGTGACAGGGGCCATCTTCTTTGCCGGAGGGGACCTCCTGCTCGTGCTCTTCGCCTTCACGCTGGCGCACGTCTTCATCGTCCTCGGCGCCTATGCGGCCTACTCGCCGTACAGTTATGTCGGGGCGGAGAGGGAACTGATCACCCTGATGGCCTACGAACCGATGATCATCCTCACGGCCGTCGGGCTGTACCTGGTCACCGGGAGTTTCTACGTGAGCGAGATTGCGGCGTCAGAGGTCCCGGCCGCCCTGTACCTGCCCGGTGTCCTCATCGGTTTCCTGACCGTGCTGACGATCAAACTCCGCAAGTCGCCCTTCGATATCTCGACCTCGCACCACGCCCACCAGGAACTGGTGAAGGGTCTGACGACCGAGTTCTCCGGCCCGACCCTTGCCAAGATCGAGATCGCCCACTGGTACGAGACCGTCGTCCTGCTCGGCATCGTGTACCTGTTCTTCGGGTTCAACCCGCTGCTGGCACTCGTCGCCATCGCCGTCACGTATTTCCTGGAGGTCTTCATCGACAACACCTTCTCCAGGATGAAGTGGCAGTGGACGATGAAGGAAGGATGGGGCGTTGCAGTGACGCTCGGGTTCATCAACCTCGCCGTCCTGTATTATTTCTATCTGGGGGTGTGAGAGCATGGCATATCTGAAGAAATCACCCTGGCTAATCCATTACGACGCGTCGAGCTGCAACGGCTGCGACATTGAGGTGCTCGCCTGCCTCACGCCGCTCTACGACGTGGAGCGGTTCGGGATCATCAACACCGGGAACCCGAAGCACGCCGACGTCTTCGTGATCACCGGGAGCATCAACGACCTCAACCGCGAGGTCGTGAAAAACATCTACGAGCAGATGCCGAACCCGAAGGTCGTCGTGGCCGTCGGGATCTGCGCCTGTTCGGGCGGTGTCTTTGCCGAGTGCTACAATGTCTCGGGCGGCGTCGACCAGGTGATCCCTGTCGATGTCTATGTGCCGGGATGCGCCGCGAGGCCTGAGTCGATCATTGACGGCATCGTGAAGGCGCTCGGTATCCTGGAAGAGAAGAGAGCAAAAATGACAGAGATGGAGGCAGTTCATGCCTGAAGATCAGCCGATGACCGAGTGCACGATCGAAGGACTCCTGCCGGCGGTGAAGGCCTACCATGAGAAGGGCTACCGCCTCGTCCAGATCAGTTGCACAAAGGTGGACGAGAACTTCGAACTCAGTTACTGCTTCGACATTGACTACCACATGGTGGTCCTCCGCCTTGTCGTGCCGGCGGGAACGAAGGTGCCGAGCATCTCAGGGATCTACTGGGGTGCGTTCATCTACGAGAACGAGAACCACGACTTCTTCGGCGTGGAGTTCACCGGCATCAACATCGACTTCAAGGGGACGCTCCTGCGGACGGCAAAGAAGTATCCCTTCAGCAACATCAGTTTCAGGGAGGTGGAGTCATGTCAAAAGAAGTAGTCATACCCTTCGGCCCGCAGCACCCGGTCCTGCCCGAACCTATCCACCTCGACCTCGTCATCGAGGACGAGAAGGTGAAGCAGGCGATCCCGTCCATCGGCTATGTCCACCGCGGCCTTGAAACTCTGGTGGAGAAGAGGGAGTACCCGGAGTATGTCTACCTGGCCGAGCGGATCTGCGGGATCTGCAGTTTCATCCACGGGGCGACCTACTGCCAGGGCGTCGAGGCGGTCATGAACGTCGAGGTGCCGGAGAGGGCCCTCTTCCTCAGGACGATCTGGTCGGAGTACTCGAGGCTCCACTCCCACCTCCTCTGGCTTGGTCTTGCGGCCGACGGTTTCGGTTTCGAGAACCTCTTTATGGACGCATGGCGCCTGCGGGAGTCTATCCTCGACGAACTCGAGGCGACGACCGGCGGCCGCGTCATCCAGGGGAGTTGCAAGGTCGGCGGTGTCCGCCGCGATATCGACTCCGAGACCCTCGACGAGATGGTCTCGCGCCTCGAAGGACTGCGCGGAGAACTCTCCGACCTGGCTGACGTCTTCCTCAATGACAGTTCCGTGAAGGGGAGGATGAAGAATGTCGGTATCCTCCCGGCGAAGGAGGCCTACGACTATGGTGCGGTCGGGCCGACCCTGCGGGGGAGCGGTGTCTCCTCGGATGCGAGGATGATCGGCTATGCCGCCTACGGGAAGATCCACTTCACGCCTGTCACCGAGGATGGGTGCGACTGCTACTCCCGGTGTGCGGTGCGGGCGAAGGAGATGTTCGCTTCCATCGATATCATCAAGGAGGCGGTGCAGAAGATCCCGGACGGCCCGATCGAGGTGAAGGTGACCGGGAAACCTGAAGGCGAATACTTCTCGCGGGCCGAACAGCCGCGCGGCGAGGTCATTCACTATGTGAAGGGGAACGGCACCCGGCACCTCGCCCGCCACAGGGTGAGGACGCCGACGCTGACGAACATCCCGCCCCTGGTGAAGATGCTGGAGGGTTGCGAACTCGCCGACGTCCCGGTGATCGTGCTCTCCATCGACCCCTGCATCGGGTGTGCGGAGAGGTGATGTGCGTATGGGATACTTTCAGATGACAAAGACGGTGGTGAAGTCGATCATCCACGGTCCCTCCACCATCCGCTATCCGGCCGTCCCCGGCAAGAGGACGCCTATCTCGCGGGGGCACGTGACCATCGACCCTTCAAAGTGCATCTCCTGCGGGATGTGTATGCGCAAGTGCCCGGCAAACGCGATCTGCGTCGAGCGCCAGGCGAAGACCTGGGAGATCGACCGGTTCCGCTGCCATGTCTGCGACTGCTGCGTGGAGGTCTGCCCTGTCCACTGCCTCACGATGGAGAACACCTACACGCCGGCGGCGACGGTGCACGAGGGGCGCGAACTCGTCCAGGTCACCTATGTCAAGCCGGAAAAACCGGCGAAGAAAGAGCCCGAAGAGTAGGGCTTTTTCTTTCTTTTCTCTTTTTGGTTTCTGGGATCGTGTTCTGGTGCCTGTGCCGGACCCTCGCCGGTCGGATACGCCGATATCGACCCCCGATCCGGGCATCGGGCCTCCCATTCCAGGCCGTACCGGGGAGATCCGGCGGGAGGGGCAGAACGGGGCCAGCGGGGGAAACAG
>NZ_CALFSA010000005.1 GCF_937919355.1 uncultured Methanofollis sp. | reverse complement strand
CCGCGGCAAAACCCGCACCATAGAAGAAGTACAGGAGACGGTCGCCGAGGATCCACCCCCCAACCGCGACCGGAACCGCAAGGAGGAGGGAGTAGGTGAAAGCGCGGGAGAGGGAGAGTTTGACGAGGTCGAGGGCGCCCCGAGTATGCCAGCGGCTGATCTTCGGGTACAGGGTGGTATGAAGGGCCATCGTCGTGAAGGTGGCTGCAGTGGTGAACTGGAAGGCGATCCGGTAGACGCCGACATCGGCAGGGGACATGAAGTACCCGATGAGGATCGTATCGGCGTGCGAGAAGACCATGGCACCACTGGACGTGAGGAAGATCCAGAAGGAGAAGGCAAGGAGGTTTTTGAGATGGGCGGTTGTGAAGCGAGCAAGACGGAGGTGAATATAACGGAGA
This sequence comes from uncultured Methanofollis sp., assembly GCF_937919355.1. Lineage (GTDB taxonomy): Archaea > Halobacteriota > Methanomicrobia > Methanomicrobiales > Methanofollaceae > Methanofollis. The sequence goes on along the minus strand of NZ_CALFSA010000005.1, from coordinate 1,052 downwards.
CAGAATAAGCTCCCGACAAACATCCCGAAGACAAAACCTCCAACCAGACCTGCAATGCCATAACCGAGGAGAACGGCGATAACCTGGATAAGAACCTTGACAACATTGTTCAAGAGGTTGGCGGTCTGGCTTGCGCCGATCATCCCCTCGCCATAGAGTCCATTCCCCAGAACCCCGGCTAAGACCCCAAAGATGAGGGCAATAATGAGCCATGGGACCATACTGGATGTACCGTCTGCAGTGAGGAGGTCAGAGAGGGCGAGCACCACGACCACCGAGACGGCGAGAAGAGCGACCCTGAGAAGGAGGAAGGCGGTGAAGTAGGCGTCCTGATCCTTTCCCTCGGAGATACGCTTAACTGCCGCACCCCCGAAACCTCCGTCGCCTACCAGGTTGAAGATCCCGTAGTAGGCAAGGAAGAGGGAGAATATCCCGTATGCGACCTCTCCCAGGGCATGGGCAAAGTACATCGTGGCAACGAAGCCAACGGCGGTGAGGATGAGAGTGGAGCTGAGGCTGATGAGGCTCTGCCGGCGGACAGGATCGATACCCATGAGGCGGGCGAGGGTGCGGGGTGGGGGCACAGGGATACTCTTGGTAGATGGAAGGATTAAACCCTGTCGTCTCTTCTGTCAAAGAAGGTCCGCAGCCAGAGTTCAGTACAGACAACCCGCCAGATCTCAGGGGAGTAGGCGGCCGTCCCCTCCATATATGCGAGGGGATTCCGGTACATCTGGTCCACACTCCCTTATAGTCCAGCCGTGAATTTGCCAGAGGGAAGAGTCTCTTAAGGAGGAGAACTTCCTTCATCCAGACCTCCTCGGGCGTCACACATCCCCTCTTGTCCATCCGACACCAGGTCCCTGATCTCCTGCCGCAGGACTGTTTGTCACGCCTGCCCCGTACATCTCGTCGAGAGGGAAGGAGAGGAGGTTTGCGTACCTGCTTTCCTGAGATGGCCCCAGGATAGTTCACCGTAGGATCGACCACAGGCAGATCACAACCACCGCGGCCAGGGCGCACCGAGCTGCACCACAAGGTCCCGGATCTCG
>NZ_CALFSA010000004.1 GCF_937919355.1 uncultured Methanofollis sp. | reverse complement strand
GGCGGGTCTGGATGCTTCCTTTCGTAAACTCGACGCACCTGCTATCGCAGCACTCTCCGCAGACCTCGACCGGATACTTTCCGGTGAGACAGGCGGTACAGAGGTTGCCGATGTCGATGCCAATCGCCTCCACCATCCTGTCCAGGGGGACATGGTAGAGGGAATCGGCATGGATGAGGTCGCGGACCTCATCCGTACTCCGCTCATTCGCAATGAGTTCGGTCCGTGTCGGGAAATCGACGCCGAGATAGCAGGGGGCGATGATCGGGGGCGAACCGACCCGGAGATGGACATCCTTCGCCCCGGCGTCCCGGACAATGTCGATGAGTCGCCGCGAGGTCGTGCCCCGCACCACGGAGTCGTCGACAAGCACGACAGACTTGCCCTCCAGGTGCTTTTTGATCGGGTTGAGTTTGATGCGCACGGCGTTCTCCCGCTTCCGCTGGTTCGGCATGATGAATGTCCGGCCCATATACCGGTTCTTCATCAGGCCCTCAAGGTACGGGGTGCCCGACGCCACCGAATATCCGATCGCATACGCCGTCCCGGAATCAGGTACCGGGGCGACCATGTCCGCCTCGACCGGCGCACCATGGGCGAGTTCCTCGCCGATCTTCCGCCGGGCGTCATAGACCAGAGTGCCGTCGATGACCGAGTCTGCCCGCGCAAAGTAGACATACTCGAACATGCAGTGGGCGCGCCGGTCAGACGTTGCGATCTGGACAGACCGGATCCCGTTCTCCGTGAAGGTGATAAGTTCGCCCGGCCGCACGTCCCTGACCAGGGTGCCGTTCAGGGCGTCGATCGCAACGCTCTCCGAGGCAACGATGTACCCCGTCTCGGTGCGCCCGATGCAGAGCGGTTTGATCCCGAGGGGGTCCCGGAAGGCGTAGAGCGCCTCGTCGAGCATCAGCACGACCGAGTACGACCCCTGCAGTTTCCGCATCGCCACGCCGACGGCGTCCTCGACAGAACCCGAGTTCCGGAGTTCGTGGGCGAGGATCGTTGCGATCACCTCGGAATCCGTGCTCGTACAGAAGATCTGTCCGTCCTGTTCATAGGCGGACCGCAGGGCATCGGTATTCACCAGGTTGCCGTTATGGGCAAGCGAGAGCGTATGATCTCTACAGACAAAATTGAATGGCTGGATGTTCTCCGGCAGGTTCGCGCCGGTCGTCGGATACCGGACATGCCCGATACCGACGTTCCCTCTGAGCTTCTGGAGGATCTGCTCATCAAAGACTTCGGCCACAAGCCCTTTGCCCTTGTGGACATAGGGCCGGTGGTCAAAAGTGGACATCCCCGCGCTCTCCTGTCCGCGGTGCTGGAGAGCGTACAGGGCATAATATAGCGGGAAAGAGACACCGCCAGCATCCACGATGCCAACGATCCCACACATGATCTGACCTGAAACTTAATGCGTTGGAATCTTGGGACGCTTCGTCGTCCACTTGTGACTTACCAGTTTCTTGCTCCGTCCAAATCCACAGGCAGAGCAGACCTTATGCCGTGCGTGGAAGGACATCTTCCCGCACCTGCGGCAGATAATGTGAGTGCTCTTCTGCCGCAGACCCATCGATGGTGTACCTTTCGTCATAACCGTTCACCGTAATTATTCAACAGAGGGAGATATATAGATCACATTGTCGCCGCGTACGATCAGTGTACCACGTTTCTCAACCTTGCCTTCGACCTGCTCTTCAGCCCGGTCAAGAACAAGGTTCAAATGGACGTCGTACCCCTGCAGGACTCCGCGGATCTCACGCCCGCCTTTCAGAGAAATGATAACAGGCTGGCCGTTGAGCACCTGATCCAGAATCTCCAGTGGTCTTTTTGTCATGGTAATTACCCTTCAGACCTCTTCAAGAGTACCATACATGCGTGGGGAATCTACTTAAATATACCGCGTCGAACGGTTTAAAAGAGAATAGACCAGAATTGTGGTGAACAATGGAGGATATAAAGGTCAAAAGAAGGCACACGATCAAAAAATCAGAGATCGTGCGCATCAAAAAAGCCCTGAAAGAAGAGATCGGAGAAGAAGAGGCACTCTTCACATCGAAGGGCATCGAAGTCGTCGAGACGACGTCGGACGTCAGCATTTACCTGGTGGAGAAAAAACCCGTCCTCATGGCCTTCGAGGACTGGATCTTCCCGACAGTGCGGGGCGCGATCGAGCACCCCTTCACTGCCCGGCGGGTCACGGTCGACTCCGGGGCAGTGCCATACGTGATGAACGGTGCCGATATCATGCGCCCCGGCATCGTCGCCGCCACGCCCGATATCAGAAAGGGCCACCCCTGCATCATCGCCGAAGAACGGTACAGCAAGCCCCTTGCCGTTGGTGTCGCCCTGTACGACGCGGCAGAACTCCTCGCACTGGAAAAAGGAAAGGCTGTCAGGACAGTCCACCGGGTCGGAGACCTGATCTGGAACCTGGAACTCTGAGGATGGTTTGGATACCATTAAATAAATTCCATTCTACAGTTCTTTTCATGGGTAAATTTCTCGATTCCCTCATGGGCAAGAGCGCTCCTGCGCATCAGGACGAATATATGGAACTGGATCTTGCATCCTACGAGAGCACGGCCAGTGACGAGCCCGCGTCGATGCTTGTGAAAGTCGCCCAGATCGCCGATATCAAGGATACACCCCGCGTGAAGGACGAAGTCTACAATGGCAACCTCGTCATCGTCGATATATCCCGGCTGAAACTCGACAAGATCATGTACGAGCGGGTCTTAAAAGACCTCAGAGAGGTCGCAAACGACGTCAACGGTGACATCATAGGTCTCGGCGACCAGCAATATGTCGTCGTCACCCCCATGTCGGTGAAGATCTCCCGGGAGAAGATTGGAGGGGTGTAGTGCGGAACGTCCTGCGTGCGCCCTGTCCAGTCTGTAAACAGGAGATCGAGTATATCTACCAGACAGAAGAGATCCCATATTTTTCTGAGATCCTCATCGAAAGCGCGGTCTGTACCTGCGGGTGGCGGATGGCCGACACCTTCATCCTCAAGACGGGTCAGCCAGAAAGAAGTGAAATGCGGGTCTCAGGTGAGGCCGACCTCTCGGTGCGGGTGGTACGGAGTTCTGCCGGGACTATCGAGGTGCCAGAACTCGGAGTCACAGTAAATCCCGGTCCGGCATCAGAGGGGTTCATCACCAATGTCGAAGGAGTGCTCGACAGGATCGAAGAGGCCCTCGATACTGCCCTGAAAACAGCCGAAGGCGAAGAAAGGGAGCGCGCCCTCTCGATCAAGGCGCAGATCGAGGCAGTCAGGCGCGGCGATGAAAGTGTCACCCTGATCATCGACGACCCCTCGGGTAACTCCGCAATCATCAGGAACCCGAAGGACGCCGGGGGCGCAGGGGAAGAAGAAAGGGCGGGACAAAACTCCCCTTGATCGTATCCAAACTTTTCTGGGCTCCGGGCAGATCCTGTTCTTGACCAAAGATCAGATATTTTATCGAACTCGCTATCGCTCGTTGCCCTTGGCCCCCATCAGGATAGGGTCGGGGAAGACAGAGCAGAGATCTCAGGACCGCGTTGAAAACGAAAAACGCGGAAAAAATGGTTTTGTTGAATCGGGCATGAAACAAAGTTTCATGAACGGTTCTACAGATACAGCAGAGCAAAAAAAAGGGTCAGTGGATCTTCACGCCGCGGAGATACGCCCCGCTCTCCGGCACGACCGCACCCGCCACCTGCACGTCAGGGATGACCTTCCTGAGAGCGGGGAGACTTGATTCGGGGACGATGAAGGCATAGCCCATGCCCATGTTGAAGGTGCGGTACATCTCGTTCTCGTCGAGACCTCCCTTCTCCTGGATCCATGCAAGGATCTCCGGGACGGGAAGGGGATCGGTGATGTCGAAACCGTACTTCGAGAGCCGGGGGAAGTTCAGGAGACCGCCGCCGGTGATGTGGCACATACCGTGGACCTCGCAGGCCGCGGCGGCGTCGAGGGCCTCCCGGTAGATCCGGGTCGGCGTGAGGAGGGCCTCGCCAACCGTCCTCCCCGACGGGAGGACTACATCATAACCGCCGTTCTCCAGGGCGACCTTCCGGGCAAGGGTGTAGCCGTTCGAGTGGACGCCTGTCGAGGGCACGCCGACAATGATGTCGCCCGGGACGACCGTCTCGCCCGTGACGACCCTGTCCTTCTTCTGGGCGCCGAGACAGGTGCCTGCAAGGTCAAGGCCGGTAACAAGGCCCTTCAGGGTCGCAGTCTCCCCGCCGACGATGTTCATGTTTGCCTGCCGCGCCCCCTCGTTGAGGCCGATCCCGATCTGGCGCATCTTCTCGGGCAGGATCCCGTCGCAGGCGATGTAGTCGACGAAGGCCACCGGGTCCAGGTTCATCACGAAGAGGTCGTTGACATTCATCGCCACGCAGTCGATACCGACCGTCGACCAGTCCTTCAGGGCATCGGCAACGAGCATCTTCGTGCCGACGCCGTCGACCGTAAGGGCGAGGGCCATATCGCCGAAGTCGATGAGGCCGGCGAAGTGGCCGACGCTCCCGAGCATCGGGAAAGAACCCTGACGCCGGTAGGAAAGTTGGTCAATGAGCGTGCGCACGCCTTTCGCTTCGAGATCGATGTCCACGCCTGCATCGGCGTATCCTGTACCTTTACTCATCTTTACACTCCTCAGATAGCCTGAATTCGTCGTGGAGTACCTGCAGGGCCTTCCTGTTCTCGTCCTGCCGCACCACGAAGGAGACGTTCACCTCTGACGACCCCTGCGAGATCATCATCACGTTGACCCCGGCCTTGCCGAGGGCGGTGAAGATCCGGCCCGAGATCCCGGGCGTCCCTGCCATACCGGCACCGATAACGGCGATCGCCACGACATTCCGGTCAGACGTGACCTCGCGGACAAGACCGCTCTTCACCGGGGCTGCAAGCACTTCGAGAGCGAGCGGCAGGTCGTTCTCCTCGATGATCAGGGAGATGTTCGCCTGCGACGAGGCCTGCGAGATCATCATCACATTGATGCCGGCGTCGCCGAGGGCGGTGAATATTTCTCTCGCAACACCCGGCCTGCCGATCATCTGGACACCGTTGATGTTGACGAGGGCGACACGGGCGATGTGCGTGATCGCCTTGACGACACGCTTCTCCTTCTGCTCCTGCCGGCGGACGACCGTACCGGGGTGGTCGGGGTTGAAGGTGTTCTTCACCCGGACGATGATGTCCTTCTCCATCGCGGGCTCGATAGTCTTCGGGTGGAGAACCTTCGCCCCGAAGTACGAGAGTTCCATTGCCTCGCGGTAACTCACATAGGGGAGGACACGGACATTTGGGACGATCTTCGGGTCAGAGGTCATCACGCCGTCGACGTCGGTCCAGATCCAGATCTCGTCGGCGTCGATGGCCCGGCCAACGATCGCGGCCGAGTAGTCAGAACCGCTCCGGCCGAGGGTGGTGACGATCCCCTCGGGCGTGCAGCCCATATAGCCGGTGATCACCGGCACGCCGTCCATGAGCAGGGGGACGACCCGGCTGTGGATACGGGGGTCGCTCTGCGGCAGGACAAGGGCGTCGCCGTGTTTGCTTGTCGTCAGGATCCCGGCCTCGCAACCGTCGAGGGCGGTGGAAGGGATGCCCCGTTCCCTGACGGCCGCCGAGAGGATGAGCGCCGACAGACGCTCGCCATAACTGACGATATAGTCCTTCGAGCGCCGGGTGAGTTCCCGGAGGGCGTGGACCGCCGTCAGGATGTGCTCGAGGTTGACAAGGCGCTCGTTGATGACGGCCCCCACCTCTTCGACCTGGCCGGGGGCAACGGCTTCGAGCGTCTTGATATGTTTCGCCCTCAGAGCCTGGATAAATGCGGCAATCGGGGGTTCTTCTGTAGATGATTCGGCCTCGGACGCGATTGCGTGGAGCTGGTCGGTGACGCCCGACATCGCCGATACGACGACCGCCAGTTCATGCCCTTCAGCATGGTAGCGGGCGAGGATGTCGACCGTCCTCTCGATCGCCCCGGCATCGCCGACCGAGGTGCCGCCAAATTTCATTACAAGCCTCATTTCTGGCTCACTCTCACTGGTCCCACACAATGGTATTTATGTACTGACACTTCCCACGCTATAATAGGATGCGCACGCGGGAAGTAATCGACTGCCACACCCTTGTCATCGGGAGTGGCGGCGCCGGAGTGAGGGCGGCGATCGAGGCCGACCGGTATGGTGAGACGGTCCTCCTCTCGAAGAGCATCACCGGAAAGGGAGGGTGCACGACGATGGCGGAGGGCGGTTTCAATGCCGTTCTTCGGGAGGGCGATACCTGTAGCGTGCACGCAGAGGACACCATGAGAGGGGGGGCGTACCTTAATGACCCGGCCCTTGTTCAGGCGCTTGTCGCCGACGCCCCTGCGCGCCTCGCCGACCTCGTATCCTGGGGCGCCGTCTTCGACGCTTCGGCCGACGGCGAGGTGGCGCAACGATCTTTCGGCGGGCAGAGTTTCCCGCGGACCTGCTATGCCGGCGACCGGACCGGGCACGAGATCATGGCGACCCTGATGGAACGTCTCCGCGGGAGCGGGGTCGAGCGGATCGAGGAGACCGCCGCCATAGACCTCCTGAAGGACGGGGAGAGGGTCTGCGGCGCCCTGGCCCTCAACAAGAAGGGCGAGATCTTTGCGATCCGGGCAGACGCCGTTGTCCTTGCCGCAGGCGGGGGGGCGAGGGCCTATGATGTCTCCACAAACTCGGGGACCGGGACAGGTGACGGGTTCGCCCTCGGTTACCGGGCAGGTGCCGACCTCATCGACATGGAGATGGTCCAGTTCCACCCGACCGGTGCCGTGTACCCGTACGACGCCCGCGGCCGCCTTGTCACCGAGGCGGTGCGGGGCGAGGGGGGGCGCCTCATCAACACAGCGGGCGAGCGCTTCATGGCGCACTATGACGCGAAGAGGATGGAACTCTCCACGAGAGACGTCGTCGCCCGCGCGATCGCCACCGAAGTGCTTGAAGGCCGGGGGACGGCGAACGGCGGTGTCTGGCTCGACGTCACCCATCTCCCGGCAGAGACGATCGAGGAGCGCCTGCCCGTGATGCTGGCACAGTTCCTCAGGTTCGGCGTCGACATCAGGAAAGAACCGATGGAGGTCGCCCCGACCGCCCACCACATCATGGGCGGCCTTCGCATCACCCCCGAGGGGCAGACAAGCCTCCCGGGCCTCTTCGCCTGCGGCGAGACCGTGGGCGGGGTCCACGGGGCAAACCGTCTCGGCGGCAATGCACTTGCAGACACGCAGGTCTTCGGGAAGAGGGCGGGCGAGGCCGCAGGCAGGGCGCCGAAACGCCCCGCAAAGATCGACCCGGCACAGGTCGAGGCGCAGGAGAGGAGGATCGCCGCCTTCTTCGAGGGTACGGAGTCCCCCGACAGTGTGAAGGGGTGCCTCCAGCAGGCGATGTGGAGCGGCGCCGGGATCAGGCGGGACGCGGCCGGTCTGAAGAGGACCCTTGCAACCGTTGAAGAACTCTCTGCGGCACCTCTCAGGGCGGCGACACCGCGGAACCTCGTCGAGTGCTGCGGGGTGCAGAACCTCTGTACGATCTCGACGCTCATCTGCCGGTCTGCCCTCCTCCGGCCTGAGAGCCGCGGCGCCCACTGGCGGACTGACGTCGTCCAGACCTGGGACGCCCGGACCTCCCCCTTCGGCCACACGCACATCAGCCGTGCCGGGGCTTCCATCGAGGAGGTGAGGGGATGAAGACCATCACCTTTACAATTGTGCGTTTCGACCCTGAGTCGGATAGAGCGCCCCATGCCGAGGAATATTCCGTCGACGTGCACGAGGGGGCGCGGGTGCTCCACGCCCTCCATGCCGTCCATGCCCGGGACCCGTCCCTCGCCTATCGCTGGTGCTGCGGGTCAGGCCAGTGCGGGAGTTGTGCGGTCCGCGTGGACGGCGACCCGGCCCTTGCCTGCATCACCGAAGCACGCAACGGCATGGTCATCGCACCTCTCGACCTCCCTGTGGTGAAGGACCTCGAGGTTGACCTTGCACCGTACCTCGGCCGCCTGCCCGCCATCGTCCCGGGTGGGTGTGCGGGTTTCCCGAAAAAGAAAGAGATCGAGGCGATCAAGCCCCTGCGGGAGTGTATCGAGTGCATGTCCTGCGTCTCGGTCTGCCCGGCCCTGAAGGTGACGGACTTTGCCGGGCCGACGGCTATGCGGCAGGAACTCCGCCTCGCCCTCGACCCCAGGGACGCCGGCGACCGCGTGGCCGAAGCCGTTGAGAAGGGGCTCTTCTGCTGCACAAGTTGCCAGAAGTGCTGGAAGGTCTGCCCGAAAGAGATCAGGATCCCCGGGAAAGCGATCGAGAAACTCCGGGAGATCGCAAACAGGCAGGGCCTCACCCTCCCGAGGCACGCCGAGGTGGCAGACCTTGTCAGGACGACCGGCAGGAGCGTCGCCAGGACAAAGGAGACCCTCCTTGAACAGGTGCCCGAGGTGATCGAGCCGTACGGCAAGGTGCGGGCTACGGTCGGGTTCTTTGTGGGGTGCATGTACAACGGCCGCCTGCCCGAGACCGCCCTCGACATGCTTGAGGTGATGCGGAGGAACGGCATCAGGGTGGTCATCCCGCACGAACAGGTCTGCTGCGGGTCGCCCCTGATCAGGACGGGTCAGACCACCTTCCTCGACCACCTGAAGAGGCGGAACATCGAGGCATTCAGGACGCGGAAGATCGACACGGTGATGACGATGTGCGCCGGGTGCGGGTCGACCCTGAAGCACGATTACACAACCCCTTTCAGGGTGATGGACGCCACCGAGGTGCTGACTGCGTACGGGATCGAGGAACCGGCAAAACTCCACCTCACCGCGACCTACCATGACCCCTGCCATCTCCTGCGGGGACAGGACGTCCGCGACCAGCCGCGGGAACTCCTCAAACTGGTCGTCGACACCTTTGTCGAGACGCCGAACCAGTGCTGCGGGTCGGGCGGCGGTGTCCGCGCCGGCATGCCCGAGGAGGCGGCCGCACTGGGGGAGATGCGGGGCGAGGCCTTCGAAAAGAGCGGGGCAGACATCGTCATCTCCTGCTGCCCCTTCTGCGAGTTCCACATCTCCGAGCACACAAAACTCCCGGTGAAAGACCTCATGACCCTGCTGCGCGAGGGGTACGAGGAGAAAGACCGGCGCAAAACCTCTGAACCCTGATCCCCTCATCGCCACTCTTTTTCCGGCTTCTGTCCGACTGTCTACAGGGGTATGCCCGGTATATTCCCGGTATATTTCCGGCAGTCCCCCTCAAGTCGTGCGACACCTTCATGATTCCGCAACCGAAATGTCATCTATCATAGAAATACGGACATAATGTCCCCCACCGAAGATATCCATGCCCCTCGAAGACCAGTACCTTACCGAAGTCCTCATCATATTCACGCTTTCCATTGCGGCCCTTGCGTTCTGCCAGCGGATGAAGGTCCCCGGCATCGTTGCCTTCTTCCTCACCGGCGTGCTCGCAGGACCGTACGGTCTCGGCCTCATCGGTGATCAGGCAGACGTCCAGACCCTTGCAGAGATCGGGATCGTCTTCCTTCTCTTCACCATCGGCATGGAGATGTCACTGAAGAGTCTCTTTGAGATGCGAAAAGGGATGCTTCTTGGAGGCGTAATCCAGATCGGGCTAACAATTGCGTGCGTCGCCCTCGTCGCCTGGTCTTTCGGCCTCCCTCTCCCCGTGGCCGTCTTCTTCGGCATGCTCCTTGCCCATACGAGCACGACGGTGATGCTGACGATCTTCCAGCACCGCGGCGAGATGGACACCCCGCCGGTGAAACTGGCCCTCGGCATCTCTGTCCTCCAGGACCTGAGCACGGTCCCGATGATCCTGATGGTCCCCATGCTCGCCGGGATGGACGCCTCCGGGCTTCTCCCCTCCCTCCTCACCTTCGTCGCCGGTCTCGTCCTCCTCGCCGTGGTCGCGGTAAGTGCACTCTGGGTCGTACCCCGCCTGCTCTACCACGTCGCACGGCTGAAGAGCCGGGAACTCTTCATACTCACCGTGATCTCTCTCTGTCTCGGCACCGCCTGGATCACCTCGCACCTCGGTCTCTCCCTCGCTCTCGGCGCCTTCCTCGCCGGCCTGATCATCTCCGAGTCCGAATACTCCCACGAGGCCCTGAGCACTGTCACGCCGTTCAAGGACGTCTTCACGAGTTTCTTCTTCGTCTCGATGGGGATGCTCCTTGACACCGCCTTCTTCGCCGGCCACGCTGTCGAGATCCTCGTCCTCATCGCCGTCGTCATCATCGGGAAGGCCGTCATCGGAGCAGTCGCCGTCCTGCCGGCGAAAGTGCCGCTCCACACGGCGGTCCTCACCGGCCTTGCCATCGGCCAGATCGGAGAGTTCGCCTTCATCCTCTCCCAGCCCGGCATCGAGTACGGCCTCCTCAGCCCTGAACTCGAGCAGGTCTTCCTTGCGGTCGCTATCGGGACAATGGCCCTCTCACCCTTCGTCGTTGCCACCGCTCCCGGTGTCACCGCCGCGTTCAGTCGCCTCCCTCTCCCGGCCTGGCTCTGTAACGGGGAGAGGCCGCCCGCCAGCAAGCCCGCGGCAGGAAATGAGGGGAACCACCTGATCATCATTGGTTTCGGGCCTATGGGGAGGCAGATGGCACGGGCGGCACAGAAGGCCGGCATCAGGTACGTGGTCGTCGAACTCAACCCCGAGACCGTGCGGCTGGAGAAGAAGAAAGGGGTACCGATCTTCTTCGGGGATGCGATCAACGAGGGGGTGCTCGACTACGCCGGCATCAAGAGTGCACGGGCTGTTGCGGTCACCATTCCCGACGGGAGGACAGCGGAGCACATCACGGCAATAGCCCGGAGGATCAGCCCGAAGTGCACCATCATCACCCGTACGCGGTACATGGGGGACCTTCTCCCGCTGTATGTCCTCGGCGCCGACGAGGTCGTCTCCGAGGAGTTTGAGACGACGGCGGAGATGCTCACCCGTGTTCTCACCTGTTACTCCCTGCCCCGGGACGAGGTCGGGAGGGTGGTCGGTGCGATGCGTGAGGAGAAGTACGCGATGTTGAGGCAGGTGAACCTGCACCTCCCCCGCCTCAGGGACTTCGGTGCCAGTCCCGGCGACATGGAGATTGTCACGATGCAGGTGAGCGAAGGAGCACCTATCGCCGGCCTGACCCTTGCCGGCATCAACCTCAGGCAGACCTACGAGGTGGCGGTGATCGCCGTTGCACGGGGGACGGAGAGGTTGACATGTCCTGACGGCGGGACGACCATCCAGGTAGGGGATGCCTGCGTCCTCATCGGTTCCCGGAAGAAGATCGCCGGGGTTGCAGACCTGTTCAGGGGCGCCTGAACACCCCGGATAGGGTCACCCACCCGAAACACTAAATGATATGGGCCTCGATCCGGAAGGATCAGGAGGCCCCCATGGACACCGCCATCCTCGACAACGTCATCATCATATTTGCCCTCTCCATCGCAATCATCTTCGTCACCTCGCGCCTGAACGTGCCCGGGATCGTCGGGTTCCTCCTTGCGGGGATCGTTGCCGGACCCCACGCTCTAGGGCTCGTGCAGGAGACGACGACAGTCGAGGCACTTGCCGAGATCGGGGTGGTCCTCCTCCTCTTCACCATCGGGATGGAGTTCTCGTTCACCGATCTCATGCGGATACGGCGAGCCGTCTTCGCCGGCGGCACCCTCCAGGTCGTCCTGACCGTGACGGCGGTGGCCGCGGGTGCATGGATCGCCGGCATACCCCCTCCGCAGGCCGTCTTCCTCGGTTTCATTCTCTCTCTTTCCTCGACGGCGATAGTCCTCTCCCTCCTGCAGGAACGCTCGGAGGTCGAAAGCCCGCACGGGAGGGTCACTCTGGGCATCCTCATCTTCCAGGACCTTGCGATCATCCCCATGATGCTCCTTGTCCCGATGCTGGCCGGGACAGACGGGACGGGGGGGATGTCAGTCCCCCTCTTCATCGCCACCACTGCGGGGATCATCGGGTTTGTCGTCGTATCGGCAAAATGGATTGTCCCGGCCGCCCTCTACCATGTCGCCCGCCTGCGGATGCCGGGGATCTTTCTCCTTTCCGTCCTTGTCATCTGCCTCTTCACTGCCTGGCTCACCCAGAGCGCCGGTCTCTCTCTCTCCCTCGGCGCCTTCCTTGCCGGCCTGATCATCTCGGAGTCCGAGTACTCCCAGGACGCCATCGGCGCTGTCATACCCTTCAAGGAGGTCTTCACGAGTTTCTTCTTCGTCTCGGTCGGCATGCTCCTCGACGTCGGTTTCTTCCTCGCCCACCCCCTCTCCATTCTCATCATCACCGGGGGTGTCATCGCCGCCAAGGCCCTTGTTGCCGGCGGTGTCACCCTTGCCATCGGCCACTCCCTCCGCGCAGCCGTCCTCACGGGTCTTGCGATCAGCCAGATCGGCGAGTTTTCTTTTGTCCTCTCCAGTGCCGGCCTCGGTGCCGGTCTTATTGACGGGACACTGTACCAGGCTTTTCTGGCGATGGCGGTCGTCACGATGATCGCCACACCCTTCGTCTTCTCCGCGGCGCCGAAGGTCGCCGACAGGGCGATGCGCCTCGACCTCCCGGAGAGGATCAGGCGTGGGGCGATCAGGGAGACCTTCCCGAAAGAGCCGAAGATGAAAGACCATATCATTATCATCGGTTTCGGTATCAGTGGGAAGAACGTTGCCAGAGCGGCTCGGGCGGCGAAGATCCCCTATGTGGTCATAGAGACGAACCCGGAGACGGTGAGACTGGAGAGGGCGAGGGGGGAACCTATCCACTACGGCGACGCCACGCGGCGGGCGGTCCTCGGTCATGCCGGGGTCAGGACGGCGAAGGTGCTCGTCATCGTCATCTCCGATCCCCCGGCGACACGGCGGATCATCACCACCGCCCGCCAGGCAAATCCGCACCTGCGGATCATCACCCGCACGCGGTATGTCGACGATATCGACGAACTCACCGGCCTCGGTGCGGACGAGGTGATACCGGAGGAGTATGTCACCTCGATCGAGATCTTCACCCGTATCCTCGTCGCCTATCTCATCCCGCGGGACGAGATCGAGCGTTTTGCTGCAGAGGTGCGTGCCGACGGCTACGTGCTCTTCAGGTCCAGGGAGGCCGCTCTCCCCGGCCTCCACGACATCGGTTTCTACCAGACCGGTGTGGAGGTGGAGAGTCTCCGGGTCGGTGAGGGGGCGGTCATTGCGGGCATGACGCTTGCCGGTGCCGACCTGCGGCGGAAGCACGGTGTCACCATGCTTGCCGTCAGGCGTGGGAAGCAGGTGTTCGCCGCCCCGGACGGCGAGATGACGGTGCTGCCGGGAGATGTCTGCGTTGTCATCGGACCGGAGGAGAAGATCGCCGCCGTCGACCACCTCTTCAGGGAGAGAAAGGGGAAGTGAGGTCAGCGGGAGAGCAGGTACATGTGTGCTTCCAGTGCCGCCTTCGCACCTTCACCGGCGGCGATGATGATCTGCTTGCCATGGATGGAGGTGACGTCGCCGGCCGCAAATATGCCGGGCACGCTTGTGTGACAGTTCTCGTCCACGACGATCTCGTTGCCGGGATTGACCCTGACAAGGCCGCGGACGGCGTCAACATTCGGTTCGTGGCCGATCTCGGCGAAGACGCCGTCGACGGCGATCTCCTCCTCTGTTCCGGTCTCTTTCTCCCGGATCTTCATGCCCGTGAGCACCGCCTCCCCGATGAGGCCGGAGACGACGTAGGGCTGGTGGACGACCACGTTCTCCTTCGCCTTCAGGATGTCGAGATAGACGGCGTCGGCCCTGAGTGTGCTCCTGACGACGAGGTGGACGCTCCGCGCGATCTTCGCCATCTCGATCGCCGCAGTCACGGCGGCATTGCCCCCGCCGACGACGGCGACGTCCTTGCCCCGGAAAAGGGGGCCGTCACAGGTGGAGCAGACGGAGACGCCCCGGCCCCAGAACTTTTCCTCGCCCTCGACACCGAGGCGGCGGGGTCTGCGGCCGGTGGCGACGATGACGCTCCTCGCCCTGACAGTCCGGTCGCCATAGGTGGTGACGACGAATGTGTCGTCCTCTCTCCTGACGCCGGTCGCCCTGTCGAGTTCGAGGTTGATGTTCAGGTTCCGTGCCTGCTCCTCGAACTTCGCCATCAGGTCCTCGCCCGAGACCATCCGGTAGCCCATATAATTCTCGACCGCCCAGCTCTCCATTGCCTGCCCCCCGATGTTCTCCGAGATGATCAGGGTGGAGAGGAGTTTTCGCGTGGTGTACACCCCGGCAGTGAGGCCGGCGGGTCCGGCGCCCAGGATGACGACATCGTAGAGTTCATCCTTCTTCCCGGTGCCGAAGAGGGCGTTGAGGCGGGGTGCGTCGAAGCCGACGATCACCTCGTCCCCCACCACTGTCACCGGGACGCCGAGTTGCTTCGAGACCTGGAAGAGTTCCCGGGCCGCCTCCTCGTCCTCGCCGACGTCGATGTCCTCGTATTCTATCCCGTGTTTTTTCAGGAAGGCCTTGACCATCCGGCAGTACGGGCACTGCTTTGTGGAGTAGACTTTCACCTCCGGCATGGGGGGGGAGTTGGGAGGCGGAAATAAAAGGGTTGTGCAGGAGATGGGCGGGGGGGACCGGCGACGACCCTTCCACCTTCGCGCCGGGTTTGCACCAGGGCGGTGGAAACATGGCGGCCGTAGAAGGGGAGCGTTCCTGACGTCTATGTGTGTACAGAGTACAATATGAGAAGTGTGTACAGATACCCCGGTAAATTTGCACACCACCCGGAGAACACACGGCACGCCCGCGGCCGCGGGGGCGGGGTGTGTGGTGCTGTGAAATCCGGGGTGGTGCAAACGTCGGCGAGCACCCGGCGTGCATGGCTCCGTTGCCTGATCGAAGACTGCAGGCGACGGATCTCCCCGGTGCAAAACCGGCGCGAAGGAGAGAAAACTGGTGCAATGGTGTAAAAGGCAGGGGACCGCAGTCTCCGCTTTGCAATCTCGGTATGGTGTATCCGATCCACTATTCCCGACGTTTTTCAAAGAACCGCCGGGAAAGAATGTTTCGCTATCTCTGTAGAAATCCTCTGGATTGCATCTCTGCGGGGGGCTGGCCGCTCGAAAATCAAATATTTTCTCGATTCACTTCGTTCATCCCCCCGATCCCTCGAAAGCCTCTGGCCTCTGGCTTTCTCGAACTCGCTACCGCTCGTTCCCCGCATCAGGATAGAACTGGGAACGGTAAATCCCCCTTTGCGTCCATTGATTTTGCCTTCCTGACACAATCGCAATTCCAGGTACGACCGGAGGGAGTTAGAGAAGGTCGAAGACCTTCGAGGTACGACCGGAGGGAGTTAGAGAAGGTCGAAGACCTTCGAGGTACGACCGGCTCGAAGATGTAGGAAGGCAGTTGAGTCACTCTCGTAACCAGAAAAGGTGAGGGTTTTTACAAAGCCGTCTCGCGAGCGATTATCCAAGAAAAAAAGGAGAGGGTTTATTCAACCTTGATGAAGTTCTTCCCGGCCTCGCCGCAGATCGGGCACTTCTCCGGCGCCTCCCCGATCTCGATGTTCCCGCACCAGGGGCAGAGGAAGACCTTTGCGTCATCAAAGTCCTTCCCGGCGAGGACGGCCTCAAGCGCCTTCTTATAAAGGCCGGCATGGACCTGCTCGGCCTTCATCGCATGGGTGAAGGTGACCGCGGCCTCGGAGTTCCCCTCCTTCTTCGCCTCTTCGACGAAGGCCGGGTACATCTCGGTGAACTCGTCGGTCTCGCCGGCGATGCTCCCCTGGAGGTTCTCGGCCGTCTTCTTGATCCCGCCCATGACGGAAAGTTCGCGCTTTGCGTGGATCGCCTCGGCCTGCGACGCGGCGCGGTACAGGCGCGCCACGTTCTTGAAGCCTTCCTTGTCGGCCTTCTCCGAGAAGGCGAGGTACTTGCGGTTCGCCTGCGACTCGCCGGCAAATGCCGCCTTGATATTCTCCAGTGTTGCCATGACCCTCACTTCGACAGGCATCCATAAAAAAATATTCCCGCCTCTCGATACCGGGCAGGACATAATAAATCATCTCTGTCGATTCAAGCACCCAATAGGGCATATATTCCGGAGAAGGAGGTATTCAAAGGTTTATATACTGCAGGGTCGGATCACCCCCTGATGAAACAGATGCGGGAGGTGCCCCCCCACCAGCGGCCGCGGGAGAAGATCGCGGCGAAGGGCGCCGGCGCCCTCACCGACCGCGAACTCATCGCCGCGATCATCGGGAGCGGCGTGGCCGGGCGCGACGTACTGGAAGTCGCACGGGAGATCGAGGGTGTGATCGCGGACTCGTGCGTCCCGCCGTACGACGACCTTGTGAGGGTCCCCGGCGTCGGTGAGGCAAAGGCCTGCCAGATCACCGCCGCCTTTGAACTTGCCCGGCGCCACCTCCTCCCTGTGGAGACGCGGGTCACCTGCCCGGCCGACGTCCTCCCCCTCGTGAAGTACCTCGCCGACAGGCAGCAGGAATACTTTGTCTGCATCTCCCTGAACGGCGCAGGAGAGGTCGTCGGCAACAGGGAGGTCACGAAAGGGCTCATCAACTACAGCCCGGTCCACCCGCGGGAGGTCTTCGCCGACGTGATCACCGACCGGGCGACCTCGGTGATCTTCGTGCACAACCACCCGTCGGGAAGCCTCCAGCCGAGCAGGGAGGACGTCGCCATGACGAAACAACTCGTGGCCGCCGCGGACATCCTCGGCATCAGGGTGCTCGACCACCTCATCATCACGAAGAAGGGCCACCTCTCCATGCGGGAGGCAGGACTCCTCTGAGGGGGGGTAGGCGATGGAATACGGCCGGGTCAGGCGGACACTCTGGCTCATCCTCGCCCTGAACATCATCGTAGCCGTCGCAAAGGCGGTCTTCGGCCTCATGGCCGGTTCGATGTCCATGGTCGCCGACGCCCTTCACTCCTCCTTCGACTCGGCCTCGAACATCATCGGCCTTGCCGCCACCGGCATCGCCGCACGTCCCCCCGACAGGAATCACCCGTACGGCCACGCGAAGGTCGAGACCTTCGGCACCCTCCTCGTCGGCGGGATGCTCCTCCTGACCGCCTACTGGGTGATCAGCGAGGGCGTCGATCGCCTCACCACCGGCGCCGTCCCCCAGATCACCGCCCTGACAGTCGGCGTGATGGTCGCCACGACCGCCATCAACATCTTCGTCGCCCTGTACGAGAGGCGGGTGGGAGAGGAACTCGGGAGCAGTTTTCTCATCGCCGACTCCGAACACACGAAGAGCGACGTCTTCGTCTCCCTCTCCGTCCTCGGGGGTTTCGTCGTCGTGTACCTCGGTTACCCCCGGGCCGACCCCCTCATCGCCCTTGCCATCGGGGTGCTCATCGGCAGGATGGGTTTTTCCATCATACGGGAGGCGGGCATGGTCCTCACCGACGCCGCCACCGTGCAGTGCGAGGAGAATGTGGAGGAGATCGTCGCCGGAGTCCCGGGCGTCCTCGGGTCGCACGAGTTCAGGTGCCGGGGTGCACCTGGCGAACTGATGGCCGACATCCACATCACCGTCGACCCCGGCATGACCGTCGAGGAGGCGCACGGGATCGCGGAGAGGGTCGAGGCCGCGATCAGGGAGGGTATCCCGGGCATGAAGGAGGTGATCGTCCACGTCGAACCCGGCGAGAAGGACGGGAGGGAGAGGGTCTGAGGGAGTGGTTCCGTAGGAATTCCTGTTCTGGAGGCCCTGTTCGGGGGGACTGCCCCTAAAAAAATACGTTCCGTAGCACATCATAGATGTGCACGCACAGGAAAATCTTTGATTTCCCATACATGGCAAACGGAACATTTGCCTGCTCTGGATATCTCCGATCTCCTGTGTTCTCGACTCCTACGGTCGTTCCCCCGAAAATCGATATTCTCTTCGCCCTTCCCGGGCCAATCCTAAGTTGGGGGTCTGGGGGGCGAACGGGGTGAGTTGAGAAAATCTTTGATTTTCGAGCGGCCCCCAGCTCAGATTGTGGGGAAGGCGGTGGATCGGCACTCACCTCCGGGGGACTACGCCCCCGGACCCCCGCTCGGGATAGGAGTGGGATGACAATCCTCCGCGTCGGGATCTCTGTCTGCTCTTACGGAGTTAGATCTTAATTTCTGGGGACGACCAGGGGCGTTGAGAAACCGAAGGTTTCACTGTGCGAACGAAGTGAGCTCAAGAAGACCGATAGATCTTCGCTGCAGTCCCGCGTCACAGGCACTTGTGGACAGGAATATCCCGGAGTCGCTACATCATACCTTCTTCCCGATCACCCGGCAGAGTTCCTTCCCCTTCTCGTAGGCGGCCTCGACGACCTCGGGCCGCGTCCTGATGTCCCGGACATGGTCCATGTCTCTCTGGAAGATACCCTCCCAGTACGGGCAGTCGATGATCTCGCAGAAGGTCCGTGTCGTCTGGAGGGCGCCGTCGAAGTTGTCCGGCAGGTTCATGCCCGAGATGCAGATGAAGAGGGTTTTTCTCTCCTTCCGGCGTTCTCGTGAGATGAAAGGATCCCTTCGCATGTACTTCGCCATGTAAAAGACCTGGAACCGGTCCATGAAGGACTTCAACTTGCCCGGGATGCCCATCGTCATGACCGGCGTGGCGATGATCAGGCCGTCCATCTCCCTGAACTTCCTGTAGTACGGCGTCAGGTCGTCCTGCATCTGGCAGTCTTCGTGGGCCATGCAGTGGAGGATCTCCATGCAGGGCTGGAAATTGAGGTACGGCACCATCACCTTCTCGACCTCGCACCCCGCCTCCTCCGCACCCTCCACCGCCTTATTGAAGAGG
Source organism: uncultured Methanofollis sp. (assembly GCF_937919355.1). Taxonomy (GTDB): domain Archaea; phylum Halobacteriota; class Methanomicrobia; order Methanomicrobiales; family Methanofollaceae; genus Methanofollis. The sequence goes on along the minus strand of NZ_CALFSA010000004.1, from coordinate 9,933 downwards.
TACGCGGTGTTGCCGCCCCGGACGGGGCTTCCGAGGAGGGCGATGATCCTTTTTGGCATGTGTTCGACCTCGGCCTGATGCTCTATATAATTATTCCTGACCCGGCGATGCCGCCCGCGGCACTGAGCAAAGAATATATAAAAGGGATTATAATCTCTCGCCGGTGAAACAGGGATGGCAGAAAAACACAGGGAAGTGAAAGCAGGCCAGAAGGTCGGGCCGGGCACCTATGTCTGCATCGACTGCGGCCGCGAACTGAAGGTGACCGAGGCCGAGAGGGACCTCGTCAAGTGCCCGAGTTGCGCCTGCGAGAACTACCAGTGCTTCCCGATGACCCATATCAGGCCCGACATCAAGACGCCGGAAGACGCCGTTCACCCGCCAAAGCGGAAGAAGTAAGTCCAGCACCGGGGCGAGGAAAGATGGTCAATGTCGAGGAAGTGGGGCAGGTCTTCATCTGCGAGATCTGCGGCAACGTCGTTGAAGTGAGAGAAGTGGGAGGAGGAGAACTGGTCTGCTGCGGCGAACCGATGGTCCTCCAGGAGTAAGAAAATGGAGAAGCAACTGAAGGAACTGGAAGAGAAGATCGGGAAGGTCCCGAAGATCTTCGCTGAACTGAAGACGGTCGAACCCGACCTCTACGAGAAAGTGATGGGCCTCGACCAGATGGTCTGGGCCGACGGCGCACTCTCGAAGCAGACGAAGAAGGTGCTCGCCATCGCCGTCGCCGCCGCACTCAGGGACCGCCACGCCGTGCGGGCCCAGATGGCAGGGGCGAAGAGCCTGGGCGTCAAGAAGGAGCAGATCGAGGAGGGGCTCAGGGTCGCGTTCCTCCTTGCCGGCATGCCCGCCTATGTCTACGGCAAGGCGGCCCTCGAGGAGTTCATGGGATAGGGGAGGCGGAGGCGACAGATGGAAGAAGCGCATCCCCTCCCCATCATCGGGGAGGCGGCACCCGACTTCGAGGCGGTGACGACCCAGGGCCCCCTCAAACTCTCCGACCTCCGGGGTAAATGGGTCGTCCTCTTCTCCCACCCGGCAGACTTCACGCCGGTCTGCACCACGGAGTTCGTCGCCCTTGCACGGGCATATCCCGAACTTGAGGCCCTGAACGTGAAGTTGATCGGGCTCTCCATCGACAGCGTCCACTCTCACCTCGCCTGGGTGAAGAACATCGAGGAGAAGATGGGCGTGAAGATCCCCTTCCCGGTCATCGCCGACCTCGATATGAGCGTCGCAAAGAAGTTCGGCATGATCCACCCGGGCGCGAGCAGCACGGCGACGATCAGGACTGTCTTCTTCATCGACCCCGAGGGGACGATGCGGGCGATGATCTACTACCCCCTTACAAACGGCCGGTACATCCCCGAGATCGTCAGACTGGTGAAGGCCCTCCAGACGACCGACCGGCACAAGGTCTCGACACCGGCGAACTGGCAACCGGGGGAGAAAGTCGTCGTGCCCCCGCCGAAGACTGCGGCGGAGATGGAGAAGCGGGCGAAAGAAGGTTACGAGTGCAAGGACTGGTACCTCTGCTTCAAGACGATCTGATCTTCCGGGGGGACGCCGCCCCCTCCCCGTCTCTCCGACCGCCCGCACCTTCAGCAGGTGAACAGATCAGAACACTAATACGTGATAGCGCCTGTCATTGAACTTGACATGGAGGGTATACCCGAGGCCGAGCGGCAACTCGCCACACTGTTGAGCAACCTCCCGGGGATGGTGTACAGGTGTGGGAACGACCCCGCCTATCCGATGGAATTCGTGAGCGAAGGCTCTTATGACCTCCTCGGCTACCCCCCTGCCGCTCTCACCGGCGGCGCCGTCATGTACGGCAACCTGATCCACAGGGACGACCGCGACCATGTCTGGAAAGAGATCCAGGAAGCCATCAGGACGGGTGGTCCCTTCAGGGCGACCTACCGCGTGAGGACGGCGACCGGTCGCGAGAAATGGGTCTGGGAACAGGGCAGGGGGGTATTCGACCACAAAGGACGTCTTATCGCCCTGGAGGGGTTCATCACCGACATCACCAGGCAGGTACACCTGCAGGAGGACCTCAGGCAGCGTGAACTGCAGCAGAAGGCGATCCTGGACAACATCCCCGATATGGCCTGGCTCAAGGACAGGGAGGGCAGGTTCATTGCCGTCAACAGGGCATTTGAAGCCGCCACAGGCCGGAAGGCCGGGGACGTCGTCGGCCAGACCGACGAACTGGTCTGGCCAGGGGATATTGCAGCAAAGCACCAGGCGGAAGACGAGATGGTGATGGCTTCAGGGAGGAGGATCGCCATTGTGGAGCCGCTCAGGAGGGCCGACGGTTCGGAAAGATGGGTGGAGACGGTAAAGACGCCCGTCGCGGACAGCGCAGGCCGGGCGGCCGGGACAGCGGGGATCTCGCGGGACGTCACCGACAGGAAGGAGATGGAAGAGGCCCTGCGCGAGAGCGAGGAGCGGTACCGCCTCTTCCTCCAGAACTTCCCGGGCATTGCCTTCAGGACAGACGCCGAACTGAGACCTGTCTTCCTCCACGGCAACGTCGAAGGGATCACCGGGTATTCTGAAGCCGAAGTCATCACCCTGACCGGGAAGGGGGACACGATCATCCAGCCGGCAGACAGGGAGGCCTATGCGGCATGCTTTCAGGGTGCCCTCACACGGGGAAGTCCGGCAACGGCCGATATCAGGATCCTCACGAAGGGCGGGGAGGTCCGGTGGCTGCACCTCCAGGTCCAGCCCGTTCCCGGGCCTGACGGACTGCCGAAAGGGGTGCAGGGTGCGTTCTATGACATCACCGACAGGAAGCAGGCCGAAGAGAAGATCAGGGACCTTGCAAGGTTTGCAGAGGAGAACCCGGGACCTATCGTCAGGGTGAGCGGGACGGGCAGGATCCTCTATGCCAATGAGGCGAGCGGGAGACTTCTTGCAGCATGGGATACCGGTGTGGACGGGGCCATCCCGGGGCCATGGCAGGAGATCGTTGCCGAAACACTGGAGACAGGCCAGAGGCGGAGCAGGGACGCAGAGGCAGACGGTACAGATTACACTCTCACCTGCGTCCCGGTGCCCGAGGGGGGGTATGCAAACCTCTTCGGTGTCGACATCACCGAGAGAAAGGCAATGGAGTGCGCCATACAGGGGGCGAACCGGAAACTCAACCTCCTCAACTCCATCATCCGCCACGACCTCCTCAACCAGATCACCGTCCTCCAGGGCTATCTCGAACTTGCCGGTCTCGAAGACACCGACTTCCCCTATCTCGGGCGTCTCACCGAGACCACGGAAAGGCTCAGGCGCCTCGCCGAGTTCACGCGCGACTACCAGGAACTCGGCGTCAGGGGACCGGTGTGGCAGGGGGTCAGGGGGGGGATCGGCAATGCCTTTGCCCAGCGTTCTCCGGAGGGAATCGCTTTTGAGGCAGAGGTAGACCCCGAACTCTCCATCCTCGCCGACCCCCTCCTCGAACGGGTCTTCTACAACCTTGTGGACAACACCACCGTGCACGGCGAAGACGCAACGGCGATCCGTCTCGGTGTCGCTGCGACGGATGAAGGGGTCACTCTCATCTACGAAGACAACGGAGTCGGTGTGCCCGCCCAGGATAAGGAAGAGATATTCAAGCGCGGGGCAGGGAAGCACAGTGGTCTCGGCCTCTTCCTCTCGCGGGAGATCCTCTCCCTCACCGGGCTTACTATCAGGGAGACAGGCGTCCCCGGGGAGGGGGTGCACTTTGAGATCGACGTCCCGAAAGGGCGGTTCAGGTATAGCCGGGAGGCTCCGGACCGCCAACCTTTTTGTGACGCCGGGCGATAGGAGATGCAATGGCAATCCATGTCCTCGCAATCGCCGGGAGCCCGCGCCGGCACGGGAACTCAGAGACCCTCCTCGACTGGGTGATCGCCGCCATGGAGGCGGAGGGGGCCGACGTCGAGAAGGTCGTCCTCGACGAGGTGGACGTCAACCCCTGCCGAGGCTGCAATGCCTGCGAGACCCTGAATAAATGTGTCCAGAGGGACGACCTCGACTGGCTCGGCGAAAAACTCCTCGACGCCGAGTGCGTCGTCCTCGCCGCCCCGATCTACTGCATGGGGATCTGCTCGCAGGCGAAGGCCCTCATCGACCGTGCGCAGGTCTTCAGGTCGAGGAAATATGTCCTCAAACTCCCGGTCGTCCCGCCCGAAAGGAAGGGAAAGAGGCTCGGCGTCTTCCTCTCGACGGCCGGGCAGAAATGGGAGCATGTCTTTGACGGCGCGGTCCCGAGCGTGAAGTGTTTCTACCATGTGATGGAGATCAGGGACAGCGACATCTCCTATCTCATGGTGAACGGTGTCGATTATGCCGGCGAGATCGAGGACCACCCGACGGCGAGGGCAGACGCGGAGGCCCTGGGCAGGAAACTCGTGCAGGAACTGAAGGGGCGGTTCGGCAATGACTGTTAAGGTGCTCGGGATCTCGGGAAGCCCGCACAGGCACGGGAACACGGAGACTCTCCTCGACACTTTTCTCGAAGGGGCCGAAGGGGCGGGTGCGGAGGTCAGGAAGGTGGTGCTCCGGGAACTCTCGTACACGGCGTGCCGCGGCTGCAATGCCTGCCACAAGAAAGGGGACTGCATCGTGAAGGACGACCTGACCTGGCTTTTCGAGCAGATCAGGGAGTCCGACGTCCTCGCCCTCGCCTCGCCGATCTACTCCATGGGGATCACGGCCGAGATGAAGGGGTTCATCGACCGTGCACAGTTCCTCTGGGCGCAGAAGTTTGTCCTGAAGACGCTGTTCTTCCCTGACGAGCATATACGGAGGCACAAGGGAGTCTTCATATCGACGGCGGGACAGAGCTGGGACCATGTCTTCGACTCGGCGTATCCGATGGTGACGGCCTTTTTCAACGGCACCGGTTTTGAGTACTACGACAATATCATCGCAAACAACATGGACGAGTATGGCGGGATCAGGGGTCACCCGACCGCTCTTGTCGACGCAAAAAAGAAGGGGGAAGAGGTTGTCGCCGAGGTGCTCTCCCTCAGGTCTACAGGAATGTCAGTGCGGCGATGAGTGCGGCGAAGGCGGCGACGAAGATCACCGCAAAGACCCGCATGTCCCATTCCAGCACTTTTTTTCCGTCGAGGACGCTCACCGGGAGCATGTTGAAGGCGGCGAGCATGGCGTTGATCTGGACGCCCATGATGCCGATCAGCCAGATGAGCATGTTTCCAAGCGCTCCGCCGGCAAGGAAGACGCCGAAGAAGACCCCGCAGAGAGCGAGGTTTGTCACGGGTCCGGCCGCAGAGATGATGCCGTTCTCCCTCTTTGTTGTGGCGCCGTAGATCATGGTGGCGCCGGGTGCCGCAAAGACAACGCCGACAAGGGCGGCGAGGACGACTGCGACGACGAGCATGGTGTTGTCTTTCTCGAACTCTGCCCAGTAGCCGAAGTGCATGGCCGCGAACTTGTGGGCGAGTTCGTGGAGGACGAAACCGACCCCGACGGTGAGGAGGGAGACGACGAAGATGAGCAGGAAACTGGTGAGCGTGATCCCGCCCCGTACATAGAGGAGGCTGAAGGCGACGGCGATAGCGGCCCAGGCGATGAGGAGGTCACGCCGTTCCCGCCGCGGGATTCTTTCGAGCATAGAAGATCGTGCGCCTTCCGGAGGTATATCCCTGTGGGTCGGCACGGTTTTGTACTCTGGGGGTAATCCAACAGGCATGGCAATCGCGGAGATCAGGAAAGAACTGGATGCGGTGGACTCGCGGATCATCGCCCTCATCGCCGAAAGGCAGGCAATAGCCGGGCGGATGGCCCACGAGAAGTACCTGGCCGGGGCCGCGGTCAGGGACGAGGGGAGGAGGCGGGCCCTGCTCGAACAGGTCTTCAATGAGGCGGTGGAAAAAAACATCAACCCGGTGCAGGTCAGGAAGATCTTCGAGATACTCCTCGATATGAGCGAGGAGAGGCAGCGCGAGTGTACGGGGGAGGGGAACCTCCCCTGAATCATTCTGTGCCGTGGACGAAGGCCCCGACGGTGATCCCGCCCAGGGATAGGGCCTTCGCACGCGCCTTCAGGTCCGCGGAGACGTGGCCGTCGAGGGCCTCGCGGTAGATGCCTGTCATCTCGCAGGCATATGCGGGGCCGCGCCTGCGGGCGTCGACGGCGATGCCGCCGACCCCGGCGGCGATGAGGGCGGGGAGGCGGTCGAGGAGGCAGGTCTCGACGGCGTTGCCGATGGAGGTCCGGCACTCCCCGGCGGGCCAGAGGGGGAAGGTCATGCCCTTCTCGTCCCTGATGCCGAAGGCGTCGCCGTCCCCGCACCCGGCAGGGCACCCGAGGGCGGTGGCGGGGGGGCAGTCCTCGGTGACCATCGCCTCGACGACGCCCTGCACGAGGACTTCGACCGCAGGTGCCCCGGCAGGGAGGCGGGCGACAAGGGCCCTTATGTCGTCACCCGAGAGTTCGGGGGAGAGCGTGATAAGGGCGAAGTCGTCGTGGGCGGCGACGGCCTCGGCGTTCCAGATGTTGAGGCCGGACGCCCCGTACAGGGGCATGCCGGGGAGGGCTTTCCTGACCGCAGGGGCACACCCGTGCCCCTCGACCATGACGCCGGCGACGCCGGCGGGACTGAGGAGGGGGAGGGCGGCGTCAAGGTAACTGCGCCGCACGATCTTCGGCCACTTCCACACGAGGGGGACGCCTGCCGCCGCCCTGACGGCAGAGGCAAGCGCCTCCGCGGTGCACTCCGCGGGCTCGAAGTAGATGCGTCCGGCACCGGCGGCGGAGGCGGCCCGGACGCCCGCAGTTGTGTCCGTGTAAACGGAAAGCACCGGCTTTTTCTCCTCCGCTGTTTTTCCTCCGGCTTTCAGTGCGGGGAGGAGGGCGGAAAGCCGCGCACGGGCGGCGGCGATCTCCCCTGCCGGCGGCCGCGACGCCTCGCAGAGAGACCTGCCCGCCTCCTCAAGGAGGCTCCGCCGCAGGGCGTTGAGGTATGATGGCGGGGCGAAGAGGCCACCGGGGTAGGCGAGGTCGAGGTCGCCGACGACGTAGGGCGTGCCGCCGGTGCGGCGGAGGTGCTCCGCGATCTGGTCTGCGCTCAGGGGCCGCGTCCGGGCCTTCCCCATCGGTCCGTCGCCCCGCACGGTGATACGCACCGGGCGACCCCGGCCCCTGACCGGCGTGCAGGCGGCCTCGACGACAGGCGTGCCGTCCTCCTCCCACCGCACAGAGGCGTCGATCCTGACGGTCTGCCTCTCCTGCCGCAGGACCTCTTCAGCCCAGGACTCGAGGGCGGCGCGGCGGGTGATGGAGACGACCGCACCTTTCGGCGCAGGCCGAGGCATCCTGACCAGCACGCCGTCCCTGCCCGTCTTCGGCGTCCCGCGCACCACGCAGCCGAACTCCCCTTCAGGGGAGGAGACGGCGAGGCCGTCCCCGTTCTCCGGGGCAAGGGGGCCGTCGAGGGCGACCGTCGCCTCCATCCTGCTCTTCGAGAAGGCGACGACCCGGCCTATCGCAACGCCGCGGTTGTCAGGGCGCTCAGGGCCGATGACGCCGCGGTGCCTCTCGCCGCAGAGGTACCCGGTCGTGAAGCCGCGGGTGAAGGCGAAGGCAAGGGCCTCTTCGTCCCGGGGCGAGGGCGTCCAGCGTCCCTCCGCGATGACGTCGAGGGCGCGGCGGTAGACTGCGGTGACGACCGCCACATAGGCCGGGGCCTTCATCCTCCCCTCGATCTTCAGGGAGGAGACCGGCGCCGCGACGACGCGGTCGAGGACAGGGTACAGGCAGATGTCCTTTGTCGAGAGGAGGTAGCGGTGGGGGAGGCGGATGGGCTTCATCCGCACGGGTCGGCCGTAACGGTCGTACTCCCCCTTCATGAGGGCGTAGGGTTTCCGGCAGGGCTGGGCGCACGCTCCCCTGTTCCCGCTCCGGCCGCCGATCACCGAGGAGAGGAGGCACTGGCCCGAGTAGGCATAGCAGAGAGCACCGTGGAGGAAGACTTCCAGTTCGCACCCCGTCTCCTCAAGGACGGGCCGCATCGCCTCGATCTCGGCGAGGTTCACCTCGCGGGCGAGGACGACGCGGGAGCACCCCGCCTCTGCAGCCCACCTGACGCCCTCCGCGGTGGTGACCGTCATCTGCGTCGAGGCGTGGACGACGAGGTCGGGGACGAGGGAGCGGGCAAGGCGGAGGACGCCGGCGTCCTGCACCAGGACGGCGTCGACGCCGATCTCGGAGAGGAAGAGGAGATAGTCGGCGAGGGCCGGGAGTTCGGCGTCGTGGACCAGGGTGTTGACGGTCACGTGCACGGCGACGCCGCGGATATGGGCGTAGTCCACGGCCTCACGCAGGGCGTCGTCGTCGAAGTTCGCCGCGAAACGCCGGGCCGAGAACCGCGTCCCGCCGAGGTACACGGCGTCGGCTCCGGCGGCGACGGCCACCTTCAGCGCCTCCATAGAACCAGCAGGAGCGAGGAGTTCCGGGATCTTCACCGTTTTCGTGTGCATAGATAGGGGTGAAGGGGATAAATCCCTTTCAGAGGGGGCATCCGGGGGAGCGAGCGGGCCGGGACGAGATCAACGGCATTATGGGCCCATCATAGAATTTCCCAGACATTTATCGGAGATCTTCCCCAAAGAATGGGTATCATGACAGACACGAAGACATACCTGTGCCAGTTAGCGCAGACACGAAAGGACCTGGAGGCCTTCGACCCCGAAGCATGGGGTGCCTTCTCCGCTCTCGTACAGACCACCTCAAAGGACGGTGCCCTGCCGGCAAAGGTCAAGGAGATCATCATGGTCGCCCTCGGCGTCGCCGACCACTGCCAGTTCTGCATCGCCATTCACACGAAGCGGGCCATCGAGGCCGGGGCGACGAGGCAGGAGATCATGGAGGGGGCCATGATGGCGATCACGATGGGCGGCGGGCCGTCGATGGCCTTCATGCGCTACGTGGTCGACGCCTGCAACGAGTTCGGGGCGGAGTGAATATCCCGGTCGTTCCCGTTCTGACGGCGGATGCGGTAACCGGGATGGTCTAAAGGCACAGCAACCATCGGGAATGTTTCATACGCCTTATCAGGGAGGAGGGCGAGAAGGATAGATGATAGCATGACCGAAGCAACAAAATATCTCGAACAGGTCCTGCGGACAAACCGCGAGGTCGAGGCCTTCGACCCGAAAGTCTGGAACACCTTCCTCGCCTTCGTCCATGAAGTCTGCAAGGACGGCGCCCTGCCGGCAAAGTTCAAGGAGATCATCCTGATCGCCCTTGCGGTCGCGGACCACTCCCCCTTCTGCATCACCCTCCACACCAAACTGGCGATCGAGGCCGGGGCATCGAAGGCCGAGATCATGGAGGGCGCCCTCCTCGCTTCGGCGATGGCAGGCGGGCCGGGGATGGCGTTCCTCAGGTACGTCCTCGACGCCTGCGAAGAGTACGGGGCAGAATAAACCCGGAAAAACTCTGTAGGATTCCTGTTCTGGCGTACCTGTGCCGGGGGACTGGAGAGACAGAGATATAACAGGTGACGGAGTGATACCTCAGAGTATGAAGACCGTCGTCTCGCTGACGAGTCCTGACGAGATCCGGAAAGCGGTGGCACTCGGCGCCGATGTCATCGAACTCAGGTTCGATCTCATGGGAGAGGACCTGTCGTCGGCGATGGCAGGATACAACGTGGAGTGCCCGGTCCCGATCATCGCCACCCTGAGGAGCAGGGACGAGGGGGGTAGGTTCGCCGGCGACCCTGAACAGTGGTTCTCGACTGTCCAGCCCTTCCTCGACCTCGTGGACTACGTGGACGTGGAGAGGAAGTTCAGGAAATTTGCCCCGATGGTCTGCTGCCGGCACACCCCGGTCATCGCCTCGGCGCATATCAGGTACATGCCCTCTCCCGACGACCTGCGGGCAATCGAGAGAGACCTCAGGTCGTACGGCGA
>NZ_CALFSA010000003.1 GCF_937919355.1 uncultured Methanofollis sp. | reverse complement strand
ACCTGATCATCCTCGACCTCCTGATGCCGGAAATGGACGGTTTCGAGATGATGAAGCAGATACACGAACGCGGCTTCACGGCCCCGATCATCATCCTGACCGCAGATATCCAGGACTCCACGAAGGAGAAGTGCTATGAGATGGGCGTGGCGACGTGCATCAACAAACCCGTGAAAAAAGACGAGCTTCTGGCAGCGATCAGGGAGATACTCGACCGGAGCGGGATCTGATGACCATCGACCCTGACGATCTCGACGCCATCAAGGAACTCGTGAATATCGGTGTCGGGAGGGCGGCAGCAATGCTCAACGAGATCACCTGCTCCCATATCACTCTCCAGGTGCCGACCCTCCACGTGATCGGCCTCGACGAACTCGACCGTGTTGAGGGGCTCTCCGGCCCGCAACGTGCCGCAACAGTAAAGATCGACTTCAGGGGGTTTTTCACCGGCACGACCGCCCTGATCTTCCCCCCCGGGAGCGCCGCAGCGCTGGTGACGGCGATCACCGGCGAGGAGGAGGACCTCCCGGAACTTGATGCACTCAGGACGGAGACGCTGATGGAGGTCGGGAACATCTTTATCAACGGGGTCATGGGATCGATCGGGAACGTCCTCGGCCAGCAGATCACCTACACGCCCCCGACCTATGTCGAGGACACGATCACAAATATCGCCCGGACGACACGCTTCGACCCCGACGAGAGGGTCCTTCTCGCCAACACCAGGTTCTTTGTAGAAGAGATCAACGTCGAAGGCGTCATCGCAATGATCCTGGAGATAGGGTCTCTGGACGTTCTTCTCGACAGGATCGCTGCTGTCAGGGGAGATTGATCGAATGGCAACGCGTGGGTCTGCCGGCGCATGGCAGGGTATGGACTTCCTGCCGGTCGGCATATGCATCATCGATCCAGAGTTCAGGGTCTGTTACTGGAATGCCTGCCTGGAGGAGTGGACCGGCATTCCCGCGGCTGATATACAGGGAGAGGAGATCACTGTCCGCTTCCCGTCCCTGAAAAGGTCGGTCATCACCGAACGGATCAACCATGTCCTGCAGGGTGGCGCACCGATTGTCTTCTCCTCCCAGATCCACCACTACCTCATCCCCTCATGTCTTCCTGACGGGAAAATGCGTATCCAGCACACTACTCTGGTTCCGGTCGCCGGTGAAGAAGAGGGAATATACAATGCCATGATCATCTGCGAGGACGTGAGCACGCTGACCCGCGAGGTTGTGGCGTATAGGGCAGCGAAAAACGATCTCACAAATGAACTTGAAGAGCGTATAAAAGCGGAAAAAGAACTGAAAGCCACTCAGGAAGCCCTCCTTGCATATCTTATCGAAAGTGCCTCCCGGGTCGTGCACCCGGCAGAGACTGTAAGGGCAGACCTGGAGGGGATCATCAGCGACCTCGATGCAGGGGACTGGCGGCCTGAGGAGATCAGGATGCAACTCCAGGTAGAGATTGGAATGATCAGGGCGATCGAAGAGAACCTGGCAGAACTCATCAGGGCGACTGCAGGAGGACGTCAGGATATCCCGGAGTCCTTCAGGAAGTTCCTGCTGAATAAAGGATGACGCTCATGAGCATCTCACTGTCAGGTCTCGAAGACGGGGTGGTCTATCTGGCCCTGTCCAGCCCGAAAGTCCTCAGGGACGCAAACATCGCCATAGTCGAAGAGGTCGTGAGGCAGGGGTTCAGGGCGGTCGTCATCACCGTCAGCCAGCCCTCCAAGATACTCGTGCAGGCCTATACGCGCCACGGCATCGATATATCCAGAGTCTCTTTTATCGACGTAATCACAAAGTACGCACTCGGGACTGAGCCGTCACCCCTCGAAAACACGACCTTCGTCAACAACCCGCGTGACCTGACCAGCCTCAGTATCGCAATGACCGAGATGCTCAGGACGTACCCGGAAGAACGTACGTGTTATCTGATCGACTCGGTGACCACGATGCTCATCCACCTCTCCTCCGAGGACGTTTCGAAGTTCATTCACTTTGCATCGGCGAAACTCGGCATCATGGAAATACCCCTCATCTTCCTCGCCGCCGAGAACAGCCTCAGCCCTGTTCTCCTCGACCACCTCCTCACATTCTCCGGCGAGGTGATCACGATCGAGTCCCCGGTCGTCCCGCAGGCCAAAACCCCGTAGTCTGGACCTTTTTATCCCAGGGACACGGGAAATGGATGAGTCTGCAATAGAGTATCTTTATTGACTGCCCGGCGAACCGATCAGCCCCGCGCTCCGGGAAAAGAGTGCACATGTACAGGGAGATGTACCCGTATACAAAGCCTCCGACGAGGAAAAAACAGACAATAAAAAACAACAGATAGAAAAAATTGTTTAGAACAGGTCCATCGGCAATCATTCCTTCCAAAGGCCCCTGTCACGATCGTCCGGCATGCCACCACACAATCCCCTATATATGCGCCGGGTCCAAGATCGGAAGTACATGGGGATAGGACGACTTCACCTGAAAAACCCCAGATATGCTTTCATCGCTATCGCTCTCCTCGTCTGCACGCCCATGACCCTCGGGTATATGGCCATTGAAGGGGGGAGTTCCTCTGTTACCACACTCACTTTCGACGGCGCCCCTGAAGGCGTCGTCTTCATCGCCGACCCCCACCTGAAGGCCGAGACCATCGACCATACCAGAGAGATGATCCGGGAGATCAATGCCCTCCATCCCTCGGTCGTGCTCATCGGGGGGGACTTCGTCTATGACGAGGACCCCGACCTCTCCCTGCAACAGGTCTGGCAGGAGATCGACGCTCCTGTCTATGCCGTCCTCGGCAACCATGACTACAGGTCAGGGATAGACGCCTTCAGTGGACTGCAGAGGGTCGCAGCGGTCGGGGGGACCACCAGGACGGTGACAGACTACGACCTGAGTGCTCTCAGGGATGGAACCGCCGACAGCGCATTCGCCGACACAGTTGAGGCAGAACTCGAAAAGAACGGTGTCACGGTGCTGAGAAACGAATATGTCACCCTCGATATCAACGGCACCCCTCTCCGGATCGTCGGAGTGGACGACGGATGGGCCGGGATGGCCGACCCCCCCATGGTGCCGGGGAACAGCGACGCCTTCACAGTCTACATGATCCACGAACCCGAGTGCCGGGCAGACTGGGACGCCGACATTATCCTTGCCGGCCACACCCACGGTGGGCAGGTCATGCTCCCGGGCATCAAGGACCTGAATGACCGCGGCATCATCGAACTCTCCGGTCTCTTCCAGAAGGGAGGGGCGCCGGTGTACATCAGCCGGGGCGTCGGCACCTCCAACCTCAGGACAGACCTGCGGTTCAATGCCCCCCCCGAGATCGTCCTGATCAGTCCGACCACGACTCTCTGAAAGACGCGGGATACCCCGCACCGGACGCCTCTATACCTTTTTTTCCGGGGCAGGATTCATGAACAACAATGCTATCTCCTCCTTCGTCAGTCTCCGCAGGTAGAAGTTACCGACTGCAGCGATGATGACGGCCCCGAAGAGGTCGAAGATCAGGTCTGTCATCGTGTCGTCGAGACCGTGCTGGAGGTTTGTTCCGAGGAAGGTGTCGAAGAGGTATTCATAGATCTCCCAGAAGGCGCCGAGGGCCATCGTGAAGATGACGATGAAGAAGATGATCATCGGCCTTGTGAGGTGCAGGCCAGAGTAGCGGTCGACGAGGAGGACGAGGACAAAGCCCAGGACCGAGATGGTGATCGAGGAGACAAAATGCGCGATCTTGTCGTAGTACGGGGAAAAGAGGACATAATAATCGCTGACATGACCGGCGACATGGAGGAAGAGAGAGAGGGCGATGAGGAGGTTCACCTCCCAGGGGAGAGAGATGTCGAACCTCCTTTTGACCAGGTACGGGACAGTGGTGAGAAAAAAGGCGAATGAACCTACGATGCCCAGGAAATAATCGCCCTTGACAAAGCTGTATCCCACCTGGAGGAGGATAAGTCCCTGTACGGCGTAGGCAAGGAGGATCCCGGAAAAGTTCAGCCGGCGCCCCATGGGATGATGGCCGTATGGATGCAGACCATATAAGTCTACGTGGAAAAGAGGGAGGGGATATTCCCGCCCTGAAGTGAGGTGCGTGCAGGATTTTCCGGCATTCACATCTTTTTTACCCGTTCAGCAAGGGCAAGGCCGGCCCGGTAGCATGCATCGCACTCACTGACGTCGGGCTTGAAGTAGACTTCGATGCCTCCATCGATCACATCGATGCCAGCCTTCTTCATGTCGCCGGTGATCTGCTCAACCGCCCCGCCATGGCCACCGTGCGAGCCAAAGGCAAAGCCGACCTTCTTCTGCGTCAGGCGGCCGGGCCTGAGGCCGCGGAGGTACGAGAGGAACCCGGCGACTGTCGGGAGCACCTCATCTTCAAGGGTCGGTGAACCGACAAGGATGGCCTTCGAGTCGAGCATCTCGGCGACGATGTCAGAGCGGTGGCAGCCTTCATACCTCCCGTCCTTGAGGAGGCAGACCTTCACTTCGAGGCCGCCGTCCATCGCACCGTCGGCAAGGGCCTTCGCCATCATGTCGGTCGAACCATGCATGGTGTCATAGACGATCGTCACCTTGTCCTTCGAGACGCCTTTTGACCACTCAACATAGGAGGTGACAATATCGGCGGCATTGGAACGCCAGATGATCCCGTGCGAGGGAGCGATCATCCTGATCCCGATGCCGAGGTCGCCGACCTCTCCAAGTTTCTTCAGCACCTTCGGAGCGAGGGGGATGATCAGGTTTGCGAAGAACTTCTTCGCATGGGCGAGAGCGATGTCCTTTCCCAGTTCGTCGTCGAAACGTTTGGAGGAGGCGACGTGCTGGCCGAAGGCGTCGTTCGGGAAGAGGATCTTCTCTTCGGCGAGGTAGGTGAACATCGAGTCTGGCCAGTGGAGCATCGGCGCTTCCAGGAAGACCAGGGTCTTTTTGCCGAGGTCGAGTTTCTCGCCTGTCTTCACCACCTTCAGGTTCCAGTCCTTCGTGTCGTAGTGACGGGCAAAGCCCTTCACGGCGACTTCGGTGCAGTAGATCGGGACGCCGGGGAGCATCTTCGCGATCTTCGGCAGGCCGCCTGAGTGGTCCACCTCAATGTGGTTTGCAATGACCACGTCGATCTTTTTCGGGTCTATGACCGAGGCCACACGCCCGAGCACCTGGTCCTCAAAGCCAGGGTAACAGGTGTCGATGAGGGCGGTCTTCTCCTCGCCAACGACGAGGTAGGCATTGTAGGTCGTCCCGGGCAGGGTGTAGCCGTGGTAGTCCCGGAGGTTCCAGTCGATGGCGCCGACCCAGTAGACGCCCTGCGCAAGTTCTGTCGCTTTCATCTCTTCTCACCTTTTGTTCGTAATGTTACTAACATTCTATGGTATACGAACAAAAGATATATGATTCTTCCGATCTCATCTCTGAGAGATGGGCACGACAGGGAGAGGAGGACAGATCGAACTCTTCGCAAGCAGGGGGAGAGTCCACGCGGTCAAAAGTCCGGTCAGGGTGGCGATCCTGGAGATGCTCTCAGGCGGGGAGATGCCCTTCGACGCAATCGTGGAGATGACAGGGAGGGCGAAGTCCACGGTCTCCGTCCACCTCAGGGATATGGTGGAAGAGGGGATCCTGGGGGAGAGGCCTGACCCTGCAGACGCACGACGGAAGATCTTCTTCATCGCCGCCGACCGCCTCGGCGCCCTCTCTGCCGCCGACCAGATCCCCGCTGAACTGGCGCGTTATGCCGCCGAGTACCAGGAGACAGAGGGTGACCCCTTCGGCTTCTACCGCCTGATGTTCCGGACCCTCAGGACGATGCTCATGCAGACCGGCGTCAACCTCGACCCCGTCCTCTTCGAGGCCGGGAGAAAGGTTGGTGAGGCGGTGGCACCAGCCCTCGTTGCCCCGGACACAGGAGAGTTTCTCGGCAAGGTCGCCCGCTTCTGGGAAGAGCACCGCCTTGGCAGGGTCGAGGCCGGGCCCGCAGCGCCCTTCGAGATCTTCGTCTACGACTGCTTCGAGTGCGCCGACCTCCCGAAGATCGGGAGACCCGCCTGTTCCTTCGACACCGGTATCCTCACCGCCATCTTCTCCGCACAGTTCGGGAGGGAGATGGAGGTCACAGAGACACATTGTTATGCCGCGGGCGACCCCTACTGCCGGTTCGTGATCAGGGAATAAAGGATCATACATTTTTGATGTTCGATTACCAGAGGAGTTTAGATACCTCTCCGGCCCTCGATTCGCCCCAGAGATCCAAAAAAGAAATGGGTCTTCCAGTAGATCGGACTTATCCGATCCCGAGAATGATCAGGGAGAAGAGGATGAAGTCATAGGTGGCATGAGTGATGGCGCAGACGGTCGTGTTCGTCCTGACCCTGAGGTACGCAAAGACAAGGCCCGCAAGGAGGACTGAGAGCAGACCGTCCCACGCATACTGGTACGCATGCAGGGCCGCGAAGACGAGGACCGAGATCGCAATGCCAAAGCGCGGCTGGAGGACACCGCGGATCGCAATTTCTTCCCCCACGCCTGCGACGACCGCCGCAACGAGGGCAGCAACCGGGGTGAGGTACGAGGCGAAGAGCGCCTCCGTATAGTCGGCATCGGTGACGTACCAGCCGAAATATTCCCAGACCGCCATGATCGCATTGTCCACGACCGAGAAGACAAGTACGAGAGCCGCACCGACGCCGAGGGCAAAGGCGACCGAGCGGAGAGTCGGCATCACGACGCCAAGGCGCTCCAGGGTTTCAGGAAGAGACCTCTTCACAAAGAGGCCGACAGCAATGAATGAGCCGAATATGGTCCAGAAGAGACCGTATGCGTCTGACTTCGCCGCATCTGCAGGGGTCATCGACGCAATGGCGAACTCGGGGTTTGCCATCAGATCGACGAGTGGGGGGTGGCCGATGACCAGGAGGGGGACGGGCGGGATGATCATGAGGGCGGTGATCATCACCAGGGCCACGGTGTGGACGAAGTTGTCGGGGTCGATCGGGATATACCGCGCAAGAAAGAGGCGGACCCGTCGCGAAAAGCCGAGCAGACAGACCCCGACCGTAATCAGGCAGAGGAGCATCCCCTCCAGAGTGGCAAGGATCATCTCGACCGGCGGTTCTTCGACCTCGATCATGGACATCCAGGGCGCCAGGCAGAAAAACCAGGAGAATAGCGCAAGAACCAGTACGAAGACGACTGCAAGGGCCGCGACGACGGGGCGCATGCGGGGGCGGTCGAGAGAGAGGAAGGCAAGGAGGGCGATCAGAAAGATCGGTGCCGCTTCTGCCCCTGTCGAGAAGAAGAGGCCGATGTCGCCCTGCGGGTCGCCGGAGAGGCCGACGACAATGGCAAGCGCTCCGGCAAGGAGGGCAAGCACGATCAGAACCGGGTGGAAGGTTGACCTGTCCATCATGATATCAGAAGAGTACTGTACGCCCGTGGATCATAAATATCCGACATCTGCCCAATTTCCCGCCCATTACGCCACCTGACCTCAAAAAAACCGGGGCAGGATCCTCCTTATCCCCGGGCGAGTTCCCCGACCTTCTTGATGTTCCCGGCATCGTCCCGCCGCTCGTCCACCGGGGTCTCGCAGATGAGAGGGAGGCGGCGGACCGCCGGGACCGCGAAGAAAGCCTGGAAACCCTCCTCCCCGATCGCCCCGAGGCCGATGTGCTCGTGGCGGTCGAGGTGAGAACCAAGACCACCCTTGCAGTCGTTGCAGTGGACGACGCGCAGGCGGTCGATCCCGATTGCGTCGTCGAAGGCGTCGAGGGTCGCACCGACTGCCGTCCCGTCCCGCAGGTCATAGCCCGCGGCAAAGGCGTGGCATGTGTCAAAGCAGACGGCGGTCCTCTCTTCCGGGAGAACGTCGAGGATCATCCTGATCTCCTCGAAGGTCCCGCCGAGACTGTTCTTTGTCCCCGCGGTGTTTTCCAGGAGGAGGACGGCATCACCACCCGCTTCATCGAAGGCGTGGAAGACGCCGTCGATGAGGCGCCGACGCCCCCCCTCGATCCCGGTGCCGAGGTGGCTGCCGAGATGCATCACCAGGAAGGGGACACCAAGGAGGTCGCAGCGCCTGAGTTCAGCGGCAAGGGTCTGGACAGACTTCTGGTACACCTCCTCCTTCGGCGAGGCGAGGTTCGGCAGGTACGGCATGTGGACGACGGCAGGGCCTATCCCCGCGGCGTCGAGACGGGAGCGGAAGTCGCCTGCCTCGCCGTCGGTGAGAGGCTTAAACCTCCAGCCCCGCGGGTTCCGGGAGAAGATCTGGAATGTGGTGCACCCCCGTTCCCCGGCCCGCCCGACGGCATCGGCAAGGGACCCGGCGATGGAGACATGGCAACCGACGCGTAGCATGGAGATGCGTGGGGCATAAGGGGAGATGAGGGTGACGATCCGGAGAGGCGCCGACCGGCACATTTATTGCCGCACCGCTCAGGGGGGAGGGTGTCGGTATGATCTTTTTTGAGTTCGCCAGGCGAAACGTACGCCTCCACTGGCTCCGGTCCCTCCTTGCGGTGATCGGGATCGTCATCGGCGTCGCCGCCATCGCCTCGATGGGCATCCTCGGTAACAGTCTGGTGCTCTCAATCTCCGAGACCCTCACCGACGTCGGCGACACCATCGTTATCACGCCCCATACCGGCGGCGGGAACGGGCCTCCGGGCGCCTCCTCGAAGGGGATCTCGGACAGGCAGGTGACTGAGATCCAGCGCACCGTCGGGTCGAATATCGTGGTCCCCCTGTACGTCGGCGGGGACCGGGTTGTCATTGGCGGCGAGGTTGGGGCCGCATCCATCTACGGGATGCGGCAGGAGGACGTCCCCGAACTTCTCGACCTCGAAGATGGTGTCTACCTGCGGGGTCCGACAACGGCGCTGGCCGGCGCAAAAATCGCCGAAGAATACGACCTCAGGGTCGGGAGCCGCGTCAGGGTCGGCGACGAGGAGGCAAGGCTCAGGACATCCGGGATCATGAAGGAGCGGGGAGTCGGTTTCGACATCAACCCGGACTACGCCCTCGTCGTCTCAGACGTCTTTTACCAGGACTTCTACGGTGCCGACGAGTGGGACCAGGTGATCGTCAAGGTGCGCAACCTCGACGATATCGACACCGTCAAAGCCGCCATCGAGGACCAGTTCAACAGGAGGGAAGAGGTGGTGAATGTCCTCGATACAAAGGCGGTCCTGGAAACACTCATCGAGACCTTCAACAGGATCTCGACATTCACCACGGCCATCGGCGGCATCTCCCTCGTCGTCGCCGGGGTCTCCATCTTCAACGTCATGATGATGTCGGTGACGGAAAGGACAAAGGAGATCGGGGTGATCAGGTCCATCGGCGCCCTCCAGAAAGAGGTCCTCCTGATGTTCCTCTATGAATCCCTCATCCTTGGCCTCACCGGGAGTGCCATCGGCGGTCTCATGAGTTTTTTCGGCGGTTACCTCGCGGTCAGTGTCATGCTCCAGGACACCTCCTACCTTTTTGTCCCCTCAAGCCTTGTCTACATCCTGTACGGTATGGGCTTCGGTATCGGCACGAGCATTCTCTCCGGCCTCTACCCCGCGTGGAAGGCCTCCCATGTCAACCCGATCGAGGCGTTGCGACATGAATGAAGAAGGACCTATCATCAGATTCACGGGCGTGACCAAGGTCTATCCCCTGCCGGCAGGCGATGTCGTCGCCCTCGACCACGTCTCCCTCGACGTGATGCCCGGCGAGTTCCTGGCGATCATGGGCCCCTCGGGGTCAGGGAAGTCCACCCTCTTGAACCTCATGGGCTGCCTGGACACACCGACGTCAGGGACACTCTTCATCAAGGGAAAGGACGTCGGCACACTCTCCGACGACGAACTCACCCGTCTCCGCCGGGACCATATCGGCTTCATCTTCCAGCAGTTCAACCTCATACCCCTCCTGAACGTCATCGAGAACGTGGAGTTCCCCCGCATCCTGAAGGAGCGGGAAGGGGGGTGCACCGAACGCTGCCTGGAAGTCCTCGCCGCCGTCGGCCTCGAAGAGGAACTCTTCTCCCACACACCTGCCGAACTCTCGGGCGGGCAGCAACAGAGGGTGGCGATCGCCCGCGCCCTCATCAACGACCCCGAGATCCTCCTCGCCGACGAACCGACAGGCAATCTGGACACAAAGACCGGGACCGGGATCATGGAACTTCTGGACGAAATGAATCGACGGGGCAGGACGGTCATCATGGTCACACACGACCAGAACGTCGCCGCGTACGCACGGCGACGGATCACCATCGTCGACGGCAGAATCGCATGATATTCCTCACATTCGCCGTGCGGAACCTGCGGCGCCACAAGGTGCGGTCTATCCTCGCCACCCTCGGGATCGTCATCGGCGTCTTTGCGATTGCGTCCCTCGGCGTCATGGGGAACTCCATCAACCTCCTTGCCACCGCCCTTATCTCAGATGTGGGAGACACAATCGTGATCACCCCACACACCGCCATTGGCGGCGCCGGGTTCGCCGGCGACCCCAGGACCGTCGTCGAAGCCACAATCCCGGACGCCGACGTCGAGCGCATCGAGAAGGCGGCGGCGGGGCACAGGGTGATCCCGGTTCTCCAGGGGGCCGGAGAGATCACGGTCGGGAACGAGGGGGGGTACGCGCAGGTCATCGGGCTTGCAACCGAGGACATCCCCTACCTCCTCGACCTCGAAGAGGGGAACAACCTGCGGACAGGGTCGAGGGGCGCCCTTATCGGCACCTACCTGGCCCGGGAGTATGACCTGCGGGCCGGGAGCAGGATCCGCCTCGGCGACGAGCAGACGATCATCTCCGGCGTGATCGCAGAGAGGGGGTTTGCCTTCGACATCAACCCCGACTATGCCATCGTCATCGTGGAGGAGAGGTTCCGGGACCTCTTCCCGGAGGCAGAGGGCTACGACTATGTGGTGATCAGGGTCACCGACCCCGCAGAGATCGACGGCGTCAAGGAGGAGGTGGACGGTCTCCTCAACAGGCGCGACGACGTTGTCGACATCACCGACTCACGGGAGGCACTGCGGCAGGTGAACGAGATCTATGCCGCAATGACACGGTTCCTCCTTGCGATCGGGGGGGTTTCCCTCGTCATCGCAACAGTCTCGATCCTGAATGTCATGATCATCTCGGTCACCGAACGGACACGGGAGATCGGGGTAATGCGGAGCATCGGGGCGCTCCGCCGCGAGATACTCCTGATGTTCCTGTACGAGGCCCTCATCCTCGGTATCGCCGGGAGTCTCATCGGCGGGGTCTTTAGTTTTGTCGGCGGGTACTTCATCAGCATCGCCGCCGTGCAGGTGCTCACCGCCGGCACCACCTTCGCCGAAGGGGTGACAGTCTTCGACCCTCTCTCGGTCGCCTACATCCTCTTCGCCATGGTCTTCGGGACGGTGACAAGCGTGGCCTCCGGCCTCTACCCGGCCTGGCAGGCGTCGAGGATGAAACCGATCGAGGCCATACGGGGGTGAAAGAGGTGCGGACGGCGCAGCGGATCTTTCTCGTCTTTGCGGTGCGGAACCTGAGAAGGCACTGGGTGCGGTCGGGACTTGCGGCCCTCGGGATCATCATCGGCGTCCTTGCCATCGCATCCCTCGGCATCCTGGGCAACAACCTGATCATCCTCTTCTCGGGCCTGGTCGCTGATGTCTCAGACACCGTCGTCGTCACACCCCACCTAGCGGCCGCAAGCGGCGACCCCTTCGACCCCAGGTCGGCCCTCGCCACCGGGATCACCGAGAGGGACGCCGACAGGATCGCGCATGCCGTCGGAGCGAACCCGTCCATCCCACTTATTCAGACCGCTGAGGCGCTCAAAAAAGGGAGGGAGAGTGGATATATACCGGTGATCGTCCTCCATGCCAGCGACATGCCCCTCCTTCTCAGTGTCGCAGAGGGGTCGTTCCCGCCGGGGTCGGGCAGAGGGGTGCTCATCGGTGCGCGCCTTGCGCATGAACTCGATATCAGGGCAGGGAGCAGGATCTCACTCGCCGGCGAGGATGTCAGGGTTGTCGGTGTCCTGGAGGAGCGAGGACTTGCGATCGATATCAACCCGGACTATGCCGTCGTCGTCACCCATGACTGGTACACCGACCTTCACGGCGCGGAGGACTACGACAGGGTGGTGATCAAGGTCGCCGACCTCGAGGAGATCCCGGCGGTCAAGGCGGCGGTAAAGGACCAGATGAACAGGCGCAAAGAGGTGGTGGACGTCCAGGACTCCAGGGAGATCCTGGAAATGTATTACCAGACCTACGACGCCATCTCGATCTTCCTCCTCGGGATCGGGGGTGTCGCCCTCCTCGTCTCCAGTGTCTCGATCCTGAACGTGATGATCATCTCAGTGACCCAGAGGACACAGGAAATAGGGGTGATGCGGAGTATTGGGGCGCTCCGCCGCGAGATACTCCTGATGTTCCTGTACGAGGCCCTTATCCTCGGTATTGCCGGGAGTCTCATCGGCGGGGTTCTCTCGGTCGTCGCCGGGTATGCGATCACTGCATCAGTGGCGGAGACCATCTTTGCCGGATATGGTACTGCACCGACATCTCTCGATGCTGCGGGAATGCGAGAGATCCTCACCGGCATCGGCTTCGGGATCGGGACAAGCCTGCTTGCAGGTGTTTATCCGGCCTGGAAAGCGGCGCATCTCGACCCGATCGAGGCGCTCAGGTATGAGTGAGGGGAGGGGCACCTATATATATGAGGATACGGATCGTCGATCGCCTGGGGACACATGACCGTACGTGATCAGGGCGGACTTGCTCTCCGTGCACCGCGCTTTCACCGCCGGCAGAGCGACCATCAGTCAATGGAAGTCATCATGCTGCTCCTCGAAGAGCGGGATAATGGCATGGGGACACCGGAGAAATATGGGAGAGAAGACAGGACATACGAGGGAAAAAGAAAATATTTATAAACAGTGTGCCAGGATAATAGGTTGAGCATGACAGCAGAGGTTGGAGCAGCCGGGTGGCTGCACGAAATCCTGCAGGGGAAACCGGACACCGGCGACGTCTCCAGACTGCTCACCGTATCCGACCATGAGGTCCGTGATGCGATCCAGCGCCTCGGGAAGGCCGAGAAGATGGAGGCCCTGGAGATCCTGAAACGGTTGAAACTCGCCGAATATATCATGAAAGAGTATTAACCCCCCTGCAATTCTTTTCTCCCTGCCACATACTGGTCAGAGAGGGTCTTTCGACGAGATATCCCTCCGACACTTTCCCGCTTTCATCCCGAAGAGTCAGCAGGAACGTATGAGAAGGTCATATTCCCCGAATACCCACCAGACCCTCCAAGAACCCTGAGAGAGAAAGAAACTGGCAGAGAGGCCCGCACCGGCAGGACACCGGGGAGGGGGACCTGCCGGGAGGGGCCGTAACTAACCTCATCGCCGTCACCGAGCGCTGCACTGTAGATGACATTCCAGGTGCCATCGGCGCGCTTTCCCAGTCCCATGTCGTCCTGCATCACAAGAACCGTACAGGGCACATTCCCGATGTTCCGCACTGTGGGCAGATCCGCGGTCCCGAAATTGGTGTCTCCCCCTATCCTGACAGTGGTGTTGAGGCTGGTACTGCCATAGGGAACGGCAGAGAAGTCGAACTCGCAGCAGGCGACCGACAGGTAGGTATAGTGACAGGTTACCACCTCTGCGGTGTCTCCCGCAACATCTACCTGATACTCGCCCGGCATCTGCCAGTACGGAAGATCAGCGTCCC
>NZ_CALFSA010000002.1 GCF_937919355.1 uncultured Methanofollis sp. | reverse complement strand
ACGGCGAAGGCGCTGAATGCAACCGGTGCGGTGGTGGCGGAGACGACAGTCGTCCAGAAGGTCGACCATGCGGGGCCATACACCTACAGTAACCTGTCCTATGAGAGGGAGGTGCATGTCGGCACGACCACATCGATCTCCCTTGTGTTGAAGGACAGGTACGGCAACCCGGTCGATAGCCGGAAAGATACGGAAAAAGTCACCTTCTCTGTCGGGTCTCCGGATGACCGGGCCGCCTTTGTCGGTGGGGACTCGTCTGTCACGTGTGACGTCGACGGAGAGGGAAAGGTAACAGCCCATCTTCAGCTTGGCTCGAAGGCCGGGGAGACTATCGTCTACGTGGAGATGCCCGGAAAGATCTCTCCCCTGTATCTCTCGATCGACGGTGTGGGGGAGAACGTCCCTGAAAAGATCCTCGAACCCGAGGTCGCCCCCTCCTCAAAGTCGGTCCCGGCCAATGGGAAGGACATCTTTGTCGTCACCTTTACCGCCATAGACAGGCATGGAAACCCCTGTGTTGGCGCCGGCATCAACATCTCCACCTCCCTGCCCGGTGAAAAGACGAAGACCACCCGGACAAACAGGGACGGTAGGGTGACGATCACGTACGGCCCCAAGACCACGACGGGCGACGTGACGATCACGGCGACCGCGGTGAACTCCACAGCCACCGCCGAAACGACGGTCAGGTTCACGAGCACCGACCCGGTGCAGATGGTCCTCACCGCCTCCCCCCAGGTGATGGCAAGCTGGGACGTCCCCGGCGTCAGACCGGCACAGGTGATGGCAAAGGTCATGGACGAGATGGGCAACCCCGTCGAGGGCGAGGTGGTTACCTTCACCATTGTCCATCCTGCTTCATATCCCGACACGCAGAATGAGATGCCGCGGTGGGACACGACCTCCGAGGCGACTGTTACGGCGACGACCAACGATAAAGGCTATGCGGTCGTACTCTTCAGGCCGGGATTTTTCTCCGGGTATGGTTCCTCCCCGGACCGGGCGAACTGCACGGTGGAGGCGCAGTGGAAGACATATCGCGCCCCGCCCCTGAAGATGGAGTGGACCAATGTCCCGTACCTCAGCGTGCTCACCAATGTCACGCCCCCGAACCCTGCATGGAACGAAACCGTCAGGGTGAACATCACCCTGATCGGGAACGGGTATAAACTCCAGCCGAAACCGATCGATGTGATGCTCGTGATGGATACGTCCGGGAGTATGGGCTGGGATAATGGGGGAGATAATCCCTCTTATGGCGAAAAATCGAGACTTGATGAGGCACAGGAGGCCGCAAAGGATTTTGTCAACCAGATGGCTCTCCCTGCCCGGGATCAGGTAGGGTTGGTGAAGTTCGCCAGTGATGCATCTGTTGTCCAGAACCTGACGCATGATAAAAACGCCGTCAATAGTGAAATTGACAAACTTCCCGCCGACGGTGCGACCAACATGAGGAAGGCCTTCTACCTCGGGATCAAGGAACTGAAAAAAAATGGGCGGCCCGAGGCGGTCAAAGCCGTCATCCTGATGTCCGATGGCGAGTGGAACTATGACGGAACACCTTTGGCCGAGGGCACGGGATGGAAGGATGGGTATGAATTTTCAGGCAATGAACTGGAACCTGCCAACTATCAGTATTATGACGGCCTTGGAGGCACATTGCAGGAAAAGGGGCAGTGGTGGTTAGATAGACCCTTGTGGGATAGACCAATCCGCAATGCATATGATCCAAATAAAAAGCCTACTGTGGAAGAAGTAAAAGAAATGTACCCCTATTATAGGGATATTGAAGAAAAAGATATTTATTGGAGAGCAGAATGCAGTTTCTGTACAGACGGCCAGTTCACCAACCAGAACATGTCTATCTACGCCAATAACAACCAGGTGCGTCTGTACACCATCGGCTTTGCCTCTGACCTGAAAGATGTGGAGCCGTACCTGACGCGCCTCTCGGAGGGGGCCAACGGGACATATACCTGGGCTAAAAATGAGGACGAACTGAAGAAAGTGTACTCCGATATTGCGGGGCAGTTGAAGACCGAGGCCGGGGTGAACACCACCCTCTCCCTCGACTTCACGAGTGTGAAGGTGAAGACCAATAATACCACGCCGCGGTCCATTCCCGGCCACGAGGCGTTTGGTTACGACCCCTACACACGGGAGAGGATGGACTGGATCACCAACGGCACAAACATCTATAACAGAAATGACCGGGACGACACCGGAAACTGGACCCACAACAATCTCGCCTTCAACATCGGCACCATCAAACTCAACCAGAGCTGGCAGACCACCTTCACCCTCAAAGTCCTTCCGAACGACAACAATGTCGGCATCATCGACCTCTTCGGCACAGGGTCGAAACTGACCTTCAACAACGGTACAGAATTCCTCACCCTCCCCCATACTCCCCTGACGGTGAAGCGGACGCAGAACAATACCCCCATCGGCAACGCCACCCTCGACATCCGGGACCTCAGGCAGACGGGCATCGAGCGCAATGCCCTGGACCTCAGGTGGAACATGACCTACATCGGCAACAGGACCGCCGTCGAGGTCGTCGAGTACCGTTCCGACGCCATCCCCTGGACCCGTGTCCGGACAATCACGCGGGGGAACGGCACCTGGGAGGAGACCGCGAAGATGGACATCAGAAACCTGCCCCTGACAACATATTTCATCAGGGTCTCGGCCAACTCGGATGACGCAGGATATGTGGAACATGAAATATCAGTCTACCTCGGGAACCCGATGAAGGATAAAAAATTCATCGTACTTGAGTGACAAGGTGAGGGCGGCCCTCGAAAAATCCCCCCCCCTCTTTTTCTCTGGTTCCTTGCCGGCCCCTATCCCGGATCGGGGAAGAGCAGAACATGGTATTGCGCGGAGTACAGGCCTGCCTCAATGCAATACTTCTCTGAAAAACGGACCCAGCGGGAATCGAACCCGCGTCCCTGGGTTCGAAGCCCAGAAGG
>NZ_CALFSA010000001.1 GCF_937919355.1 uncultured Methanofollis sp. | reverse complement strand
GACGAAGTCTTCGAGGACCGAACAAAGTGAGCATGAGAAGACGAAGTCTTCGAGGGCGGGGGCTCTGCCCTCCGATGGAAGGGGTGTATCAGTCCCCATATACCCCCCCGGAGCGGCGGCACACCTTATCATCCCGCCGTACCCATACTTTTCTGATGACAAAACAGGACAACCTTGATGTGAAACGTATCGCCGGCGTCGCTGCCGCCGGGAAGGTCGAGGACGGCATGGTGGTCGGCCTCGGCACCGGCTCGACGGCGAACTATGCGATCCAGAGGATAGGGGAGAGGGTCAGGGACGAAGGGATCTCCGTCGTCGGCGTGCCGACGTCGTACCAGTCCGCCTTCAGGGCGCGGGCCGCCGGGATCAGGGTGGCAGACCTCACCGACTACCCGGAGATCGACCTCACCATCGACGGCGCCGACCAGGTGGACGCCGCCTTCAACCTGATCAAGGGCGGCGGCGCGGCGCACACGCGGGAGAAGTGCGTCGCCGAAGCGTCGGAGCGCATCTATATCGTCGTCGACGGGTCGAAACTTGCGGAGCGTCTCTCGGTGCCGGTTCCGGTAGAAGTCGTACCCTACGCTTCGGCCCTCGTCTCCCGGCGCATCAGGGCCCTCGGCGGTGACCCGGTCATCAGGGAAGGCGTGAAAAAAGACGGCCCCGTCATCACGGACAACGGGAACTTTGTCATCGACTGTGCATTCGGGACAATCGGGGACCCGGCAGGGCTTGCCGCCCGCCTGAACACGATCCCCGGTGTCCTGACCTGCGGGTTGTTCACCGAATACCAGGAAAAGATATCGGTCCTGGTCGGTGAAGCAGGGGGTTGCAGGGCTCTTACGAGGAGATAAGCCCTCTTGCCTTTTCTATCAGGGCAAGCTGGTTATCAACTTCTTTTTTCTTGGTCTTCTCGATGACGTCGATGATCTCGTTGATCGGCTTTGCGAGAGAATAGATCTTGACAGGCCGTCCCTTGCTCTCCGCCTTGCTCTCGCGGGAGTTGATCCACTTCTTCTCCTTGAGGTAACGCATGGCAATGCTGACCTCAGGCTGACGGAGGTCAGTGCCGCGCTCGATCTCGCGGGAAGTGGCCTCATCGGTGTTGGCGAGGTACACGAGGGCCTTGGCGACATTGCGCTTGATGCCGATGTCGATGAGGAGGGTGGCGAACTCTTCTTCTCTCTGCGTAAAGTACAGGACTTCTTCTGCTCTCATTGTGTTCACCCAATTGCCTATAGTATGTTATTATTTGTTATATATGAATATTAGCCATGGATATAATTTTTATTTCATGATGCAGTGCTAAAAGACAATCTCTCAACCACAGGGGCGCAGGTCATGCAGAAAGAGGGAGGGATGACCGTACACCCATACAGGGGGATGTACCTGCTCAAATATATTGGACTTGTAATTAAAAAAGGTTATAGATCAGAGAAGGCCGAGGTTGGAGAGATCAGACATAATTTTCTGCACTGCAAGGCGTGCATCCTCAGGCCGCTTGCCACCGGTGATGATCAGTTTGCCGGACCCGAAGAGGAGAACGACGACTTTCGGTTCCTCCAGGCGGTAGACAAGACCGGGGAACTGCTCGGGTTCGTACTCGATCCGGTCAAGGTTGAAGCCGATGGCGATCTTGTTCAGGTTGATGGGCTTTCCGAGATCGGCAGAGGTGACGATGTTCTGGATGGTGTAGGTGAGGTGCTCGTCGATCTCAATCCCGAGGTCACGGAGTTTGCCCCCCAGGATCTCAAGACCGCGGGAGAGACTGTCCACGCTCTTCGCCCCGGTCAGGACAACCTTACCCGATCCGAAGACCAGGGCGGCGATCTTCGGGTCCTGCATCCTGATGACAACACCGGGGAAACGCTTCTTGTCGTAGTCCGCCCCCACTATCTGAGAAGATATGACCGGCAGGTCAAGAGAATCGGTTACTTTGGCAGAAGCAACGATATTTTCTATTTTCAGGGATTCCTCAGGGGTGCCGTGCATGCTTATAAATGACGTAAAAAAGCTATATAAAGAGTTGGGTAATCAGTCCTCCAGGGTCGAGACGTCTCCGAGGTCCATGCCAAGCTCTTTTGCCCTGAGTACCCGCCGCATGATCTTGCCGCTCCTGGTCTTCGGGAGAGAGGCGACGAAGGCGATCTCGGAGGGCATCGCAATCGGGCCGACGGTCATCCGCACATGGTAGCGGAGGTCCGCCTTCAGGCGGTCGCTCCCTCTATGCCCCTCCCTCAGGATGACGAAGGCCTTGATCTGGTTGCCTTTCACCGGGTCGGGGATACCGATCACCGCCGCCTCAGCGACCGCCTCGTGGGAGACGAGGGCCGACTCCACCTCGGCGGTGCCGATGTTGTGCCCGGCGACGATGATCAGGTCGTCGGCACGGCCGATGACCATGATGTTGCCGTCGTGCCCCTTCACCGCAAGGTCCGTGGCCGTATAGACACGGTTGATGGTCGTCCAGTACTTCCTGTAGCGCTCGTCGTTTTTGTAGACAGTCCTGAGCATGGCGGGCCAGGGTTCCAGGATGACGAGATAACCCCCGTTGCCGGGTTCGACAGGGTTGCCGTCGCGGTCCACGACGTCGGCGACGACGCCGGGGATCGGCCGCCCGGCAAAACCCGGACGCATCGGTTCGCCGACCATCGTCGTGATCATGTGCATCCCGGTCTCCGTCTGCCACCAGGTGTCCACGATCGGGCACCGATCTTTCCCGATGTGGTGGTAGAACCACTCGAAGGCCTCGGGGTTGAGGGGTTCGCCGACCGAGGCGAGGATGCGGAGAGACCCGAGGTCGTACCTGTCAGACCACTGCTCGCCGACCCGCATGAACATCCTGATCACGGTCGGCGCCGTATAGAAGACCGTGATACCGTAGTTCTGGATGATCTTCCACCAGATGCCAGGGTCGGGATAGTCGGGCGTCGTCTCGGTGACAAAGACCGTGGCCCCGTTCAGGAGGGGGCCGTAGACCACGTAACTGTGGCCGGTGATCCATCCCGGGTCGGCGGTGCACCAGTAGACGTCGTCCTCCTTCAGGTCGAGGACGTACTTTGTCGTGTACTGTGTACCGACGGCATAACCCCCGCAGGCATGGATGATCCCCTTCGGGGACCCGGTCGTCCCGCTCGTGTACAGGAGGAAGAGCGGGTCCTCGGCGTCCATCACCTCGGGCTCGCAGACAGCGGGCTCGTTCTCCATCAGTTTGTCGAAGTCCAGTTCCATCTCCGAGTGGAGTTCGACCCTCGGGCGGTCGCGCCGCAGCACGATGACGGCCTCGACGCTCGGTGCATTGACGACGGCTTCCTCGACGATGGACTTGAGCTGGATCGCCTTGCCCCGCCGCATGGAGACGTCGGCGGTGATCACGACCTTCGATCCCGAGTCACGGATACGCTGGTTGAGGGCGCCGACGCCGAACCCCCCGAAGACGACCGAGTGGACGGCCCCTATACGGGCGCAGGCGAGCATGGCGACGACCTGTTCGGGGACGACGGGCATGTAGATGCAGACGCGGTCCCCCTTACGGACGCCGATCTTTTTCAGGGCATTCGAGAAGCGGCAGACCGCTCTGAGGAGCTGGCTATAGGTGTACACCTTCTCCTCGCCCTCCTCTCCCCTCCAGAAGACGGCGACCTTGTTGGCCCGACCGTCCCGCACATGGCGGTCGAGGCAGTTGTAGGTGATGTTGAGTTTCCCGTTCAGGAACCACTTCGCGTAGGGGAAGTCCCAGTCCATGACGCGGTCGAAGGGCTCGAACCATTCGATCTCTGCGGCGCGGACCCGCCAGAACTCGTCAGGGTCCTCAAAAAACTTCCGGTACGCCGTCCTGGAGTCTCCGATCCATGACCTCTCCCTGTACGAGGGATCAGGTGCATAATACCGCGGCGCTTCCAGGGGTACGGCAAAGTCCTGCTCCGTCCTGCTCACCTCCAATTTTACAGGATCGAATATGATGATTTATTAAATATTTTGTGGTCAGGAGGATATTCCAGTATTTTCTGAAAATGAAAAGTATACGGGGGGATGGGGACGCACCACGGAAACTACATGATCGTCAATGATGGATCGCGCATCGCCGCTACGAGAGACGGTTTTCAAAAACGCTTCGGAATTGCACGATTTCTCTCCCACAAACACGACAGACGCCCATTCTGGCATGCGGCAACTATCGACAATCGCCGACACATTCTTCCACAAATTCAAAAAGGTCTTAAAGGGGAGAGGTCGACACTATGGTATCAACCCCATACATATTTCACACCTGCGCATGAACGGGATATGAACGAGTCCAGAGCCACCAATATCCTATCCAGGACTGGTCTATACATTGTCAGGTCCCGGAAGGAACATGCGGCCCGGATGCAATTCCCGCTGTCAGGAACAATTCCCACCAGAAAGAGGAAGTTTATGGCAAAAAGAATGCTCAGCGAGGCAGAGGGGTACGAACTCCTCCAGAAGTACGGTGTTCCGACCCCCCGCTTCAAGATCGTAACCAGTCCCGAAGAGGCATCCAAAGCGGCGTCGGCCTGCGGATACCCGGTCGTCATGAAGATTATCTCCCCCCAGATCGTGCACAAGAGCGATGCAGGCGGTGTGGTGGTGGGGATCTCGTGCGCAGACGAAGCAAAGAAGGCTTTTACGAAGATCGTCGAGTCAGCGAAGGCATACAACCCCGAAGCCGAGATCAGGGGCGTCATCGTCGAGGAGATGGCGCAGCCGGGCCTCGAACTGATCCTGGGCGGCAAGACAGACCCGGCCTTCGGCAAGGTGATCACCTTCGGTATGGGCGGGACGCTCGTCGAACTGATGAAGGACGTCACCCTCCGCATTGTTCCAGTCCCGGAGAACGAGATCAGGTCGATGGTCCGCGAGATCAAGGCCTACCCCCTCATCAGCGGCTACCGCGGCATGAAGCCGAGGGACGAGGAGGCCCTGGTGACGATCATCAGCGGCGTCGCACGGTTCTTCGAGGAGAACCCGCAGGTCGTGGAGTTCGACATCAACCCCCTGAGGCTCTACGAGTCGGGCGCCTGCGCCGTGGACGCACGGGTCATCGTCGACGACGAGTACCGCCCGCCCGCGAAGAAGGAACGCTCGCACGTCCCGCCCGAGTACTTCAACCCCCGGTCGGTTGCGGTCATCGGCGCCTCGTCCGACCCGACGAAGATGGGCTTCGCCGTCCTCCACAACCTCCTCCACTTCCCCGGCCAGATCTACCCGGTGAACAACAAGCGCACCGAGGTGCAGGGGCTCAAGGCCTACCCGACGGTGACGGCGATCCCGAACCCGGTCGACCTTGCCGTGATCACCGTCCCGGCCGTGCAGGTGCCGAAGGTGATGCAGGAGTGCGGCGAGAAGGGCATACCCCTTGTCGTGGTCATCACCGCCGGGTTCAAGGAGACAGGACCCGAAGGCAAGGTGCTTGAGGACAGGATGCTCGAGATCGCACGCTCGTACAATATCAGGATCATCGGCCCGAACTGTCTCGGCATGATCATCCCGCCGCGGGGCCTGGACACGACCTATGTGCACGAGTCGCCGAACCCCGGTTCGATCGCCTTCGTCTCGCAGTCCGGCGCCATCATCAACACCGTCGTGGACTGGAGCCTCAAGCAGGACATCGGCTTCTCGGCGGTCTTCTCGGTGGGCAACCAGGCCGACCTCGACTTCCTCGACTACCTGACCTTTGTCGGTCAGGACAAGAGCACCCGCGCGATCATCCTCTATATCGAACAACTCACCGACGGGAGGGAGTTCATGGAGATCGTGCGCGAGGTGGCGAAGAAGAAGCCGGTCGTGGCGATCAAGTCGGGCTCCTCGCAGAAGGGGCAGAAGGCGGCGTCCTCCCACACGGGTTCGCTCTCTGGCTCGTATGAGGTGTACATGGAGGCCTTCAGGGAGGCAGGCGTGGTCCCGGTCAGGGCACTGCGGGGCGCCTTCGAGGTCGCCGAACTCTGCGCATCGCCGAGCGGTTACCCGAAGGGACGGCGTGCGATCGTCATCACCAACGCCGGCGGTTTCGCCGTCCTCTCCTCTGACTATGCCGAGATGTACGGCGTCGACCTCATCGACATCCCGCCCAGGATCCTGGAAGAACTCAACCAGATCCTCCCGGACTACTGGAGCCACGCAAACCCCCTCGACCTCCTCGGCGACGCCTCAGAGAAGCGTTTCGAGCAGGTCTTCGACATCCTGGCCCGGCACTCCGACCTCTGGGACATCGCCTTCGTCGTCGGTTTCCCGAACCTGGTCCTCGACTCGGCCGCCCTTGCAAAGCAGATCGTCACCTTCACCGGGAAGACGGACAACCTCGTCGTCGGCACGCTCCTCGGCGGCGAGTGCATGGACGCGGGCAAGAAGATCCTGAAGGAGCACAACGTCCCGAACTTCGACGAACTCGAACAGACGTTCAAGGTCGTCGGCCGTGTCGTCTGGCAGCGCTGCCGGGCGCGGTCGATCGGACTGCCATAATTTTCTTTTTTTTCTGGATGGGCAAGACGGGGGGCGCGGGTCTCCCCTCTCGAAAATGTCTGTCTGTGGCGCACCATAGATTTTCTCGACTCTCTCTGGTCGTCCCCTGACATCAGGATAAGAGGGACCTCTTCAAGATCTCCGCTCTGCTTCCCCGGGGCCAATCGCAGGTGGGAGTCGGGGGTCTGGGGGGCAAAGACCCCGGCCTGTGTTTTGGGGAAGGCGGTTGATCGACGCTCCCCACTGCAGAACCCCTAAAATATCGAAGGCTCAATGATAGGGCCATAGACTGCTTCGGGCCCGTACATCGTTCGTACGATCAGGGCGCACGGGTCTCTCCCCCTATCCCCACCCTGCCATTCTCCTGGACCCCCTGATCACTCACCATACTGAAGAGACCACCGCGGCACCGGGAGCGGATACTATTATCTCCGCGGAGGATCATGGAACGGCGGGATGGAAATGGAAACCAGCAGATTATATGTCGGAAATCTGACATATTCGGTAACCGAAGACGATCTGAAAGACCTCTTTTCAGGCTACGGGGAAGTAAAAAGCGTCAAAATTATTGGGGACAAGGGATTCGGGTTTGTCGAGATGACCACAACGGAGACGGCTGAGAAGGCGAAAGAAGCCCTGAACGGGACCGTGTTCGTCGGGCGCACCCTGCGGGTGGAAGAGGCCCAACCGCCCCGCCCGAAACGGGAATACCCGAGATATTAGGCCATTCCCCTGATCCCTTTTGGGTAGGGGACACACATTCAGGCTTTTTTATGAGAGGTACCGCAGGGGTCTGCCAGAGATACCTCTCTCTCCCCGAGGTCGCGGGCGAGGAGAGCGTCGAGGTCGGCCCCGGCCTCCGTCCCGATCAGGACAAACCTTTTGCTCACCGAGGCGGTCGACGCCGCCGCCTTCTTCATCGCCAGGATGATCACCCTGACCGCGTCTTCCATGCCGCCGTCCTTCCACCCCTCCCTGATGGATGCGAGGGCGATCTCCTGTGCGATCCTGTTCCCGAGGACGACAAACGTGCTGCCTGCCCCCTTTCCCGTCACCCTGCCGACCGACCCCTCGAACTCGGCAAGGGCGTACCTCCCTGCCGTGGCATAGAGCCTCCGCGACCTGACACGCCCGCCCACCATCTCCCGTACCTCGCCGACAAGGACACCGTCCTCCTCTCTCACCTTCTCCCGGCCGTCCCTGATGACAACTCCCACGCCGAGCGCCCCGGCCCGCCTGTACAGGTCGTCGTCGGTCACGATCCCCCCGCCGTACAGTTCCTTTTCCAGCGCCGGGATGGCAGTCTCGTCGTCCCAGAAAAAGATCTCCCGCATGTCGCCCGCCATCACGGTGCC
The DNA here is from genome assembly GCF_937919355.1 of uncultured Methanofollis sp. Classification (GTDB taxonomy): domain Archaea; phylum Halobacteriota; class Methanomicrobia; order Methanomicrobiales; family Methanofollaceae; genus Methanofollis. Next base: position 11,179 of record NZ_CALFSA010000001.1, on the reverse strand, counting down.
CTTCGATCCGACAAAGGCAATCACAAGACTCATTGCATCATCCCCCCTGTACGGTGCTGATCCACTCAGGCATCATGAATGTATGCAGACAGAGATAGCCGCGGGGACATGCACCGTCATCGGCAGACTGATATAGAGCGACCGGGAAAAATGACCGCCAGACCGGGGTCGGCACCCATGTATTCGGTTCTCTACGTTGACGATGAACCTGCACTTCTCGACATAGGCAGACTCTTCCTTGAGCAATCGGGAAACCTCTCCGTCGACACCGCACTCTCGGCCGCAGAGGCGATCACGCGGATGGAAACCGGGAGATATGACGGCATCATATCGGACTACCAGATGCCCGGCATGGACGGCATTGAACTCCTCAAATATATCCGCACCCATTTCGGCGACCTCCCCTTCATCCTCTTCACGGGCAAAGGGAGGGAAGAGGTGGTGATCGAGGCCCTGAACAGGGGGGCGGATTCCTATCTCCAGAAAGGGGGTGACCCTGTCTCCCAGTTCGCCGAACTCGAACACAAGACCAGGATCGCCATCGAACGAAAACAGACGCGGGACGAACTCGCGGAGTCCAGGCAGCAAATGGCCGACGTCATAAACTTCCTCCCCGACGCAACCTTCGCCATCGACCTCGAAGGGAGGGTGATCGCCTGGAACAGGGCGATGGAGGAGATGACCGGCGTCAGGAAGGAAGAGATCCTGGGAAAGGGCGACTTCGAGTACGGCATTCCCCTGTACGGGGGGAGGCGCCCCATCCTGATCGACCTCGTCCTGAGAGACGACGAGGAGATCAGGAAGAGATACCCCCATGTCGTCCAGAGCGGGAACAGACTCGTCTCCGAATATTTCATCCCCAACCTGTACGGCGGTCGAGGCGCCTATCTCTGGTTCATCGCCTCCCCGTTGTACGACACAAAGGGAAACGTCACGGGTGCGATCGAGTCGATCAGGGATGTCACCGAGCGGAAGAAGGCCGAGGAGGAGAGAGAGGCGGCCCACCAGAAACTCCTCGACATCGTCGACTTCCTCCCCGACGCAACCTTCGTCATCGACACGGAGGGGAAGATCATCGCGTGGAACCGCGCCATCGAAGAGATGACCGGGATGAGAAAGGAGGAGATGCTTGGAAAAGGGGACCACGCCTATGCCGTCCCCTTCTACGGGGAACCGATATCCGGCCTCATCGACCTCGTCGTGAACCCCGACGCCGAACCCGAGGTGCCGTACGAGACGTTCAGGCGGGAGGGCGACACTGTTGTCGCCGAGATGACCATCCCCTCCCTGAACGAAGGGCACGGGGCCTCCCTCTGGGGAAAGGCGTCACCTCTCTACAACAGGCAGGGAGAGATCATCGGGGCGATCGAGTCGCTCAGGGACATCACCCTTTACAGGCAGGCGGAGTCCGCCCGTCTCCACGCGATCGCAAAGGGGTCACCTATCCCGCAGTTCGCGATCGACCAAAACCACCGCGTGGTGTACTGGAACGGGGCGCTGGAGGCGTACAGCGGCATCAAGACCGGGGATATCCTCGGCACGACCGAACACTGGCGGGCATTCTATCCCGATGAGAGGCCGTGCCTTGCAGACCTGCTCATCGACGGCGAAGGCGACGAGGGCATGATCGCCCGCTGGTATAAAGGGAAGTACGCACCGTCGGGTCTGGTGAGGGGCGCCTACGAGGCGACCGACTTCTTCCCCTCCCTCGGCGAGGACGGGACATGGCTGTACTTCACCGCGGCCCTGATCAGGGACGAAGAGGGAGAGGTGATCGGCGCCGTGGAGACGCTCGAAGACGTCACCGAGCGGAAACAGGCAGAGGAGAGGATACGGATCTTCCAGCGTTTCGCCGAAGCGTCCGGGCAGGGCTTCGGGATGGCGACGCTGGACGGCAGCATCACCTATGCCAACCCCACGCTCTGCCGCCTGCTTGGAAAGACAAAACCGGTTGACGTCCAGGGCACTTTCTTCTACAGGTATTACCCCGAAGAGATCGCGGAGAGACTGGAGAAGGAGATCATCCCTGCGGTTATCGAAGAAGGGCAGTGGGTGGGTGAACTCTGCCTCGTCAGCACGGAGGGGGACAGTATCTCCACCCTTGAAAACTTTTTTGTTATACGCGACGACCTCGGAAGGCCCCTCTACCTGGCCGACGTCATCACCGACATCTCAGAACTCAAGAAGGCCGAAGAAGCGTTGAAGGCGTCTGAAGACAGGTACAGGACACTCTTCGAGAACAGCGGCAGTCCCCTGATCATCGTCGAGGAGGACACCACGATCTCCCTTGTCAACAGGGAGTTCGAGAAGATCAGCGGGTTTACGAAGGAAGACGTGGAAGGCAGGATGAGCTGGACGGGATTTGTGGCTGACCCGGCAGAACTGGAGTGGATGATGGAGTACAACCGTCTGCGCTGGTCAGGGTCTGATCTCGCCCCCCGTGTCTTCGAATGCCATCTCCGCGACAGGCACAGGAGTGTCAGGAGCGTTCTTGTCACCGTTGCGATGATGCCGGGGGTACGCCAGAGCATTGTGGCCATCGTGGACATCACCGAGCGGAAAAAAGCCGAGGAGACACGCCATCTTGCCGACCTGATCCATGCCATACCTGATGCGATCTTCGCCGTCGACCGTGAAGGGAAGGTGATCGCCTGGAACAGGGCGATCGAGGAGATGACAGGTGTCCCGGCGGCCGAGATCATCGGGAAGGGGAAGTGTGCGTATTCCCTCCCCTTCTATGGCGACCGGAGGCCCTTCCTCCTCGACCTCGTCTCCGCCTCCCCGGAGGAACTGGAGAGGTGTGGGTATACGCGGGTCAGGCGACGCGACGGTTTCCTCATTGCAGAGAGCGCCGAAGCGCGACCGCGGGGGAGGGAGATGATCCTGCAGGCGTTTGCGACACCCCTGTACAACGACTCGGGTGACATCGCCGGCGCTATCGAGGGTATGCACGACATCACCGACCTCAGGCATGCAGAGCAGGCACTCAAGGAGAGCGAGGTCAAGTACAGGTCGCTCTTCGAGTATGCCTACGACGCCATCATCCTTATCCGGGACGGCCTGGTCACCGACTGCAACTCGCGGGCCCTGGAGATGTTCGGGTGCACGCGGGAGGATTTTGTCGGCAACACAATCTCGGCCTTCGCGCCGCAGGTCCAGCCCGACGGTTCGGACTCGAAGGAGAAGGTCGCCGGGAAGATCAGGGAGGCGCTCGCGGGGGAGGCGCAGTTCTTTGAGTGCAGCTGCCGCACACGTGACAATCGACCTTTCGACGTCGAGGTGAGCCTGAACCGCATCCAGATGGGAGACGGCACATATGTCCTGGCGATCGTCCGCGATATCACGGCACGCAGGGACGCCGAAAAAGCGCTGAAGAAGAAGACCTACGACCTGAACGAGCGGGTCAAAGAACTGAAGTGCCTGTACACGGTCTCGAAGATCCTGGGCAGACCCGAGACAGGGTTCGATGCACAGATGCAGACGATCGTGGGTGTCATACCGGGGGCATGGCAGTACCCGGAGGTAACGGTTGCCCGGATCACCCTGGACGGGAAGGTGTATCAGACCTCCGCCTTCAGGGAGACGGCGTGGATGCAGCGCCAGCCAATCAGAGTCAATGACAGGGAGGCGGGCAGAGTCGAGGTCGGGTACCTGGAAGAACGGCCGGAGTGCGACGAGGGGCCGTTTTTAAAAGAAGAGCGGAGTTTCATCGCCAGCATTGCCCAGAGGATAGGGGAGTACATCGTGCGCAGGCAGGCCGAGGAGGCGCTCAGCGCGTCGGAGACCGAGTTGAGGGCGGTGCTCTCGGGCATGACCGACGTCGTCGTCGTCCTCGATGCGGAGGGACGCTGCCTGAAGGTCGCGCCGACAAACCCTCCCCCTCACTCCAGGCCGAAGGGCGAGGTGCGCGGCAAAAAACTCGACGAGGTCTTCCCCCTCATGCAGGCGGGGGCGGTCCCCGGCGCCATCAGGCAGGCACTGGAGACAGGGGAACCGGTGGCGATCGAGTACGGGATGCGGGCCGGGAGGCAGGAGATCTGGTTTGCCGCCGTCATCTCGCCAATGACGGAGGACTCGGTGGTCCTCGTGGCGCGGGACATCACCGGGCGCAAGCAGGCGGAGACAGCGGTCCAGACGGCGAACAAAAAACTCAACCTCCTCTCCAGCATCACGCGGCACGACATCCTGAACCAGATCACGGTGCTGCGGGGGTATATGGAACTCGCCCGCATGGAGACGACCGACCCGACGCTGCTTGAGTATATCAACAGGGAGGAGACGGCCGCCGGGGTGATCCAGCGCCAGATCGAGTTCACCCGTGATTATCAGAATATCGGCGTCACCGCTCCGCAATGGCAGGACGTGCACCGGGTCATCGCCCGCGCCGTCCGCGGCCTCGACCTCGGCAGGGTCAGACTCTCCATCGAGTTCGAGGATGTCGAGGTCTACGCCGACCCGCTCCTCGAAAAGGTCTTCTTCAACCTTGTGGACAACGCCCTCAGGTACGGGGAAAAGATCACGGAGATCAGGTTCTCAGGCCGCGAGGACGAGGAGGGGTTCACCCTCGTCTGCGAGGACGACGGCGTCGGCATCCCGGCGCATGTCAAGGAGGCGATCTTTCGCCGGGAGTACTACAAGAACACGGGCCTCGGCCTCTACCTCTCCTGCGAGATCCTGGCGATCACGGGTCTTTCGATCAGGGAGACGGGCCGACCAGGAGAGGGCGCACGCTTCGAGGTCGTCGCCCCCCGCGGGGTGTACAGAGTTATCAAAAAGAGGGAGAGGCTGGCGCCGATGGCGGAGTGAGAGACCTGGCGAGCATGGAGATATGTCAAATCGGCTCTGCTGGCAATACCGGTCCAGTACGGGACGTCCTCAGGAATATTTTGTATCAGGGACCGTGTACGAATATTTTCTGGCAGCCACCATCCCCGGGCATCGCAGCAGGGCATAGAAATTATATTATAATATATGCGCCATGTGTGGCCCGGGTAGTGTCTATGGAACTGAGGGAGCAATTTACAGATGACGAATGGAAGAACCTCGTCAGTTTACCGTACGCGATCTCGATGGCGGTTATTGTCGCAGCACCATCGGTCCTGGGTGCGTGGGGCGAATCGAAAGCCATGATACAGGAACCCAAACACCTGGCGGCCGAAAGCGGCAGTGCTCTGGTCGGCCTCATATCAGCCGAGATGCAATCAAAGGAAAAGGAGTTGATTAGAGAGCAACAGGACCTGGTGAAGCACGACCGGACAGGCTACAGGAATATGATCATCGAAGCGGCAAGATCTGCTTCCTCGGCCCTGTCAAGGGTACCTCCCGACGAGGCAATGGCGTATAAGAAGTGGTCGCTGGCGATAGGTCAGAAGGTCGCCGAAGCAGCAAAGGAGCATGGCGTTGCTATTAGTGAGCCGGAAAAGGCGGTCCTCGACGAGATATCCGATGCTTTCGGCATCAGTGCAGGGATCCCCGCTTGAGAAGGGAGAACTGAAACGATCTTTTCATTTTTCAATCGTGTTATACAAAAAAAACCTTCAGAACAGGATCAGTGCCGGGGACCAGCATGACCCACCAGGCGCACAGGGTGGTCACTCCCGTCGAATCATCAGAAGTAATGCGAGGGAAGGGATTCGAACCCTCGAACACCTACGTGACAAGGCCCTCAACCTTGCGCCTTTGACCTGGCTTGGCAACCCTCGCCCAAATGAAAATGAGGGACAGGAACCAGTGTGTTCCCGCTGTTTCTATACGTTAGTTTTTCTAAGATTTAATCGTATTCACGCCAGGTGTGCCCGCACTCGGTGCAGCGGAAGAAACGGACCTCGCTCTCATCAGCAGAACGGAGCTGGCGCAGCCACCAGAAGGCAAGGTTGTTCCCGCACTTGGGGCACGGGACCTGGATCGTCGGGAGGGTCTTCGTCTTCTCTTCCTCGTCCACGATCGTGATCTCCTTTTCCACACGGGCAGACGTGATCTTCATCGAATCCTCGCTCTCGATGGCCTGGATATAGCCGCACCTGCGGCACTTCATCTGCCCCCCCGACGAGATCATCATGGTGTTGCACTTTGGACAGAATAACATTCAAGTATTATTGGAAGGCATGCCTGATTAAGACTTGGTTGACGGATCATACACGGTAATGAGGGGTTCCACCGCAGATCAAAGGACAGTATCGGCCGCATTGAGAACTCTTAATTAGGTGAGTGGGACAAATAGTGGGTGATGGACGAATACCTCCTCTTTGCAGCCTTTGCCTTATTTGTTCTCTTCCTCATACCCGGACGCCACCGGCCGTATGCAGGCATCGGCGGATGGCTCGCCATGTCCCTCTACCTCTTCGCGGAGATCCCGTATTTCCTCTCCATCAATAATTTCCTGTACCCGACACTCGCCCTCCTCTCCATCCCCTTCCTGTACGTGACGGCGAAAAGGTTGTTCGCCGGCGACGAACATATCACCCACCTCACCCGTGCCGCCGCCGTCGCCGTCCTCATCTACCTCCCCTTCGCCTACACCGCCCTCGGCCCCTGGCTGATCCAGGCGGTCATCGACCAGATCGGCTGGTGCCTCTCCGCCCTCGGCGTCGCCTACACCATGCCTGAGATGGATATGATCGGGAGGAACGGCCTGAAGGTCCAGATCATCCTCGGGTGTACCGGCATCCAGAGCATCGCCATCATGCTCGGCGTCGCCGCCGCCGTCCCGAGCACCCTGCGGCAGAAGGCCCTCGCCTCTCTCCTCATCGTCCCGACGATCTATCTCCTCAACATCGGGCGGAACGTCTTCGTGATCCTTGCATATACAGGACAGTGGTTCCCGTACCTCCCCGAGATCGCAAGCAACGGCGAGTACGGCTACGAGAGTTTCTTCTGGGCCCACAACGTCCTCTGCGAACTCGGGGCGCTGGTGGCCCTCATCGTCATCGCCTACGCACTCTTCATCATCATGCCGGGCCTTGCGGCAATGGCCGACGGGCTGTACCGGGCCTTCCGCGACGACCTTGAGGGCGCTGTCGCCCGCCCTCAGGGGAGCGACCTGGAGAGGTAGACGATCCTCTGGACCGCGGAGAGGTTCGTGCAGACCGCAATGAGGACCACCGCAAGTCCGGGGAAACCCACAACAGCGCCGACAATGAGCGTGATCAGGGTCTCAGGGCGGCCGAAGAAACCGACGCCCTCAAGGGGGTCGTGGATCTTCCCGTCCACCCTCTCCGTAAACCCGACCTCGGCATAGACTACAGGCTTGATGAAGGTGTTGATCATCGAGCCGAAGATGGCGATGGCGACGACGGCGAAGTCCGCGGCAGGCGGAAGAGGGAGGAAGTTGGAGACGACCGCCACGCCCGAGAGCCCGATACCGAGGAGGGCGAGGGCGTCGACATATTTGTCAAAGACCCAGTCGATGACCGCCCCAAACTTCGTCTGGCAGTGCTTCTTCCGTGCCACCGTGCCGTCCACAAGGTCGAGGACGGCCGAGAGCAGGAGGAGAAGGGCACCCGCAAGGAAGAGGCGCTCGGCAAAAGCGACCGCACAGAAGAACCCGGCCAGAAGAGAGAGGTACGAGATCTGGTTGGGACTGATACCGGCCCTGACAAAAAGATCAGCGATCGGCTCGAGTTTTGATAGGAGACGCGGCCTCAGCGCCGTTATATTCATGACAGAATAGTGGAACTGCCATGTGGATAAGCATTCCTTCACCGGGATCCCGGACCATACCCTCTTTTAAATCCGGGGGTTATATTAGACAGAGATTATGTCTGTTCCATCACTACGGCCCCACGTGCTGATGATGTCCGAGATCACGGTCGATGGGAAACTGACGCTCAAAAGAGGCGCATCCAGCAAGATTCTCATGAAATACATGGCCCATGAGACTGAGATCCTCCTCCACAAGACCCGCGCAGAGTGCGACGCCATCATGGTCGGGTCGCACACCATCGCCATCGACAACTCCTTCCTGACCGTCCGTCTCGTGCCGGGAAAGAGCCCGATCCGGGTCATCCCATCGAGCATGGCCGACATCCCCCTCACCGCCAACGTGCTCAACAGCGACGCCCCCACCGTGATCGCCGTCTCGGAACAGGCCCCTGCGGAGAGGGTCGCCGCGATCAGGGGGAAGGGTGTCGACGTCGTCGTCTGCGGGAAGACGCACGTCGACCTCCCCGGACTGATGGCCGTCCTCAGGAAAGATTACGACGTCAAAAAAATGATGATCGAGGGCGGGCCGACCCTCAACTGGCACATGCTCAAGCACGGTCTCGTCGATGAGATCAGGCTCATTCACCTTCCCTTCATCGTGGGCGGCGAGGACACACCCTCCCTTGTCGGCGGCATGCACATTGAGTCGGAGGACGAGATGATACGCCTCAGGTTGCTCCGCCACTACCTCTGCGGGAGCAACCTGGTGACAGAATACGCCGTCAGTTACGGAGAGTGATATGAACAGCCTCCTTGCCGATATCGAGCGCGCACAGAGGAGGCGGAGGCTGAAAAAGAAGATCGGCATCGCCGCCGCCGTCGTATTCATCATCGCGGCTGTCGCCGCTGTCTTCATTCTGTTCATGACGCCGGTCGGCGATAGCGATGTCGCCGTCATCCGCGTCGAGGGGACGATCCTCACCGGCGACTTTTCAGGCGGCGGGTACGCGGGGAGCGAGTATATCGGGGGTAAGGTGAGGGCGGCGGCCGACGACCCCTTTGTCAGCGCAATCGTGTTACGTGTCAACAGTCCGGGCGGCAGTCCGGCAGGGGCGCAGGAGATCGTCCGCGACATAGAATACGCACGGGCGAAGAAACCGGTCGTGACCTCGATGGGGGACGTCGCCACCTCGGCGGCCTATATGATCTCGGCGCACACCGACAGGATCTACCTCTCTCCCGACACCATGACAGGGAGTGTCGGGGTGATCTGGCTCTTCTCAGACCAGAGCGAGATGCTGGAAAACGAAGGAGAGCATGTCGAGGTGGTGAAGTCGGGCGAGCAGAAGGACATGACATATCCATACCGCTCGCTGACAGACGACGAACTGGCGTATGCCCAGAACCTCGTGAACGATAGCGCCGAGGACTTCATCGCCGACGTGACGGCACAGAGGCCGGTGAACCGCTCGGAGATCGAGTCCGCCCGCCTGATACGGGGGGAGGAGGCGATCGCCATCGGCCTTGCCGACGAGGTGGGCAACCTCTACGACGCCATCGAGGGGGCCCACACCCTCGCCGCCGTCAGATCATCGCCAGGGGATCGGCCTTCATGAACTCCCGGCAGATCGTCGTCGCATAGTGGCCGGGCGGGAGGGTGAAGGCGAGGGAGACGTCCCGGTCCTTCACATCGGCCGCAATATCTGTTTTCACGCTGATGGGCCTGAGGGTCCCGCCATAGTGGAGGTGCACGAATGCACCGGCACGCTCAAAGTGTTCGGCGGTGATCCCGTCCTCGGCGAGGAGCGCCGCCATCCTCTCGTCGTCCTGTCCTTCGGACCGGTATGTCCCGGCACCGGGGATGAAGAGGGCGACGGCGCACCTGCCCCGCCCGATATGGACGGAGACGACCCGGCGGTTCGCTTCTGTCACGATGTCCTCCCTGCCGTTTGTGAAGATGAGACGCTCACCCGGCAGGGGTTCGTCGAGGCCGGTGCCGTCGGCGCAGCGGAGGGAGAGGACGCGGTTGAAGATCCAGGACTGGTAGGCCGAGACGAACATGGAGAGGAGTTTCGGCGGGAGGTTCTGGAGGGCCCGGCCTGTCTCGCCGGGGTGGGCGGCGAGGTACGAGAGGACCGAACGCTCGAAACCAAGGTGGGGAGGGAAGGCGGCGATCGCCGCCTGCGCGTCGTGGGTCTCGAGATAGGCCCGCCGGGTCTCCTGCACTTCCGGCGCCTCGTCAGGGCAGGCGAGGCCGACATAGGTATCGACCGCGGCGTCGTAGTCGCCCCGCAGGATCTCCCTGCCGACGAGGTGGGTGACCGGTCGCACGACGCCGAAACGCTGGAGGCCGAAGTAGTTCGGGAACCCCGCCGCCGCCGCAGATGTGCAGGCCGCAACAGTGCCGGCGAGGTCGGGGGCGGTGCAGTCGCTGATGGTGATCGCAAACCTGTTCCCGGCGAGGGCGCCGAGGGAGAGGGCGTGCTGGGTCATGCCGAGGGGTTCGATCTCCATGTCCCTGATCTGGAGGGCTTTCACGGCCTCAGCCTCGCCGCCATAGATGGCGATGTACTGGGTGGTGAGGGCGTTTTTGTCCTTCGTACCTGCCCAGGAGATCCGCCGGTGCGAGATGCCGAGGGCCGCCGCGATGGACTTCATGGCGTGCTGGTGTTCCCAGTTCCGCTTTACGAGCCTGCAGAGGAGGTACGGCCCCTCGCCCGACGGCCCGCCGAGGGGCATCTCCTCGACGGTGAAGTCTTCGGGATTCTTTCGCAGGACGCCGCCGATACCCGGCGTCTCCGTGGCGTACCAGGAGATCCCGAGGTCGTCCTCAACAGGGTAGGGAGTGTGCATCATAGGAGCTGCAGTCCGCCGGTGATGCGGTCGAGTTCCTCGTTCTTCGCCGGGCCGAGGCCAAGGGCGGTGACGGTGCCGGGCGGGATCTCGGTGAGACCCGCGTCCTGGATGAGGGAGCAGGGGATGCCGGCGGCTTCGGCCGCCATCTTCAGGGTGTACAGTTCCCGCTCGCCTGCGACCTTCAGAGCAACTTTCTTCTGCCCCTCCGAGTACCACGCTTTCCGTGCCTCTTTTCCCGCGTGCTCGTAGGCGCCGATGGCGGCATGGGCCATCTGCACGCACTTCTTGCCGCAACTCATCTTGATGTCGGTCCTGATGACCAGACATTGCTTCCACTTGAATACGGGCACTTCAGACATCCTGATCCTGTTGGCGCGGCGGAGCAATAAGGCCTGACCATATCCCCCATAAAAATCAGGAGAGGGAGTGGATAGCAATCTCCCTCCTCAGATCTCGTGCTCACTCTTCCCCGGTCCTATCCTGGTTTCGGGGGACGACCGAAGGGAGTCGAGAAGACGAAGTCTTCGCTGTGCGAGTGTCAGCGAGTTCGAGAAGACGAAGTCTTCGCTGTGCGAGTGTCAGCGAGTTCGAGAAGACGAAGTCTTCGCTGTGCGAGTGTCAGCGAGTTCGAGAAGACGAAGTCTTCGCTGTGCGAGTGTCAGCGAGTTCGAGAAGACGAAGT